>NZ_CP042172.1:1520644-1824773 GCF_005937985.2 Arthrobacter sp. KBS0702 | reverse complement strand
TGAGCAGCTGCGGCACGATGGTGGTCTCGACGTCCGAAGAGATGCCGGTGCCGCGGGTGCGGAACAGCGAATCCATCTCGTCGAAGAACACCACCACCGGGCTGCCCTCTGAGGCCTTCTCCCGGGCACGGGCGAAGATCAGGCGGATATGCCGTTCGGTTTCGCCGACGTACTTGTCGAGCAGTTCAGGTCCCTTGATGTTCAGGAAGTAGCTCTTCATGTCCGTCTTGCCGGCACGCTCGGCGGCCCGGGCGGCCAGCGAGTTGGCCACGGCCTTGGCGATCAGGGTCTTGCCGCAACCCGGGGGACCGTATAGCAGGATGCCCTTCGGTGCCTTGAGGCCGTGCTCCCGGTACAGGTCCGGGTGCAGGAACGGCAGTTCGACGGCGTCGCGGATCTGTTCGATCTGCGGGCCGAGGCCGCCGATGTCCTGGTAGGTGATGTCCGGAACTTCCTCGAGGACCAGGTTCTCCACCTCGGAGCGGGGAATCTTCTCCAGCGCGTAGCCCGTGCGGGAGTCGATTGAGAGCGCGTCGCCCACCCGCAGCTTCTGGGCCAGCAGGGCGCCGGAGAGCCGGATAACACGCTCCTCGTCGGCGCGGCCCACCACGAGGGCTCGGTCGGAGCCGAGCAGTTCCTTGAGCGTGACGAGGTCGCCGGCCCGCTCGTAGCCCAGTCCGGCGACCACCAGCAGGGCCTCGTTGAGCAAGACTTCCTGACCGACGGCGAGCTGGTTGATGTTCACCAGCGGGCTGATGCCGACCCGCATTTTGCGCCCGGCGTTGAAGATGTCCACGGACTCTTCAGTGGCGGCCTGCCCGCTGCTGCCGGGGGCCGGGTGCCGCTTCGGGTTCAGTTGCAGGATGGTGCCGAAGCTGTACGGCGGCTGCCCCTCCTGGTCGAGGGCGTTTTTCAGCCGCAGGATCTCCGCTTTGGCCGTCTCCAGCATGCCGACGAGTTTGGAATTGTTCTGCGTGGCGGCCGCGAGCTGACGGTCGATATGGCGGAGTTTGTCGCGCAGGATATTGACCTGGCGCTCGGCGACGGACAGCTCGGCCGCCGCGTAACGGTCAACCTCGCCGGCCACCGATGGCTCGGGCCGGTCGGCCGCGCCGGCGGCCAGGTCCTCGTCCTGCGCCGGCGTACGGCCGTTCTCGTTGTTGGGAGTCTCCATCGTGCATCAGCCCCTTCAGTACTTCTATTAAGACCTTAGCCCCAAGACGGCCGTGCTGCTGAAGACTTCCGGAATGCGGACTAGTTCGTATCCCCGGGAGTGTCCTTGACGTTGGTACCGGCGATCGCATCGCGGGCCGCCCGTCGCAGTTTCTTGTCCGAGACTGCCCGTTCGCCCACGGCGCCGGGAGTCCAGGCGTTGACATCCTCGGCGTCGAACTCGGTCTTGGAGGGGCGGCGCTTCACGGAGATGCCGGTGACGCCGTCGGCCAGCCGGCGGGTGACCAGCAGGAATCCGGTGTGGGCCACCATCCGGTGGTCCGGACGTACGGCGAGGCCCTCAAGGTGCCAGCCTCGCACCATCGACTCCCAGGCGTCCGGCTCGGTGAAGCGGCCGTCGGCGCGGATGGCCTCGGCGGTTCGGGACAGCTGCGTAACAGTCGCGACATAGTTGATCCAGACGCCGCCGGGAGCCAGCACCGTCGCGACGGCGTCGAGGCATTCCCAGGGGGCCAGCATGTCCAGGACCACCCGGTCCACGGAGCCCGGGGCCTCGGTCCGGACGACTTCCTCCTGGAAGTCGCCGAGGGTGATCTGCCACGCCGGGTGGGGGCCGCCGAAAATCGTCTCGACGTTGCCGCGGGCAATGTCCGCGAATTCCTCACGCCGCTCGAATGAGTGCAGGTAGCCGTTGTCCCCCACTGCGCGCAACAGCGAAATGGACAGCGCGCCGGAGCCAACGCCGGCCTCAACCACGCGGGCGCCCGGGAAAATGTCCGCCATGGTGACGATCTGGCCGGCATCCTTGGGGTACACCACGGCAGCGCCGCGCGGCATGGAGAGCACGAAGTCGGAGAGCAGCGGGCGCAGGGTCTGGTACTGCTGGCCGACGTTGTTCACCACAACCGAGCCATCCGGCTTGCCGATGATCTCGTCGTGGTTGAGGAAGCCGCGGTGCGTGTGGAACGCGCCGCCTGCCTCAAGGCTGATGGTGTTCATCCGGCCGCGTTCGTCGGTGAGCTGGACCCGCTCACCCTCTCGGAACGGTCCGCGGCGCCGGTTGGCACCCACCGGCGCAGTGGCTGTTTCAGTGGCTGGCGCCATTGTGCTGTCGACGGCGGTGCTCTCCCCGCTGGGGGTCGCGTTGGCGGCGGTGTCGCTGCTCATGGAATGTTCCTCGCTCCTGTAAAAGCTTCGGTGGCCGCGGCTGTGGCGGCTGGCACCGGCCCGTTTTCGTGGGCCGGAAAATTCACGACCGGCAGGTAACTCTACCGGTTCCGGTCCCGATTTCGGCCTTCGCCCCCGGCGGGGGTGCCCGCGCTGCCGCGCTGCTGCTTGCCGGTCAGGGCATTGAGCACGGTCAACTGCCGCAGCAGCCCCGTAACCGAGCCGGCGTCGTTGACCACCGCGTAGTCGGAGCCCTCGAGCTGGGCCAGGTACGCCAGCAGTTCGGCGCCCCGGTCGGTTTCCTTCACGTACGCGCCCGCGGCGAGCGGATAGGCAACGGCGGTTGCCGGGGTCGTGCCGGCCAGCGCGGCTGGAACGTCGGCGGCAGCAGTTTCGTCGACGACGGCGGCGGGCCGTGCATCCGCACCGTAAAGCACGACGGCGGGGACCCCGGCCGGCGAGTGCCGCAGCACGTCAGCCACGGTGGCGGTCTCCGGCAGCCCGAGCGCCGGTTCGGCGAGGGCGGCGGCGTCGACCAAGTGCAGCCGGCTCCGGTAGCGGGCCTGCTGGATCGAAGCGGTGGCGCCGAGCCAGAGGAAGCTGCCCACCAGGACGGTGATCAGCATCAGGGAGGTGTCCGGGCGGTTGCCGCTGAGCAGCGGCAACGCAACGAACCAGACGGCGAGGGCGATCACGATGATCCTGCCGGCCCACCCGGCCGCGATGGTGCCTTTTTCATGGCTGCCGGTGGCCTTCCAGACCGCGGATTCCACCAGCCGGCCGCCGTCCAGCGGCAGGCCGGGCAGCACATTGAAGACGCCGATCAGCAGGTTGGCCCAGACGAAGATGTTCGCCAGGGTATCCGCGACGCCGGTGAGCTGGCCGCCGGAGATCAGCAGCCAGCCGCCGGCCGCGAGGACCAGATTGGCGGCGGGGCCGGCCATGGCCACCAGCACGGACCGGCCCGGTGAGGCGGTGAAGTCTTCGAACTGGGTGTGGCCGCCCCAGAGGTTAAGGACGATCTTCCGCGTGGGCCAGCGGTACAGCCGGGCGGTAAGGGCGTGGGCCAGTTCGTGGACCAGGACCGAGATCAACAGCAGCACCGAGTATGCGAAGGCCACCAGGTACGCGGTGGCACCGAGCCGCGGGTCGTTGTGCGCGAGCACCGGCCCATAGGCGATCACGGTGAAGGCCGCGATAGCGAACCACGAATACGCCAGCACCACGGGAATTCCCATGATCCGGCCCAGCGGGATCCCCCCGCGCAAGGAGTACGGCCGCTCCTCGGCGTCCCCCTGCGGTTTCTGCGGCGACGGCTCAGTCAAGCCGGCCTCCGCTGCCCGAGCGTTCCAGTTCGAGGTTCCAAGACCCGGCGTCTGCGTGCCGCAGCGTGACGAGCTCCTCGAGGTCGGCGACGGTGCGCCCGGCGAGGGTGTCCCAGGTTGCGCGCCGCGGATCGTCAGGCAGCGGGACGATGTGCGGAATAGCCACCGTGACCACCCCGGAAGCCACGGCCGCGGCAACTCCGGGCGCCGAGTCTTCGAGCGCGACGCAGTGCCGGTGGTCCAGTTCGGGGTCGTGCTGCTGCAGGAGTTGAACGGCCTTCAGGTAGGCCTCGGGGTGCGGCTTGCCCTGCGTGACGGTGTCTCCGGTGACGAGGAATTCAAAATACGGTTTGGGTAGGCTGGCTACGATCTCGCGGGCCAGGGGCGCCTCGGACATGGTCACGAGGGCGCAGCGGACGCCGGCCGTGTGCAGTTCGTCGAGCAGCTCTCGCGCCCCGGGCCGCCACGGGACCGATTCCCGGACCAGGCTGACGACGTGCCCGGTGAGGGTGTCGATGATTTCGCGCACTTCCAGCTCCACGCCGGCTTCCTGCAGGATGCCGGCCGAGAACACCAGCGACTGTCCGACGAGCTGCATTGCCTTCTCGTGCGACCACTCTCCGCCGTGGGCGGCGACCAGGGCGTGTTCAGCCTCGATCCAGTACCGTTCGGTGTCCACGATCGTGCCGTCCATGTCCCATAACGCGGCTTTGAGCAGGGGCTGGGAAGCTGGGGATCGCATGCCCTCCAGTCTACGGTGCGGCCCCGGTGCGCCGCCCGGGCTACGCCGTCGGCGAATTTCAGGGGACTTGCAGTGCCCGCCTGCCTGCGCTCCCCCGCAAGTTGGACGTAGGGTGAACACATGAATAGCTTCGAGCCAGACACCACCGAAACGGGCGTCACGCCCGAGCCGGAGCGGCTGCTGCAGCCCGTACCCGAGGGCCAGCGCATCACGGTGATGCTCGCGGCGTTTGAGGGATGGAACGACGCCGGCGAAGCCGCGAGCGATGCCCTTCGCTACCTGAACAAGCTCTGGGGCGGCAAGAAAGTCGGCTCGATTGACGCCGACGAATACTACGATTTCCAGTTCACCCGGCCGACGATCCGGCGCACCGCTTCCGGCGAACGAAAGATCAAGTGGCCGTCCACCCGGATCTTCAAGGCCAGCGTCCCGAGCTCCAACGTGGACGTTATTTTCGTCCAGGGCACCGAGCCGTCGTACAAGTGGCGCGCCTACACGGCCGAGCTGCTGGTGCACGCCGAGGCGCTGAAGGTGGACTACGTCATCCTGGTCGGCGCCCTGCTGGCCGATGTGCCGCACAGCCGGCCCATCCCGGTCAGCGCCTCCACGGACGATGCCGCGCTGCGTGAGCGGATGGACCTGGAAGCTTCCCAGTACGAGGGACCAGTAGGGATCGTGGGGGTGCTCGCCGAGGTGGCCCTGCTGGCTGGGCTGCCCACGGTGTCCCTCTGGGCCGCCGTGCCGCACTACGTGGCCCAGGCGCCCTCGCCGAAGGCGCAGCTGGCCCTGCTGCACCGGATCGAGGAACTGCTGCAGGTCCCGCTGGACACGCAGGAGCTGGTCGAGGACGCCGACGCCTGGGAGCGCGGCGTCGACGAACTCGCCACCGAGGACCCGGAGATCGCGGCCTATGTTCGCCAGCTGGAAGAGGCCAAGGACACGGCGGACCTGCCCGAGGCCAGCGGCGAGTCGATCGCGCGGGAGTTTGAGCGCTACCTCAAGCGGCGTGGCAAGGACAAACCCTAGGGTCGGACGCTTTAGAGTTCGACGCCGAGCAGGGCGTTGACGGCGTCGGACACCAGCGCCGCGTCAGCGGCAGAACCGGCGTCCGATCCGGCGTCGGCCTCGGTAGCCGGACGGGTTGCCAGGGCCGTTGCGGCCCAGGCATCCACTGCGGCGACGGCGCGAGGGGCGTCCAGGTCGTCCGAGAGCGCGGCCCGCAGTTCTTCGATGAGCGGCCCGGCGGAACCTGCCGGAGCAAGGGCAACGGCGGCGCGCCAGTTGCGCAGCCGGTCCTTGGCCTCGGCGAAGCCGTTCTCGGTCCAGGACCAGTCGCTGCGGTAGTGGTGCGCCAGGATAGCGAGCCGGATGGCGCCCGGATCCTCGCCGGCGGCCCGCAGCTTGGACACGAGCACAAGGTTGCCCTTGGACTTGCTCATCTTCTCGCCATCCAGCCCCACCATGCCGGCGTGCGCAAAGTGCTTGGCCAGCGGGACCCCGCTCAGGGAGTAGGCGTGGCCCGCCCCCATTTCGTGGTGCGGGAAGATCAGGTCGGATCCGCCGCCCTGCACCGTGAAGGGCGCGGGCAGGTACTTCTGGGCGATGACGGTGCACTCAATGTGCCAGCCGGGGCGCCCCTCCCCCAGTTCGCCGCCGGGCCAGCTGGGTTCTCCCTCCCGGGCGACCCGCCACAGCAGCGGGTCCAGGGCCTGGCGTTTCCCGGCGCGGCCCGGATCGCCGCCGCGTTCGGCGAAGAGTTCCAGCATTTCGGCGTCTGCCAGGCCCGAGATGGAGCCCAGGGTCCAGGCGTCGCGGGCCTCGGCGGAGTGCTTCCCGGCCGCTTCGACGTCGTAGTAGACGTCGCCGTCGGGCTCGCCCGCGGCGCCGGCGACCCGGTAGGCCAGTCCGCGGCGGACGAGGGATTCGATGGCCGGAACGATCAGCGGAATGGCCTCGACGGCGCCCACATAGTTGTCCGGGGCCAGCACATTCAGGGCTTCCATGTCGGTCTGGAAGAGTTCGATCTGGCTGGCGGCGAGTTCACGCCAGTCCACGCCGGTCGCCGTCGCACGCTCCAACAGCGGATCGTCGACGTCGGTGACGTTCTGGACGTAGGCGACCTGCTGGCGGCCGTCCCTCCAGGCGCGGTTGAGCAGGTCGAAGGCGACGTAGCTGGCGGCGTGGCCCATGTGGGTGGCGTCGTACGGCGTGATGCCGCACACGTACATAGACTGCTCCCCCGTTGCTTCAAGGGTGACGAGGCCGCCCTTGGCGGTGTCGAAGAGTCGCAGCGCGGGCATGCTGCCCGGGAGCTGGGGAACGGGGCGGGAGGTCCAGGATTTCACAGACCAAGCCTAGTGCTAGGCGCTGATGACATTGAAACCGAGCAGCACGTACAGCGCGAGCCCGAGGCCGATCCGGTACCAGACGAAGAGACGGTAACTGCGGGTGGAAACGTATTTGAGGAACCACCCGATGATGACGTAGCCCACCACGAAGGCGATCACGGTGGCGAGGCCGGTTTCGGGCAGGCCGTACGGTCCGGTGATGCCTTCCTTCGTGACCACCTTGTACAGCTGGTAGAGGCCGCTGCCAAAGACCGCCGGGATGGCCAACAGGAAGGAGTAGCGGGCCGCAGCTTCGCGGGTGTAGCCCATCAGCAGTCCGGCGGTGATGGTTCCGCCGGAGCGCGAGACCCCGGGAATCAGGGCCATCGCCTGGGCGAGGCCGTAGTAGATGCCGTGCTTGTAGGTGAGTTTGGTCAGGTCACGTTCCTGGCGGCCGACGGCGTCCGCGACGGCCAGGATCATGCCGAAGACGATCAGCGTCGTGGCGACGATCCACAGGCTGCGGAGGACGGATTCGATCTGATCCTGGAAGAGCAGGCCCAGGACGATGATCGGGAGGCTGCCCAGGATCACGAGCCAGCCCATTCGTGCGTCCGGGTTCTGCCGGGACACCCTGCCGGTGAGCGAGCCGAACCAGGCCTTCACGATCCGCACGATGTCGCGCCAGAAATAGACGATCACCGCGGTCTCGGTGCCCAGCTGGGTGATGGCGGTGAAGGCCGCCCCGGGGTCGGCCGCGTCCGGCAGGAACGCCCCCACGATCCGTAGGTGCGCGCTCGAGGAAATCGGGAGGAATTCTGTCAGTCCCTGCACAAGGCCCAGAAAGGCTGCTTCTAACCAGTTCACGTTTATAGACCCTACGTTATGAACGTTCCGGAGCATCGTAAGCTTGCAGGCATGCAGCAGCGTTATGTCGGCAACAGTGGGTTGCGTGTCTCGTCCCTTTCCCTTGGCACCATGTCGTGGGCCGGTGAGACCGATGAGCAGGATGCCGCCGGCCTGCTCCGCACCTTCGTCGACGGGGGCGGAACGCTGATTGACACCGCCGCGTCCTACGCCGGCGGCCGCGCCGAGGCACTCCTCGGCAGCATGCTGGGCGACGTCGTCGCCCGCTCCGAAGTGGTGATCTCCACCAAAGCAGGGCTGACGACGTCGGGCGGCCGGCACAGCGTCGACACCTCCCGCAACGGAATGCTGTCCGGCCTTGACGCGAGCCTGGCGCGGCTCGGCACCGATTATGTGGACCTCTGGCTGGCCCAGGCCTGGGATCCTAACGTGCCGCTGGAGGAAACCCTCTCCGCCCTGGAATTCGCCGTCCGCTCCGGCCGGGCACGCTACGCGGGTGTCTCCAATTTCAACGGCTGGCAGACCGCGAAAGCCGCCGCCGTCGCGGGCTTCCCCCTGGTCGCCTGCCAGTCCGAGTACTCGCTCCTGCAGCGCAAGCCCGAAGGCGAGTTGATTCCCGCCATCGAGGACGCCGGGCTCGGCCTGATGGCCTGGGGCCCGCTGGGGCGCGGCGTGCTGACCGGCAAGTACCGCGGCCACATTCCGGCCGACTCCCGCGCCGCGCACCAGAAGCTGGCAGGCTACGTGGAGCCGTACCTTGAAGGGAGCGCCTCCAGCGTTGTCGAGGCGGTCGCGATGGCCGCCAAGGGGCTGGGCCGGACCGCCTTGGACGTGTCCCTCAGCTGGTTGCTGTCACAGCATGGGGTGGCGACAGCGGTGGTGGGACCCCGGACGGCTGTCCAGCTCAAGGAGATCCTGGACGCCTCGCTGGCGCCGTTGCCGCCGGAGATTGCCGTGGCCCTAGAGGACGTCTCCAGCGGAGCCTAGGCCGCGGGCGGGAGGCGGGCTGGCTCCGCCGGCATTCAGGGTCGTATCCCAGCCGAGCATGTCACCATGGGGACATGACTCCAGCGCACGGTATTTCGGGATTCTTCCGGCGTCCCCAGCCCATCAAACCCAAGGCGGGGCAAGAATCGGTGTGGGACTACCCGCGCCCGCCACGGGTTGAGCCGCGATCGGAACGCGTGGTCGTGCGGCTCGGCGGACAGGTAATTGTGGACACGACGGATGCCGTTCGCGTCCTGGAGACGAGTCATCCCCCTGTCTACTACCTGCCAATGGACGCATTCGCTGCCGGTGTACTCGTCCCGGTCGAAGGCACCAGCTTCTGCGAGTTCAAGGGAGAGGCGCACTACTTCGACGTCGTTGGCGGGGGCGTCGTCGTTCCCCGTGCCGGGTGGACCTACCCGGAACCCACCCGGGGCTTCGAGGCGCTCAGTAGCCGGGTGGCCCTCTACCCGGCTCAGATGGATTCCTGCACGGTCGACGGCGAGCAGGTGACCTCGCAGGAGGGTGACTTCTACGGAGGGTGGATAACCTCGCGGATCGTTGGCCCGTTCAAGGGCGGCCCCGGCACGACCGGGTGGTGACGGACTCCCAGCTGGCGACCAGACCGAGTGTTCAGCAGCGGAAGTAGTGGTTTCGTCTCGGTGTCTGGTGTGGGTCGAGGTGGGGTGGCGGGATGAACCAGGGGATGCCGTTGCGGGGCTGGATGGTCCATTGTTCTTTGTGGATCAGGTGGTGATGGTGGGAACACAGGAGTGTTCCGTTGTCTGTGCTGGTGGGCCCGCCGTGGGACCAGTAGGTGAGGTGGTGGGCTTCGCACCAGGGGGCGGGGATGGTGCAGTCGGGGAAAGCGCAGCCTTGGTCGCGGGCGGTGAGGGCTTTGCGGATGTGCGGCGGGAAGATGCGGGTGGTGCGGCCGATGTCCAGGACCCGGCCCCGGGATCCGAGGAGGACGGGGATGATGTCGGCGTGGCAGGCGATTTTGCGGATGGTCGCGGCGGTGACGGGCCCGGTGAACGCCATTGTCCCGGTGCCGGCGAACCCGAACGGGCCGGTTGCGTCGGCGCCAGGTCCGCGGGCGTCCCCGGCCCAGCCGAACTTGGCTGCGTCCACGGTCCCTTCCAACTTCCCAGCTTCCCCGGCGTCGGTCAGCTGGTGGAGCCGGTCGAGGAGGTCGCGGTAGTCGATGGTGACCATGACCTGGGGCCGGAGTCCGCCCGCGGCGGGCAGCCCGCCGGAGGCGAGGGCGGCTTTGCAGCCGCCGACGAGGCCGTCGAGGAGTTTCTGCGGCCGGGACCGCCGGTCCAGCAGGTTCGGCACGAACCCGTCCGCAGCACTCGCCGAATCCGCGTCGGCGGCGGTGTCACTGCCGCCCGATTCGCCCTCGGCTCCGCCGGCTCCGGCCGCCGCGGTGCGGGGGTTGGTGGCGGTGTTCATCACGGTGAGGAGGTGTTCGAACTGTTCGGTGGTGGCGAAGATTTCCAGGTGCTGCAGGCCGTGGCGGGGTTTGCGGATGAAGGCTCCCTGGAGCTGGCGGAGGAGCTCTTCGGAGGGTTCGGCGCCGTCCTGGTCGATCGCGTCCATCCAGCGCCTCGCGATCCGGGCCAGGAAGTCCGGGTCGTGCTCGGCCGCGGTGCGGGTCAGGGCGTGCTCCATCCGGGCGCCGGTCTCCGCGTCGCAGACGCCCCGGACCCGGCCCAGCGCCTGGGCGATGATCGTCGCGGAGCGGGACGGCACGGCCCCGGCGGCCACGGCCGCGGCGAGTTCCTCGCGCACGGGCGGGACGGGCTGGCCGGTGATCCCGGTGCGGGGCAGCACGTCCCCGGCCAGGGACAGGCGCCGGTGCGCCTCCGCGGCACTGATCTGCAACCGGTCCCGGAGGAACTCGGAGCTCTTGCGGTAGCCGTCATCGAGCACCCGGGCACTGCCGGCAGCGGCGGCTTCCTTGCGGGTGCGGTCCACGGCCCCGGCAGCCACCAGTTGCAGGTACTCCACGGCCCGGGAGATTTCCTCGACTTGGCCCGCGGACCCGGACGCCTCGCCAAAGTCCATCAGTGATGAGTCCGCGACCGCAGTCGCGCACAGGTCCTGAAGTCGGCCAAGGACCCCGGCAAGATTATGGCCTACGCCGTGCACATCACCGCCGGGCCTTCCGGCCGGACGAGCGATGAGAGCTGCACCGATTCCCATGAACCAATTCAACCGCGGGGGTCAGACATTATGAGTGGCAACCGGTGCGGACCGCATCGTCGCCCTCCGCGAACGTTAGAGTGCGGTGAGGATAGTCGCGACATAGGGGGAAGACGATGCGGGCGGTTCTTCTAGGAGGAACGGGAGCTATTGGCGGTATGACCGCAGTGCGGCTCGCCAAAGCAGGATGGACCGTGGACGTGACCGGCCGGAGCAGTGCCCGGATGCCTGCCGAGCTGGTTCAGGCAGGGGTGCGCTTCCACCAGATCGAGCGGAGCGACATTAGCCGAGTTCAGGAGCTAGTGGGCCCCGGCGCCGACCTCCTGGTCGACCTCGTTGCCTATTCGGCCGCGGAGGTCAGGGCCGTGCTTCCGCTGATGGCCTCGGTCGCCTGCCCGGTCCTGGTGTCAAGCCGTGCGGTCTACACCGACGCCGTGGGCAGGCACGTCAACGGCGACGAGCCGCCGGAATTCGACGCGCCGATTAGGGAAGACACTCGCACGCTTCCGCCGGCCGGTGACGACGTGAACCCTTTCAGCCGGGACGGGTACGGGCCCTGCAAGGTCGCCGCCGAACTAGCGGCACTCGACTCGGGCCTGCCGGTAACCGTGATCCGCCCGTCGAAAGTGCACGGCCCGTGGGCCCGGAACGCCCGCACAAAAGGCATCGTTGAGCGCATGCTGCGCGGGGAGCCCACCATCGAAGTGGCCGATCCAAACACCGTCGATCACCTCAGCGCAGCCGCCAATGCCGCCGCCCTCATCGAGATTCTGGTAGCGCAGCCGGCGCCCCGAGTCCTCAACGCCGCCGATCCAGACACCCCCTCGGCTCTCCGGATTGTGCAGGCCATTGCCACGCAACTGGGCTGGAATGGAGAGATAGAGCGGGTGCCAGCCACGGCCGACCGAGGGGACCATCCGTGGCGGACGCCCATGACCCTGGATACCAGCGCGGCCCACGAACTGGGCTACACCCCCGTCGGAAAGGGTCTCGACTTACTGGCCGACGAAGTGGCGTGGGTTCAGTCCCAAACCACCGGCGGCACTAATCCTGGATGAGTTCGAGGTCTTCCTCGTCGTCGACGTCTTCGTTTTCCTCGTCGTCATCTTCCTCGTCAATGACCTCAAGGGGTGTCACTTCGCCATACGCTTCGTAGAGGGAGTCGTCGTAGACTTCAAAGGCATCGGCAACGGCGAAGAAGGCCGCCTCGACCGCGGGGTCCCCGTCTCCCCGCCGCGCCGCCGCAGCGGCCAAGTGCTCCTCAAGGGCGGAGGTAAGGGCCTGAAGCGCGACACGCGGATCGATGCTCATGACTTCACGTTAGCCCGAAAAAGACGAAAATGGAGAGCAATGAAGGAACATTTTCTGAGCAGCTCGGTCCGTCGGGAGCGGGACTATGCGCGTCAGTACGAGTACCTCGTGCTGACGGTCAGCCCTGAGGATTCCCTGCCGGAGGCGCGACGCCTCCTTGCGGCCCACTCCGAATACGGTAAGTGGGAACTCGAGCGCAGCGTCCTGTACGTCGGCGGCGGGCGCCGCTTCTGGTTACGGCGCAAGGTCATCCAGGTCCAGCGGACCGTATAAAAAGTCCAACAGACCGTCCTGGACCCCGGCGCCAAAGCCCCGGCGGCTAACCCTCCAGTGGGCCCAGCCAGGCGTTGGCTACCGTGTTGTGTGCCGATTCGTCGTCGGACGGGTGGAACATTCCCGCCAGGACGTCCCGGTAGAGTCGCTCCAGCTCGGAACCGCGGAAGTAGCTCGAGCCGCCGGAAACCCTGATCGCAAGGTCGACGACGGTGCGTGCCGTTTCGGTGGCGCGCACTTTCACCCCAACGAGCTTCGGGAACCACTGCCCGCCGTGATCGGTGAGGGCATCGACGTCGGCCGCCCCGGTCGCAAGCTGCGGGTAGAGCGCATCCATCGCCATGGCCGCCTCCGCGACCTTCCAACGGATGTCCGGGTCTTGGGCGTAGCTGCGGCCGCCGTTTTTGAACGAGGTGCGGCGCTTGACGGCTTCGACGCCCAACTGCAGTGCGCGCTCCCCGATCCCCGTGTACACCGCGGCCAGTAGCGTCTCGAAGCAGGCGAAGATGGCGAAGATCAGCGGGTCCGCGTTGGGTCCAACGGGGAGCTTCCGGAAGATCCGCTCGGGCGGAACCACGGCGCCTTCCAGGACTGTGGTGTTGGACTGGCTGGCCCGCATGCCCAGCGTGTCCCAGTCGGACAGGATCTGGTAGCCGGGGGTCTCCCGGTCAATGAAGCCATGCACCAGTTCGCCCTCGCCGTCCCTCCCCGCGGCGTCCTTGCCGAAGATGCCCAGCCTGGTCCACGCCGGTGAAAGGCTCGTGAAGATCTTCCGCCCGGTGAATCCGTAGCTTCCGTCCGGCAGCGGGGTGGCCTCGGTCCGGGAGTCGAAAAGTACGGAGTCGTTCCCCGCCTCGGAGTTGCCGAAGGCAAAGATCTCGCCCTCCGCGGCCTCCTTCAGGACGAAGTCAAGCGAGGAATCACCCCGGGCCGCCAGGACATGGGCGACGCCGGTCCACACCAGGTGCATGTTGATCGCCAGCGCTGTGGCCGGCGCCGCGGTGGCCAGCCGCCGCTGCAGCTGCGCCGCCCCGGCGAGCCCCAGGCCCAGGCCGCCTTGGGACGCCGGGACGAAGATCTTCAGGTAGCCGGCGTCCGCAAGCTCGCGGAGGTCCTCCGTGAAGAAAGCATTGTCCCGGTCGTACCCGGCCGCGCGGGCACGGATCCGTTCCAGGAGAGCCTCTGGCAGGATGTCTTCGGGCGTCGTGCCTGTGGGTGCCATTTTCGGTGCGATCCGCTCAGTAGTTGCTCAGCAGGGTATTCAGCACCCGGGCGCCGAACTTGAGCGAGTCGGCCGGAACCCGTTCGTCGACGCCGTGGAACATGCCGGTGAAGTCGAGGTCGTCCGGGAGCATGAGCGGCGCAAATCCGTAGCCGGTGATGCCGAGCCGGCTCAGGGCCTTGTTGTCCGTGCCGCCCGAGAGCGTGTACGGGAGTACCTTCGCGCCGGGGTCCTCGGAGTGCAGCGCGTCGATCATCGAGTCCACGAGGTTCCCGGCGAACGGAACTTCGAGCGAGACGTCCTGGTGCACGTAGCTGACATCCACCCCGGTGCCCGCCAGTTCGCGGACGATCTCGAGGACCTGGTCCTGCTGGCCGGGCAGTGTCCGGCAGTCCACGAGGGCCTCGGCGGATTCCGGGATGACGTTGTGCTTGTACCCGCCCTTGAGCAGGGTGGGGTTGGTGGTGTTCTGCAGGGTGGCGCCGACAAACCGGGCCACGGTGCCGAGTTCCTTGAGGATCTTGTCCGGATCGTCCGGATCGAACTCGACGCCGGTGAGTTCCGTCACGCCGTCCAGGAACTGCCGGGTGGTGGGGGTCAGCTCCACCGGCCAGCGGTATTCCCCGATCCGTGAGACGGCGCTGGCGAGCCGGGTAACGGCATTGTCCGTGTTGATCTGGGAGCCGTGGCCGGCACGGCCGTGAGCCACCAGCCGCAGCCAGGACAAACCCTTCTCCGCGGTCTGCAGTAGATAGGTGCGCTGTCCGCCGATGGTGGCCGAGAAGCCGCCCACTTCGGAGATCGCCTCGGTTGCGCCCTCAAAGAGTTCGGGCCGGTGTTCGACGGCGTAGCCGGCACCGTACTTGCCGCCCGCCTCCTCATCCGCGAAGAACGCGAAGATCAGGTCGCGCTTGGGCTTCCGGCCGGTCCGGGCGAAATCCCGCAACACGGAAAGGATCATGGCGTCCATGTCCTTCATGTCCACGGCGCCGCGGCCCCAGATCAGGCCGTCCTTGAGCTCCGCACCAAAGGGGTCCACGGACCACTGCTCCCGCAGCGCGGGGACGACGTCGAGGTGGCCGTGGACCACGAGCGCGCTGGCAGAAGGATCCTCGCCGGCCAGCCGGGTCACCACGCTGGCGCGGCCGGGTGCGGATTCGAAGATCTCGGCGTCCAGCCCGACCTCCGTGATCAGTCCCGCGGTGTATTCGGCGGCTGCGCGCTCTCCCGGTCCGGAACCGTCACCGTAGTTGGAGGTGTCGATCCGGATCAGTTCCTGGCAGATCCGGACAACCTCGTCTTCGGGCCGAATGTCAGTCATATCGCTCCTCGTGGCAGTGGCTCAGTGCTGGCTTCAGCCTACCCACACCGCCCCGGCAGACCCCGATTATTTGTTTCCGGAATCTTCGTGTAGAGTCTTTCTCGCTGCTTCCGAGAAAAGCAAAACGCTGAAAGGCGAAATTCTTCCCGGAAATACCACCTGCGCGGGTGGCGGAATGGCAGACGCGCTAGCTTGAGGTGCTAGTCCTCGAAAGGGGGTGGGGGTTCAAGTCCCCCTCCGCGCACAACAGGAAATGCCCTGGAATCCTTCATGGATTCCGGGGCTTTTTTGTGTTCTGCGCCCACCCGATCCAGCTTCCGGTCTGCCGCCACTTAGGGGCCCGCCGGCTGGGCCGTCACCCCTGGCTGGGATCCTCAAGGGTGCCTGTGAGGAACCGTGCCTGGAAATTCCCCAGCGCGAAGTCCCTGAGCTTCGAGTCGTTTACCAGTTCGGCGGCGGCGGCCACTTGCAGCGGCAGAGAGGCCCGATGGGCTCGTGCCCTGGCGATCATCTCCTTGTCCGCCAGGTCGGCGACCCTGCTCGAGCCGAAGGCTCCGATGAGCGGCGCCAGGTCGATTGCCGGGTCACCGATGCAGGCGTTGTCGAGGTCCACGACGCCGGACAGCTGGGTGCCTGTCCACATGATGTTGTGCAGGCCGAAGTCACCGTGCACCAGCGTCGTTCCGGCCGTGGATTCTGCGTCCAACACGTTCGCGACAACTCGTCCGGCGGCGTTCCGTGCGGCCCTGTCCAGAGGCTGGAGAATCCGGTCCACGACGCCCGGCCAGTCTCCGCCTCCGCACGCCTGCCTGACCGGACGAAGCGCACCCGGAGGTCGCCCAGCTTCCCGGAGTCCGGCGAGAACCATCTCCAGAGCCTCCCTGACTTCCGCCCAGGAGAGGCCGGTTCGATGGTCGCCCGGGACGACGCTGGTGAGTTGGGCAGACCACGTCGGTCCCGAACGCGGTTCGGAGAGCGCAACAGGACTACGAAAAGGAAGATCCATGGCCGCCAGGGTCCTCAGGTTCTGATGCTCGCCCTGCGTCCGGTGGGTGTGTTCGGAACCGCTCGCGACGCGCACGACGGCAGAAGAGCCGAGGACCGCTACGTGATGGAACGCGCCGTGCCTGAAGGCGGCCACCTCCCACGGGAGCTCCGGCCACGCCCTTTCAACCTCCATCCACAGCGTCGAGGTATCGGCATCGAGAGTGTTCACGAGGGTCAGTCTCTCAGAAGCAAGGCCCCCTAGACCGCGAGCAGCCCGGCGGGCATCTGTCCCGCCAGGGAGGCCAGCGCACGGGGACGCAGTTCCGGCCACTCCTCGGTCAGCAGCGACAGGATGACGAAGTCACGCCAGAGTCCGTCAATGTTGCGGGAGGACCGGCGGCGGGTGCCCTCGGGCGTGAAGCCGAACCGGACCAGCGAGGCCAGCGACCGCTGGTTGCGGGCGTCCACGTCGCATTCGATCCGTCCGGCCCCGCAAGAGAACAGCCAGTCGAGCAGCGTGATCTTGACCTCGTGGTTGACCTTGGCGCCCCAAAGGTCCGGGTCCAGCACCGTCCGGCCGATCTTCACGCGTTCGGTTGCGTCCTCATGCTCCGTGATGCCGGTGGTTCCGACGAACCGGGACTGTCCCAGCGGCAGTGTCTGGTACACGGAAAAAACCTGCAGTCCGGCGAAACGGCGGTCCACAAACGCCGTCAGTTCAGCGTCACCGACGGGCCTGGCCTCGCTGTCGCTAAAGCCCTGGGACCAGATTTCATCGCGGGCCAGAAGGCGCGCCAGCGGCTCGACGTCGAGAGCTGTAAAGGGTGCCAGGACGAACCTACCGGTGACCGTCTGAAGGGTCGGCAGGGTGTCGGGAAGGAGCAGCGCCATTGCGGCCTTTCTGGTGCGCGGTAATGCGTCCGGGAGGGGGAAAACGAGGGGCATGTTTGTCCGCGAATTTCAGGCGGCAAGTGAAATTATCACCCCGGCGCCCCACCCCGCAACGACACGCTGGCCGGAGGCATCTCCGGGATGCTCGCCGAGCACGGAAGGCCGGTTCACGACCTTCCGCTAGGTGTAGGCGACACGCTGAATCTGGAGCACCTCCGGGCCGGAAACGACGTTGACGCGTACCCATTCGTCGACGCTGGAAGCACCCTCGATGGTCACCCGACTCAGGTTCGCTACGCTGCCCGTGAGGCCGTAGAACGTCTTCCATTTCGTGGTGGTCAGCGGCTTGTCCTTGACGTAGCCGTGGCTGTCCCCGTTGAAGAGGAAGACCGGGCGCTGGAAGAGCGCGGCCTCGCTGGCGAGAGCGCGGACAATGCTGTGGAATGCCCTGCGGTAGCCGGAGCCCTGCGTGCCGGGTGCAAACATGTCCGCCTGGGTCAGCAGCACCACGGCCCTGCTGTTGGCGGACTTTGCCGCGACGAAGGTGCTCCTGATCTGGGCGATGGTGGCCTCGACCCGGTCAGCCTCCTCGGTGAGTTGGGGTTGTGTCGGGGAGGTGTAGCCCAGTCCGGTCCATGGCTTACGGTCGTTCTCGGAGCCGACAATGTGCAGCGTGGTCAGGGTCAGGCCGCCTGCGGCGAAAGAGACGTTTTCTTTGTAGCCCGCTTGCGCGGACACCGGGATCGCGTTTTGGCCCAGGGTGCGGCCGGGGGCCGGAAAGAAGACCGATCGGACAGTGGCGAGCCGCTCCAACGGGTTCCCCCTGCCGACGCTGGCCCGGTGGCAGTCCGCCCACTCGTTGTCCCCCGGGGTGTAGACGAGCGGATCCACAAACTTGTCGAAATTGGACTTGATCTTCTGGTAGTAGCTGCTGGAGCAGTTGCCGGAGCCGATGTCGCCCAGGTGGCTGACCATTTTCACGTTCGGGTCAGCGTTGATTTGCGCGATGCGTTTGGGAAACAGGCCCAGCTGGGTTGAGCCGTAGGGTACGTCGCCGATCACCGCGAAGCTGTAGCTCGTCGCCGCGCCGGCCGTCCCGGTGACGGCGCCGGATAGTCCCAGCGCCAGCGCCAGTGCCGCCCCGGCCATCCTCGCGGCTCGCCTCATTTGCTTCCTCCCCGGACGCACGGGCAGCAGGGCTGTCCCCGTTGCCGTTGGGGCCGAGGGTAGCGAAGTGCAACAGCACTGAAACCAGTAGCGGCTACTGGTGCGGGCCGGCGTCTGCCACTCGGCGTGCTACTGGCCTGCTACGCGTCCGTCGCCCCTGGCCCCGTGCGGGCGCCGGGCCGCGCGCCCGGCCGGAGGGCTTGTTGTACCCGGCTCAGAAGGGAATGGAACCTGGCATTCTCCGGTAGCTCTTCGATGAGGACGACGCCGTCCGGTCCCGCGAGTGGAATGCACCAGTTGGGATACTCCGTGCTGGTGCCCGGCTGGTTCTGCGTACGGGTCTCCCCGACGGCATCGACCAGCGCCACGCCCAGTAACGACGACGGCGTGAGGGCGGTGAATTCGTATAGCGCCTCAACGGTGGCCTGCACCCCAGCACCAGGCTCAGCCTCCGGTAGCAGCCCGCGCTCCCGCACGAGGGCCAGCACCTCTTCCTGCTCTGCTGCGTCGGCGGCCCGTTCCTCCACGACCGGACGCCGCAGCAGCCCGAGCGACTCCCGCAGCGTGACATGAGCGCCGGCCAGGTAGCCGGCGGTGGGTGGCAGGTCGTGGGTGTTGACGCTCGTGAGGCACTCCTGCCGGTAGCGTTCAGGCGCCAGCGGTCCGGCGTCGTCGCGTTCGAACCACAGGATGGAGGTGCCAAAGATTCCCCGTTCGGCGAGGTAGTCCCGCACCCACGGTTCGAAGACACCCAGGTCCTCGCCGATCACGACGGCCCCCGCACGCTGGGCCTCCAGGGCGAGAATCCCGATCAGGGCTTCATGGTCGTAGTACACATAGGTGCCCTCGCCTGGCCCGGCTCCCTCGGGGATCCACCAGAGCCGGAACAGGCCCAGCACGTGGTCCACCCGGATCCCGCCGGCGTGGCGCAGCACGGTCCGCAGCATGTCTCGGTAGGCGGCGTAACCGGATTCCGCCAGCCTCGCCGGGTGCCACGGCGGCTGGGTCCAGTTTTGGCCCTGCTGGTTGAACATGTCCGGCGGCGCGCCCACCGTCACACCCTGTGCGAGGACGCCGGAGAGTGCCCACGCGTCGGCGCCGCCGAGCTTCACACCGACCGCCAGATCGTGCACGATCCCGATGTCCATGCCGGACCGCCTGGCCGCGTCCTGCGCCGACTCCAGTTGCTGGTCGCAGATCCACTGCAGCCAGCGGTGGAACTCGATTCGGTCCGCGAGCGCCGTCCGTTGGGCCGTGGCGTACCCGGTGTCCGGGGAGGAGGCGGCGTCGTCCCAGTCGCGGGCCGACGGGCCAAGGGACTCCGCGAGGGCCGACCACAGGGCGAAGTCGTCGAGCCCCTGCCCCTGGTCACGGCAGAAATCGCTGAACTGCCGCGAGCGGGCCGGGCCCCGGCGGACGCCGAACACCAACTCGAGCGCGGCGAGCTTGGCTTCATAACTGGCGTTGCGGTCCAGCAGCCCCAACTCCCGGTTGGCGAGGCGCAGGCGCGAGGCCAGCCGCTCCGTCTCCGCCAGGGACCGGGGGTCCAGGTAGGCGTGCTCCGGAATCTCCTCCACCCGGATGTACAGCGGGTTGAAGAAGCGCCGGGTGGTGGGCAGGTACGGCGAGTCCTCCACCGGCGGGCGGGGCTCCGCGGCGTGCAGTGGGTTGACCAGGACGAAGCCCGCTCCCTCGCCGCCGGCCACGGCGGCAAGGTCGGCCAGATCGGCGAAGTCGCCAATCCCCCAGGAACGCGAGGAGCGCACCGAGTAGAGCTGGGCCGTGAGTCCCCAGCTGCGGCGCCCTGCGAGCGCCTCGGTGGTACGCAGCCGCCGCGGGGTCACCACCAGGGGACACTCCGAACGGGTGCCGGCCGCATCGGCCCAGACGGCGTGCCACCCCAGCGGCAAGCCGTCCGGAATGCTAAAGCTCGCCCGCCCGGTGAGCACACCATCGACCTCGCGAGGCGCCTCCCAGTTCTCCAGTTGCGCCGCCTCGTGCCGCGTGCCGTCCTCCGTGACCACCCATACGCTGACGTGGCTGCCGTGCGGCACATGGACATCGAAAGCCGCCGCAGCACCCTCACGTGCCACCACGATGGGCGGCAGGAGCCGGCGCCAGGGAGCCACGTCCGCTTCGGCCAGTGCAGCCCGCAGCTGCGCCGGGCTGTCTGCGGCGATGCCCAGGGCGGTAAGGACACGGCGCAGGGTGCTGCCGGCGACGGAGCGTTCCACACCGTCCCAGCCCCAATAGGAGGTGCCCACCCCATGCGCCGCCGACAGTTCACGCAAGAGTGCCTCGGCGTCGGGCGCCGGTTCCGGGAGCTCGCCGCGTGGCTCTGTGCTGTCCCTCATGGGCGCGTCAGCCGTCGACCGGGTGTGCCCGCGGCGTGGCGCTGTGCTGGGCGGCGTGGACGTGGGCCTCTCCCACCAGTTCGTGCAGCCCGGCGACGGATTCGGCCAGGTTGAGCCCGGACGACTCCGCGATGTAGGGCATCAAGAGCCGGTTCTCCTTGTCCAGATGCAGGGCGAACACCTCGCCAATGGCGCCCGCGGCGACGGCGGCGTCGACCCCCTGCGCGGCCCGGAGCCGTTCGACCAGCCCGACGATTACCTGGTGTTCGGCGAGCATGCCCGCCACCAGCAGCCGTCCCTCCGGGGTGTCCCCGGCTCCGCTGTACAGCGGCCCCTCCTCGGCGAGCGCGTGCGGGACAAGTTCGGTCTCGCACCATTCGACCAGCACCTCGTGGGCGTCGTGCTCCGCTACCGTGTCGTGCGCTTTCACCGCCTGGGTGAGGGCGGAGGTCAGGGCGTGCACCCGTCTGAGCATCCCGGCATGGTGCGTCTCCACGGCCGCGAGCGCCCGGGCTTCGTCCCCGGAGTTCTTCGGAACCGGCGTGTCCATGGCTTCTCCCTTGCTGGGCGGAATGATGTTCCGGCTGGATCTGGTCCAACTGTACGGCCGGTCCGGTTCCCGGGAACAGGCCTTTCGCCCCGGGAACGTCTCCGGCCCCAGCCTCCGGGTACGCCCCCGTTTCGTCGCTGGGCAGCCCGCCGCGCTAGCCTTGCATCCTATGGTTGACGTCGAACGGTTCCGGGTCCTCCTCACCGAGGAGCGCGACCGGAAACTAGCCCTGCTGCCCGCCCTCCGCAGGGACATCACCTCGGTGAACGCCGCCCGGCAGGACTCCAACGTCGACGACGAACACGATCCGGAGGGCGCGACGATCGCCTTCGAACTCTCCCAGGCCTCCGCGCTGCTCGAACAGAGCAGGGCGGGGCTCGCCCAGATCGAGGCAGCCCTGGCCCGCATCGACGCCGGCAGTTACGGGATCTGCGAAGTCTGCGGCGGCCCCATCGCCGAGGGCCGGCTGGAAGCCAGGCCGTGGACGCCCTACTGCATCCGGCACAGCGCCGGGCGCGCCTAACAGGGAAGGCGTAAGACTCCCCCATGAGCATGGACGCAACAACCCTCGCCGCCAACGACCTCGCCGGGACGTGGTGGCAGCGGATCCTCGGCGGCTTCAGCCACTCCCCGGCGCCGGTGGTGACCGGCACCGAGCTGCTGCTGATCATCGCAGTCGCCGTCGCCCTGTCCCTGCCGCGTGTGAGTTGGCGGTACTTCGGCCTGCTCGCCACCGTGACCCACGAGCTGGGTCATGCCTTCGCCGCCCTGATGACCGGGCAGCGGCTTGGCGGTATCAGGCTGAGCCTGGACCACTCCGGCACCACCACGAGCTACAGCCGGCGTCCGCTGGCTGCGGTCTGGTCGACGTTCTGGGGCTACCCGGTGCCCGCCGTCGTTGGCGCCGCCATGGTGTGGTCCGGCTTCAACGGCTGGGGGCCCGCGGCCATGTCGGTGGGCACCCTTCTGCTGCTGGTTTCCTTCCTCTTCCTGCGCAACGGCATCGGGGTGCTAATCACGGCCGCCGCTGTCCTCGCCGCGGCGCTCCTGGTCCTGTTCGTCCCGGCCGAATTCATCGGGCACGTGATGATCGGCCTGGGCATCGCGCTGCTTGTGGCCGCGGTCCGTGACCTGGGCAAACTGGCTGCGGTGCATTCCAGGCACCGGAACCGGCTCTCGACGTCGGACGCTTACCTGCTGTCCCGCGCAACGCGCGTCCCCGCAGCGGTCTGGATCGTCCTCTTCGCCGCCGTGGTGGCCGCCTCCTGGTGGTTCGCCTGGCAGCCGATGGTGCAGGTGTTCGCCACACTCCGGCCGGGTCCGGGTCCCTTCCCGGCTTAGGCTGGGACCATGAACACGACACACACCGACGACCCGGCCTTCAGCACCCGGGGCGCCTACGTCACCGGCGGTGCGGAATTCAACCGTGATACCAACTACATCGAGGACCGGATCACCCGCGACGGCGCCCCCGGGGCGAACGGGGAACCCGGATGGCCCGTCGAAGCCGGCCGCTACCGGCTGGTCGCCGCGCGCGCCTGCCCGTGGGCCAACCGGACCGTGATTGTCCGGCGGCTCCTCGGCCTCGAGGACGTGATCTCGCTGGGCCAGCCCGGACCCACCCACGACGCCCGTTCCTGGACCTTCGACCTCGATCCCGGCGGCAAGGACCCCGTCCTGGGCATTGAACGCATCCAGGAGGCGTACTTCCGCCGGTTCCCGGACTACCCCCGGGGCATCACGGTGCCGGCCATCGTTGACGTGCCCAGCGGCGCCGTCGTGACCAACAACTTCCCCCAGATCACCCTCGACTTCTCCACCGAGTGGACCGAGTTCCACCGCGAGGGTGCCCCGGACCTGTATCCGGAGGCGCTTCGGGAGGAGATCGACGCCGTCAACAAACGCGTCTTCACGGAGGTCAACAACGGCGTCTACCGTTGCGGCTTTGCCGGGTCCCAGGAGGCGTACGACGCAGCCTACGACCGGCTCTGGACGGCACTCGACTGGCTTGAGGAGCGCCTCACCGGACAGCGGTACCTGGTGGGCGACACGATCACCGAGGCCGACGTGCGGCTGTTCACCACCTTGGCCCGTTTCGACGCCGTCTACCACGGGCACTTCAAGTGCAACCGCCAGAAGCTCAGCGAAATGCCGGCACTGTGGGCTTACGCACGGGACCTCTTCCAGACGCCCGGTTTCGGCGACACGACCGACTTCGTGCAGATCAAACAGCACTATTACATCGTCCACGAGGACATCAACCCCACCGGGATCGTCCCCAAGGGGCCGGAGCTTGGCAACTGGCTCTCGGAGCACGGCCGTGAGGCCCTCGGCGGACGCCCCTTCGGAGACGGCACGCCCCCCGGTCCGGTCCGCGCCGGCGAAGAGGTTGCCGCCGGTCACGGCGCCGGCTAAGCCCCCGGCCGGTCTTCCGGCGGGATGTCCGGCAGGGTGTCCGGCGCGGCAGTCCAGGCGGCGCTAGGGTGGGGCCATGGATCTCTCCACCGGGCCCCGTCCCACGTCGTCGGCCGCAGCACCAGCCCCGACCCTCTCCGTCGGAACGGCCGCCCCGGAGTTCCGGGCCGTACGCGAACTCTTCGACTCGTTCCTCGCGCAGGACCCGGAATACAGTGCGCAGCTGGCGGTGTACCGGGCCGGCGCGAAGGTCCTGGACCTCGCCGGCGGCCCAGGACTTGGCCCGGACGACATCACCGGCACCTACTCGTGTTCCAAGGGCGCCGCGGGGCTTGCCATGGCTCTGCTGGTCCAGGACGGCCTGCTCGACTTGGACGCCACCGTGGCGTCCTATTGGCCGGGGTTCGGCGAGCACGGCAAGGACCGGCTCACCGTCCGGCAGGCCCTCTCCCACCAGGCGGGCCTGCCGGGCATCGCAGGCGGCTTTGCCCTCGAGGACTTCCCCACGCCGAAAGCGGCGCGGGCCCTGGCCGCCGCAGTCCCCTTGTGGCGCCCGGGAGGTACCTTCGGGTACCACGCGCTGACCATCGGCATCCTGATGGAGGAGCTCTGTCGCCGGGTCGCCGGGATTTCCCTCCAGGACCTCTACGCCGAACGCGTCCGCCGCCCCTTCGGGATCGACTTCTTCCTCGGCCTGCCTGCGGAGGAGGAACCGCGTTACCGAGAGGTGCTCTACACCGAGGACCCGGCCGCCGCCTGGCTGGACCCGCTCGGCTACGCGGGACTGAACAGCAACGCGCCGGTCAGCACCATCATGGAGCTGCCCAACCACCGCGTGATCCGCGCCGGCGGCATGAGCAGTGCCGGCGGGGTGGGCTCCGCCGAGGGACTGGCGCGGCTCTACGCCGCGGCCACCACCGGAGTCGAGGGCCGTCCCGGGTTCCTGGCACCCCGGACCGTCGGCCTGATGGCCGAGGAACAGGTGTGGGGCCTTGACCGCTCCTCAGGACAGGACAACGCCTTCGCCGTGGTCTTCATGAAGCCCCAGCCCGGCCGCGATTTCGGCAGCCACCTCGCCTTCGGCCATGAGGGTGCCAGTGCCGCCCTGGGTTTCGCCGATCCTAGCTACGGAATCGGTTTCGGCTACGTGCCCCGGCGCAGTGAGGAAGGCCGCACCAACGGGAGGGCTCAACGCCTCTCCGCCGCGGTACGGCAGGCCTGCGCAGCCTCCTGAGGCCATCCCTGAGGCCGCGCCGGGGGTTCGTCCAGTTGTCGCAGCAGCGCCGCGCGCCTAGGGTGAGCCGGGATGGCAACTACAAACGAACACGACGCCGGCGGCCACCCCTCGCGCGTCCGCAGGCTGGGCCGAGCCGTGGCCGGGAGCATCACCGCCGCCTTGCTGTGGCCGCGCCTGAAGCTGGCCACCAAAGCGGCCATCGCGGCGGGCCTCGCGTTCTTCATCGCCCCGTTTATGCCCGGCTCCGCGGCGGACTATCCCTATTACGCACCGCTGGGCGCCCTCGTCGCCATGTACGAAAACGTCTCAGGTTCCATGCGCCAGGGCGTCCAGACGCTCGTCGGCCTGGCCATCGGCGTCGGGCTCGCCTTTATGCTGTTCAGCCTCGGGAGCCCGTCGCCGCTGACCGTCGCCATCGTGATGGGGCTCGGCGTGATCCTGGCCGGCCTGCCGCGGATCGGCTCGGGCAGCGACTGGATCCCAACGGCGGCCCTGCTGGTGCTGCTGGTCGGCGGCCACAACCCCGACAAGTTCTCCTTCGGCTACCTGGTCCAGATGGGCGTCGGCGTCAGCGTCGGCATCCTGGTGAATTTATTGGTCTTCCCGCCGCTGCATTTCAAGGCGGCGGCGCTCAGCCTGGCCGAACTGCGGCTGGCGCTGGCCCAACAGCTCTGGGACATGGGCAAGGCGCTCCAGGAGAACTGGCCGCCGGAGCACGAGGACTGGTCGCGCCGCTCGGAGGCGCTGGCTACCCACGCCCGTTCGGTGCGCGCCGCCGTGCAGAAGGCCGACGCGAGCCGGCAAGCCAATCCGCGGCGCCGGCTCCATCCGCGGGACGTGGACGAGGATTACCGGAGCCTGCGTGATCTGGAACGGCTGACCTTTCACATCCAGGACGTGACCCAGGTGCTCTCGGACGTCATCTGGGCGACGGACCATCCCTTCGTGATACCCGACGGACAGGCCGCCCCTCTCGCGGAGGCCATGACCCTTGTGGGCGATGTGCTGCGCGCCACCGAAGAGGAGGATGCGCAACGGCAGGCCCAGCTCATCGAGGAGGCCGACGCCTCCGTCAAGGAGCTCACCGCGCGCATCGCCAGCGAAGACAACTCGCCCGGGGCGCCAAACGCCGTCGAGTCCATCCTGTTGAGCCTGCACCGGATGCTGCGCGTCGTGAAATCCGGCGGCGGCAAGCAGGAAGCGGATGCCTCCCCCGCAGGCTCCAGCTAGTCGACCGTCTGTTCCCCGGCACCAACACCCCGCAAACGACGACGGCGGCCGCCACCGGAATTCCCGGGGCGGCCGCCGTTTGAGTACGCCGTTGCGGTGTTACTTCAGCGAGGCAACCGATCCGCTGAAGTGTTTCCGGCCCGAGCGCGGGTTCCAGGCCACGTAGTCGGAACGCTGCCACGCGCCATCCTCGGGCTGCACGGTGCTGATGTCCAGCGCGACCAGGGCCGGCAGGAACACGGGCGCCTCGAACGCCACCTCCCAGCTAAAGGCGTCACCCTTCGCGGCGCCGACGTCGGCCAGGGCCCGGGAGGCGAGGTACATGCCGTGGGCGATGGAGCGGCGCATGCCGAGGGCCTTGGCGCTGAGGACGCTGAGGTGGATGGGGTTGAAGTCGCCGGAAACGGAGGCGTACGCCCGGCCGGTGTCCACTCCGAGCTGCCACAGTGCCGTGGGGTTCGGCACCCGGAATTCCTCCGGGACGGCGGGCGCGCTGGGCTTGTCGATGCCCGGAAGGAAGACGCCCTTTGCCAGGTAGGTGGACACGCCGCGCCAGCGGACGAAGTCCTCTCCGGCCCCGCGCACCTCGGCCACCAGGTCCAGCTGGGTCCCGGCCCGGTGCCCGCGCAGGTTTTCCGCCCAGGCCCGGATGTCCAGCGCCTCGGTGAACAGCACCGGAGCGCTCTGGACCACGTTGTTCGTGAGGTGGATCATCCCGAGCAGCGGCAGCGGAAAGTCATCCCGGTTCATCACGGACATGGATAACGGAAACGCCAAGGCGTGGATGAATCCCGCGGGCAGCACGTCGCTGGCCGTTTCGCCGATCAGGTGCTGGTAGGCGGTGAGGTTCTCGACGCCCGCCTTGACGCCGTGGACCTCGTGGTTGCTCGCGGGCAACTGTGCGACCGAGTGCGTGCCCAGCACCCTTCGCCGTGCCGCGGTGGCAGCGGCGTTGACGTAGAGCTTGGAGAGGGATGGCATCTCGCCCAGGATGACCGGCTGCGAACGGGTCATGCCCCCACCAGGTTCTGTCCGCAAACGCGCAGCACCTCACCGGAGATCCCGCCGGCGGCGTCGCTGGCGAGGAAGGCGATGGCCTCCGCCACGTCCCCGGGCCGGCCGCCCTGCTGCAGTGAGTTGAGCCGGCGGGCCACCTCGCGGGTGGCGAACGGGATTTTGGCGGTCATCTCGGTTTCGATGAAGCCGGGGGCGACGGCGTTGATCGAGCCGCCGTGCGGAGCGAGCAGCGGCGCCGTGGCACGGACCATGCCCATCACGCCGCCCTTGGACGCGGCGTAGTTGGTCTGCCCGCGGTTGCCGGCAATGCCGCTGGTGGAGGCGACCGAGACGATCCGCGGCGAGTTTCGGAAGTGCTCCGAGGCCAGCAGTGCCTCGTTGATCCGCAGCTGCGCCGCAATGTTTACGGCGATCACCGAATTCCAGCGGCCCTGGTCCATGTTGGCGAGCAGCTTGTCCCGGGTGATGCCGGCGTTGTGGATGACGATGTCCAGCCGGCCGTGCCGCTCCGTCGCGTGGTCGATGATCCGCTGCCCGGCGTCCTCGCGGCTGATGTCGAGCTGCAGGGCGGTTCCGTGGACCTCGTTGGCAACCTTCGCCAGGTGGTCCCCGGCGGCCGGAATGTCCACCGCAATAATCGTGGCGCCGTCGCGGTGAAGCGTGCGGGCGATGGCCGCACCGATCCCCCGGGCGGCCCCGGTCACTACCGCGACCTTTCCCGCCAGCGGCTTCTCGGCGTCGGCCGGCAGCTGCCCCGCGCCCGAGGTGACGGTGAGGAACTGGCCGTCCACGAACGCGGAGCGGCCGGAGAGGAAGAACCGGAGGGCGCCGAGGGCACTGGGGCTGGTGGTCCGGGCGCCGTCGGCCAGCACGATGCCGTTGCCGGTGGCGCCGGCGCGCAGTTCCTTGGCCAGGGAGCGCAGCAGACCGTCGATGCCCTGCCGGGCCGCCGCGGCGGCCGGGTCAGCGGCCTCGGCGGCGTCACGGGAGACGGTGACGACGCGTGCATTACTGGCAAGATCCCGGAGGGAGGCGGCAGCGGCGAGCACCGGCTTCTCCAGGTCCTCGGGATGGGCGGCCTCATCCAGGACCAGGATGATCGCGCCGAGTTTTTCGCGCGGCACGGCGTGGCGGCGGACGTCGAGGTCCCAGGACAACAAGGTGGCGGCGAGCTCGTCGGCGCCGCTGCCGGATCCCTGGACCAGGACGGGGCCCTTGACCAGCGGATCGCCGGGTTGGTGGCGCCGAAGCACCACGGGCTGCGGCAGTCCGAGCTTCTTGGCAAGGTCCTTGCCGAAGCCCCTGCTGACGAATTGGGTGTACTTGTCGGTCATTGGTCCCCCTAGTGTGCTTCGAGAATTGCGACGACGCCCTGGCCGCCGGCGGCGCAGATGGAGATGAGCCCGCGCGCCGGACGGCCGTCGACCTGGCCCTTGGCGTGCAGCATCTTCGCAAGCGAGGCGACGATCCGGCCGCCGGTCGCGGCGAACGGGTGGCCCGCGGCGAGGGAGGAGCCGTTGACGTTCAGCTTGGCGCGGTCGACGCTGCCGAGTGGACCGTCCAGGCCCAGCCGGGTGCGGCAGAAGTCCTCGTCCTCCCACGCGGCCAGGGTGCTCAGCACGGTGCCGGCGAAAGCCTCGTGGATCTCGAAGAAATCGATGTCCGCGAAGGTGAGGTCGTTGCGGGCCAGCAAGCGCGGCACGGCGAAGGCCGGGGCCATCAGCAGGCCGTCCTTGCCGTGGACAAAGTCGACGGCGGCGGCCTCGCCGTCGAGCACGGTGGCCAGCTTGGGCAAATCGTGGGCGTCGGCCCATTCCTCGGAGGCAAGCAGCACGGTGGAGGCGCCGTCGGTGAGCGGGGTGGAGTTCCCGGCCGTCATGGTCGCCTCGGCCCCGAGGTTCTTGCCGAAGACCGGCTTGAGGCTTGCGAGCTTCTCCAGCGTCGTGTCGGGGCGCAGGTTGGAGTCCTTGCTGAGCCCGCGGTACGGGGTCAGCAACTCATCGAAGAAACCGGCATCGTAAGCGGCGGCAAGGTTGCGGTGGCTGTTGTAGGCCAGCTCGTCCTGGGCCTCGCGGGTGATCTTCCACTGCGCCGTGGTGAGCGCCTGGTGTTCACCCATGGAGAGCCCGGTCCGCGGTTCGCCGGTGTTGGGGGCGTCCGGGGCGAGGTCCTTGGGCCGGAGGCGGCTCAGCACCTGGAGCCGCTGCGGCAGCGTCTTGGCGCGGCTGAGGTCCAGCAGGACTTCGCGCAGGCCTTCGCTGACCGCAATCGGGGCGTCGGAGGCGGAGTCGACGCCGCCGGCAATGGCGGAGTCGATCTGGCCCAGCTTGATTTTGTTCGCCAGGCCCAGCACAGTCTCCAGGCCGGTGGCGCAGGCCTGCTGCAGGTCATAGGCGGGGGTTTCGGCGGAGAGAGCAGAGCCGAGGACGGCCTCGCGGGTGAGGTTGAAGTCGCGGGAGTGCTTGAGCACGGCGCCGGCGGCCACCTCGCCGATCCGCTCATCCTGCAGGCCGAACCGGGCGATCAGCCCGTCCAGGGCCGCCGTCAGCATGTCCTGGTTGGAGGACTTCGTGTACGCGCCGCCGGTCCGTGCGAACGGGATGCGGTTGCCGCCGACCACTACGGCCTTGCGGAGCTGCGGCGCGGCGGTGTCCTTCGGCCCGGTTGCGGGCGTTCCGTTGTCAGGCATGTGCTGTCTCCTTTGATCAAAGCGGTTACTGATACCCAGCGTACCTGATACGCTGGGTATCGTGAACATCCTCCAGTCAGATCCCGCCGGGTCGGGTCCTGCCGCCAGCGCAGCCGTCGACGGGCGCGCCTCCCGCTGGCAGTCCCACCGCGAGGAGCGCCGCCGCGAGCTGATCAAGTCCGCGCGGAAGGCCGTGCACGCGCTAGGTAGCGAGGCGTCGATGGAGGACATCGCCGCTGCGGCCGGGACTTCCAAATCCGTGTTTTACCGCTACTTCGGCGACAAGGCGGGGCTGCAGCACGCCGTCGGCGAAGTGGTCCTGAACCAGATGCAGCGGCGGATCCAGGAAGCCGCGCAGAGCGCGCAGACCCCGCGCGAGGGGCTCTTCGCCATGGTCTCCGCCTACCTGCAGATGGCTGAAACCAGCCCGAACGTGTACACGTTTGTGACCCGCTACGCGCCCGGCGACGCAGAGAGCCACACCGGCTCGATCAGCACGGCCGGCGCCCTAGGCCACTTCTTCGCCGCGATCAGCGAGATGATCGCGCTGCCCATGCGGAACCAACTGCGCGCCGTCCCCGGCAAGGAGGCCGTGATCGGCTACTGGCCCAACGCCGCGATCGGACTGGTCCGCAACGCCGGCGAGCAGTGGCTCGCCAGCCCCGACTCCCCCGCCAAGCCGGGCCAGGAAGCCATGGCCCGCCAGATCACCGACTGGCTCTGCTTCGGCATCGCACCCGAACTCCAAGACCCGCCGGCCCCGTAACGGGACGCCGGCCCCCCTGAATCACATCGCCCAACACCAGACCACCAACTGCCAGAACCGCAATGTCAGTGCCAACGAAGGAATCGACATGACTGAACTAGCCGACCGCTCCGCGGGCCACACCACCGCCGCCACCCCGGCGCCCAGAACCCCCGCGGCCCCTCCGGCCGCGCCCGCGGCGGTGGCCCCCGCCGTCGACGTCGCCGCCCTCGGCGAACAGCTGCTGGGCAAATGGGCCGCCGTCCGCCGGCAGGCCCGGGAACTGGCCGGCCGGCCGGAGCTATACAAGACCGAGGGACTCACCCACACCGAGCACCGGCAGCGCGTGTTCGGCCAGCTGAAGATCCTCGTGGACAACGGCGCCGTTCACCGTGCCTTCCCGACCGCGCTCGGCGGCGAGGACGAACACGGCGGCAATATCGCCGGTTTCCAGGAACTGGTCATTGCCGACCCTTCCCTGCAGATTAAGGCCGGCGTGCAGTGGGGCCTCTTCGGCTCTGCGGTGATGCACCTCGGCACGGAGGAACACCACAAGAAGTGGCTGCCCGGCATCATGAGCCTGGACATTCCCGGCTGCTTCGCCATGACCGAGACCGGCCACGGCTCGGACGTCGCCAGCATCGCGACCACCGCCACCTACGACCCGGCCGCCGAGGAGTTTGTGGTGCACACGCCCTTCCGCGCCGCCTGGAAGGACTACATCGGCAACGCCGCCATCGATGGCCTCGCCGCCGTCGTCTTCGCCCAGCTGATCACCAACGGCGTCAACCACGGCGTGCACGCCTTCTACGTGGAGCTCCGTGACCCGAAGTCCAAGGAGTTCCTGCCGGGCATCGGCGGCGAGGACGACGGCGTCAAGGGCGGCCTGAACGGCATCGACAACGGCCGGCTGCACTTCACGCAGGTCCGGATCCCGCGGACGAACCTGCTCAACCGCTACGGCAACGTCGACTCCGACGGAACCTACAGCTCCCCGATCGCCAGCCCGGGCCGGCGCTTCTTCACAATGCTGGGCACCCTGGTCCAGGGCCGGGTCTCCCTCGACGGCGCCGCCGTGACCGCTTCCAAGCTGGCGCTCAAGACCGCCATCCAGTACGCCTCCGAACGCCGCCAGTTCAACGCGTCCTCCGCCACGGACGAAGAGGTGCTGCTGGACTACCAGCGGCACCAGCGCCGGCTGTTCACCCGGCTCGCCACCACCTACGCCGCGAGCTTTGCCAGCGAGCAGTTGCTGCAGAAGTTCGACGACGTCTTCTCCGGCCGGAACGACACCGACGAGGACCGCCAGGACCTCGAAACCCTGGCCGCCGCCCTCAAGCCGTTGAGCACCTGGCACGCCCTCGACACCCTGCAGGAGTGCCGCGAGGCCTGCGGCGGCGCCGGCTTCCTGATCGAGAACCGCTTCGCCTCGCTGCGGGCCGACCTTGACGTCTACGCCACCTTCGAAGGCGACAACACCGTGCTGCTGCAGCTCGTCGCGAAGCGGCTGCTGGCCGACTACGCCAAGGAGTTCCGCAACGTGGACTTCGGCGTGCTGGCCCGCTACGTCGTCGGACAGGCCACCGGCGCGGCCATCCACCGCACCGGCCTGCGCGGCGTCGCCCAGTTCGTGGCGGACTCCGGCTCGGTGCAGAAGGCGGCCACCGCCATCAAAGATGAGGCCGGCCAGCGTGCGCTGCTGACCGAGCGCGTCCAGGCCATGGTGGCCGAGGTCGGCGCCGCCCTCAAGGGCGCGAACAAGCTGCCGCAGCAGCAGGCCGCCGCGCTGTTCAACAGCCACCAGAACGAACTCATCGAGGCGGCACAGGCACACGCCGAGCTGCTGCAGTGGGAGGCCTTCACCGAGGCCCTGGCCAACGTCGCCGACCCCGGAACCAGGGCGGTCCTGACCTGGCTGCGGGACCTGTTCGGGCTGTCGCTGATCGAGAAGAACCTGTCCTGGTACCTGATGAACGGCCGGCTCTCGATGCAGCGTGCCCGCACCGTGGGCGAGTACATCAACCGGCTGCTCGTGAAGATCCGTCCGCATGCGCTGGACCTGGTGGACGCCTTCGGCTACGGCCCGGAGCACCTCCGCGCCGCGATCGCCACCGGGGCCGAAAAAACCCGCCAGGACGAGGCACGGGAGTTCTTCCGTGTCCAGCGCGCCAGCGGCCAGGCGCCGCTGGACGAGAAAATCCTGCTGGCCCGGTCCGCCCGTGAGGGCCGACCGCAGTCCAGCACGGCCCAGGCCGGCAAGTCCCGGCGGGGCTGACCTTCCGGAGCAAACGACGACGGCGCCGTCCCTGACCCGGGGCGGCGCCGTCGTCGTTGCTGCGTCCGCTCGCGTTCGGACGAGCGGAAGCGCCCGCTACTGCGGAAGCACCGAGCGGTAGACCTCGAGCGTGGTTTCCGTGATGGATTCCCAGGAGAAGTGCGCCTCTGCCCGCCGCCGGCCGGCCTCGCCCATCGCGCGGGCGCGGGCCGGGTCGGAGACAACCTCGGTGAGGGCCGCGGCGAACTCGGTGACGAACTTCTCCGGATCCAGCGGCGTGCCGGTGCCGTCGGTGACCTGCTCGAGCTGCACGAGCAGGCCGGTCTCGCCGTGCTGGACCACCTCAGGGATCCCGCCGGTGGCGCTGGCCACCACCGCCGCTCCGCAGGCCATGGCCTCGAGGTTCACGATCCCGAGCGGCTCGTAGATGGAAGGGCAGGCAAACGCCGTGGCATGGCTGAGGACCTGGATCAGCTCGTGGCGGGGAAGCATCCGCTCCACGAGGACCACGCCGCCTCGCTGGGCCTGCAGTTCCTCGATCAGCCGCGCGGTCTCCGCGGCGAGTTCCGGGGTGTCCGCCGCGCCCAGGCACAGCACCAGCTGCACGTCCGCGGGCAGCTTGGCGGCGGCCCGCAGCAGGTACGGGACGCCCTTCTGCCGGGTGTTGCGGCCGACGAAGACGACGCTCGGCCGCGACGGGTCAATCCCGAGGGCACGGACTGCGTCCTCGCCCTCGTCGCGGTTCCAGAGGCTGACGTCGATGCCGTTATGCACCACGCGGACCTTCGCCGGATCGACCTCGGGGTAGCTGCGCAGGATGTCCTGCCGCATCCCCTCGGACACCGCGATGATGGCAGCGGCGGCTTCATAGGCGGTCTTCTCCACCCAGGAGGAGACGGCATAGCCACCGCCGAGCTGCTCGGCCTTCCAGGGCCGCAGCGGCTCCAGGCTGTGCGCACTGAGTACGTGCGGGATGCCGTGCAGCAACGAGGCGATGTGCCCGGCCATGTTGGCGTACCAGGTGTGCGAGTGCACAAGGTCCGCTCCGGCGATGTCCGGAACGATCCGCAGGTCCACGCCGAGGGTCTGCACCGCGGCGTTGGCCCCGGCCAGATCCTCCGGCACGGGATACGACGTGACAGTGGCTCCGTGGTAGTCGGGGTCGCGGGGGGCACCGAAGGCCCGCACCTGCAGTTCCACCCGCTGGGCCAGCACCCGGCTGAGTTCGGCCACGTGGACGCCGGCGCCCCCATAGATTTCGGGCGGAAATTCCTTGGTCACAATGTCTATTCGCACAAACCCCAAGGTAGTCGTTCCGGCTGATCTGTTCTAGTGTGAAGAGGTCCGGGCACACCGGACAGTTATTGGGGAGCAACGAAGGCGTTCAGGAGCGACCACTATGCCGCAGCAGAAGAAAGTCTTGGCCATCGTCCTCGCAGGTGGCGAGGGAAATCGGCTGATGCCGTTGACGGCCGACCGGGCCAAGCCGGCCGTTCCGTTCGCCGGGAGTTACCGGCTCATTGATTTTGCCCTTTCCAACCTGGTCAATTCCCGGTATTTGCAGATTGTGGTCCTGACGCAGTACAAATCCCACAGCCTTGACCGGCACATTTCCGAAACGTGGCGGATGTCCACCCAGCTCGGCAATTACATCGCCTCCGTGCCCGCCCAGCAGCGCGTCGGCAAGAGCTGGTTCCTGGGCAGCGCCAACGCCATCTACCAGTCCCTGAACCTGATCCACGACGCCAACCCGGACATCGTCGTCGTCGTCGGCGCGGACCACGTGTACCGGATGGACTTCGCGCAAATGGTCGCCCAGCACGTGGAGAGCGGCGCCAAGGCGACGGTCGCCGCCGTGCGCCAGCCGCTGCACATGGCAGACCAGTTCGGCGTGATCGAGGTGGACCAGGAGAACCCGCAAAAGATCGCGGCTTTCGTGGAGAAGCCGTCTTCGACGCCGGGCCTTGCCGCTGATCCCAGCCAGTTCCTGGCGTCCATGGGCAACTACGTCTTCAACGCCGATGCCCTGGTCGAGGCACTGCACGTCGACGCCGAGCGGCTCGACACCAAACACGACATGGGCGGCGACATCATCCCCTACTTCGTCGACCAGGGCGAGGCCGGGGTGTACGACTTCACCCTCAACGACATTCCTGGATCGACCGAGCGCGACCGCACCTACTGGCGCGACGTCGGCACCATCGATTCGTTCTACGACGCCCACATGGACCTGATCTCCCCCGTGCCGGTCTTCAACCTGTACAACTCGGAGTGGCCCATCTACACCCGCCAGAGCATCTCCCCGCCGGCGAAGTTCGTCCGCGGCGAGGGCGGCACCGTGGGCACGGCGCTGGATTCGATCGTGGCCAGCGGTGTGGTGATCTCCGGCGGCATCGTCGAGGGCTCCGTGCTCTCCAACGACGTCTACGTCGGTACGGCCAGCCGGGTCCTCGATTCGGTGCTGATGGACAAGGTGCAGGTCGGGGCTGGGGCAGTGGTCAAGCGTGCCATCGTCGACAAGAACGTCCGGATTCCGGCGGGTGCCGCGATCGGCCTGGACCCGGAACTCGATCGGTCCCGCGGCTTCAAGGTCACCGACTCGGGCATCACGGTCCTGGCCAAGGGCCAGGAGGTCCCTGAGCCCGGCGACGACGAAAGGGCGCTCTCCGCTGCCAACCTCTACCTGGTGCCGGACGCCGTGAAGACGGCCACCGAGAACTGGCCGGCCGGACGCGAGACCGTGGAAAAGGTCGGCGAGGTCCACGCGGCCGCCGTCGGCGTCGAGACTCCCGGGAAGTCCTCCACCAAGGCCTACTGATTCCGTCTGGTCGGGCCGCGGCCCGGCCAGGCTGTAAAATTGGCCCAATGAGCTCCCCCGATCTGCCCCCCGCCCCGGCCAGCGATGAGCTGACCGCGGTTGACCTGACCCCGGCGGAAATCGCCGCCTGCCTCAAAGTCCTGAACAGCATCCACGTCTACGACGAGGAACACCCGGACTTCGTGTCGATCCGGCGCGCGACCGGGAAGATGTTCAAGGCGGTCAAGCGCCACCGCCGGGTCACCAAGCGGGACCTTATCGCTGAGGCGGACCGGGCCGTCATCGCCCAGACCGCGACGGCGGCCCCGGACCGGATCGACGACGAGACGCGCGGCAACAAGCTTGCGCCCTCGGCCACCGGCGAGGTGGCCGGGCACCTGATCCGGTCGCGGCCCTGCTACATCTGCAAGCAGCACTACACGCAGGTCGATGCCTTCTACCACCAGCTCTGCCCCGAGTGTGCGCTGTTCAGCCACAGCAAGCGCGACGCCCGGACCGACCTGAACGGCCGGCGCGCCCTGCTGACCGGCGGCCGGGCCAAGATCGGCATGTACATCGCCCTGCGGCTGCTCCGCGACGGCGCGCACACCACCATCACCACGCGTTTCCCCAAGGACGCCGCCCGCCGCTTCGCCGCGATGGAGGACAGCGCCGACTGGCTGCACCGGCTGCGGATCGTGGGCATCGACCTGCGCGACCCCTCCCAGGTGATGGCCCTGACGGACTCCCTCGACGCGGCCGGGCCCCTGGACATCATCATCAACAACGCGGCGCAGACGGTCCGGCGCTCGGGCAACGCGTACAAGCCGCTGGTCGACGCCGAGGACGAGCCGCTGCCCGCGGAACTGCAGGCCGCCAACGGCGGACCCGAGCTGGTGACGTTCGGCCACGCCCACGACAAGCATCCGCTGGCCTTGGCCAGCACGGTCCTGGAGCACCCGGTGCTGGCCGGGGATGCCATTACCTCGCTGGCGCTGTCGACCGGCTCCGCCTCACTCGAGCGGATTGCCTCGGGCACCGCGATCGACGCCGGCGGCCTGGTTCCGGACCTGGCCACGATCAACAGCTGGACCCAGGTGGTGGACGAGGTGGACCCGCTGGAGATGCTTGAGGTGCAGCTCTGCAACGTGACCGCGCCGTTCCTGCTGGTCAGCCGGCTCCGTAGTGCGATGAAACGCTCCACGGCGCGGCGCAAGTACATCGTCAACGTCAGCGCCATGGAGGGGCAGTTCTCCCGCGCCTACAAGGGCCCGGGGCACCCGCACACCAACATGGCCAAGGCCGCGTTGAACATGATGACGCGGACGTCGGCCAAGGAGATGCTCGAGTCAGACGGCATTCTGATGACCGCAGTCGACACCGGCTGGATCACCGACGAGCGGCCGCACTATACGAAGGTCCGGTTGATGGAAGAAGGCTTCCACGCCCCGCTTGACCTGGTCGACGGCGCCGCCCGGGTCTACGATCCCATCGTGATGGGCGAGGCCGGCGAAGACCAATACGGCGTCTTCCTGAAGGACTACAAGCCGAGCCCCTGGTAAGCCCGGCCCGCCCGCCGCAGGCCTAGCAGGGCGCCCGCGCAACTGCCACGGGCCTAATGGCCCTAATGGGGGCTGGAGGCTGTCCGTAACGTGGAGCTGTGAACACGACGACGCCACCCCCGAACTTCCAGCTGTCCATCGACCAGTGCTGGGTACTGCTCGACAGCGAGGTGGTGGGACGGATTGCGCTGATCGTGGACGGCCACCCGGAGGTCTTCCCGGTGAACTTTGTCCTGCAGCGCCGCTCGATCGTGTTCCGCACGGCCGGCGGGACGAAGCTTTGGGGCGCCATCACAGCCAAGCCGGTGGCTTTCGAAATCGACGGCTACGACGCGCACGAGCAGACGGCGTGGAGCGTTGTTGCCCGCGGCGAAGCCGAGCTGATCGAAGACCAGGCCGACAAGGACGCGGTGGATGACCTGCTCCTGGAGCCGTGGCAACCCGGTGAAAAGAACTACTACGTAAGGCTGGCCCCGAAGGCCCTGACCGGGCGCCGTTTCAAGGTCAACAACCCGGACGTCTGGCGCACCAGGCTCGCCGACCCGCGGCGGGCCTCCTTCGAATAGCAGCGGCAGGCCGGGGAATCCCGGCTAGCGCTTCTCGGGTGTGTGCACCACCAGGACCGGGCAGTGCGCGTGGGCCACCAGTGCTGAACTCACCGAGCCGAGCAGCAGGCCACCGAAACCGCCGTGACCACGCCGGCCCACCACCAGCAGGTCGGCGCTGCGGCTCTCCTCGAGGAGCGTCCGGCGCGGGTGCCCCTGCACCAGCCGGGTCTCCACATTGTCCGGGGTGTCCGCCCCGAAAGCCTTCACGACAGTTTCGGCCAGGATCTCCCCCGCGCGGACGTCGAAATCGTCGATGCCCATGGCAATGTAGCCGTCGTAGACCGGCGGGACATCCCAGCAGGCCACGGCGAGGATCTTGGCCGAGAGCGGAAGTGCCAGCCTCTGGGCCTGCCGGAGCGCCTCCACGGAGGCGTCCGATCCGTCGACTCCGACCAGGATGGTCCGGATGTCCGTAGCCTCGCTCATGACTGATCCCTTCGTCGTGCCCCAGCAGCGCGTAGCTCAACCCAACCTCCCCCGCCCCCGGCAGGCTAGGGCCGAAAGTCACGGCAACCCGCCTCACGACGACGCCGTAGGCCAAACGACCCTTGTTGCGGGTCGCCGGGCGGCCTGAGAATTACGGTGCGCGGCAAAGAAATATTCGAGCTTCGCAGCCGTTGCGGTCGATTTGTTGCCACAATGGAATGCACGACTCCACTGCAATTCAGGGACCAGCAAGCGGGGTCCCGCACAAGAGGTACGGACGCGGGCTGCCACAGACCTGCAACGCGGGCTGGGGAGCTCCGTGGGTAATGTGGCAACGTCGGCGCCCGGACGGGAGAAACATGATTGCCTGGGCAGATGCCGGTCTCACTGCAGCTGAAGGCCATCCGGCCGTTATCCGCGTGTTCATCCTCGATGACCACGAACTTGTCCGCCGCGGCCTACAGGAACTGCTGGAGGGTGAGGGCTTCCTGGTGGTCGGCAGTTCCGGATCCGCAGTGGAGGCAACGCGGCGTATTCCGGCGCTCCACCCCGACGTCTGCGTCCTTGACGCGCGGTTGCCGGACGGCACCGGAATCGAGGTGTGCCGGGACGTACGTTCGGTTGATCCCTCGCTGAACTGCATCATCCTGACCAGCTTCGACGACGACCAGGCCCTCCGCGGCGCGGTCCTCGCCGGGGCCCTCGGCTACGTGCTGAAGGAGATCGGCGGCACCGACCTGATCGGTGCCCTGCGGCGGGCCGCGGCGGGTGAATCCCTCTTCGACGACGGGGTCGCCGCCGGGATCGTTGACAGCATGGTGGAAACCGACGAGGTGGATCCGCGTACCGCGGCCCTCACCCCGCAGGAGCGCAGAGTCCTGGAACTGGTCGGCGGCGGGCTCACCAACCGCCAGATCGCGGCCGAGATGTTCCTGGCTGAAAAGACCGTGAAGAACTACGTTTCCTCGCTGTTGGCCAAGCTCGGCTTCGAACGCCGCACGCAGGCGGCCGTCTTCATTGCCAGTCCGGCCGCCGCGGGGACTTCCGCCGTCGGCGCGGTGCCCGAGACCAGCCGGCAACACAGCGTCCGCTGACGCTTCCGCTTACCCGGCCGGGTAGCTAGCGCCCGTCAGAGCGGCACAGACCACTCAACGCTGGTGCCTTCGTCCGGCGCCGTCGTGATGGTGCACTGGCCGTCCAACATCCGTGCGCGGTCCTCCAGGTTGGACAGGCCGTTGCGCTCCAGAGAGTCGTTGAAGCCCGAACCGTTGTCTGTGATGACCACCGTGACGCGGCCCTTGATGACCGCGACGGAGACTGCGATGGAGTCCGCACCGGAGTGCCGGATGGCGTTGCTCAGTCCCTCCGAGACGACGGCCACCACGTTGTCCGCCTTGTCCGGGGTGACCGCGTCCACCGGACCGGTCAGCGTGAGCCGCGGCGTGAACGGCATGGACTTCGCGGAGCTCCGGGTCACGCGGCGGATCCTGCCGCTGAGCAGTTCGGTTTCCCCGCTGCTGCTCTTGAGCGAGTAGATCGTGTCCCGCAGGCTGCGGATCGCTTCGTCGAGTTCGCCGGTGATATTGCGGATCCGTTCGGTCGCGAGCTCATCCTTGGTGAACCTGGTGAGGCTCTGGACGCTCAGGCCGGCGGCGAAGAGCCGCTGGATGACCAGGTCGTGCAGGTCCCGGGCAATCCGGTCGCGGTCCGTGAACACGAGAAGTTCCTCGCGCAGCCGGTGGACACGTGCGAGTTCAAGCGCCAGGGCCACGTGCGAGCCGAAGACGGCGCCCATCTCGATGTCGGTCCGGGCATAGCGAAGCCCCTCCGGGTTGCGGGCCAGCAGCAGCAGGCCGTGGTGGGCGCCCTGCGTGCTCAAAGCGACCGCGAGCTGCGGTCCCATGCAGCCGCCGTCGACGACGTCGTCGAATACCCCGGCGGCGCTGTCCAGCATGACCGGCTCACCGCCGGCCAGCACGTCCTGCAATTCAGGTGAATCGAGGGCCAGCGTCCTGCCGGAAAAGGCCTTGGCACGCTCTCCCGCCGCACCGGCCACGATGTAGCCGGGTCCGGACGCCGCCGGGGCCACAATCAGCGCCAGCTCGGACTCGGATTCCTGCAGCGCCCGGGCGGCGATCGGATCGAGGCCCCCGGCGGTATAGTCCCGGTCGCTGCCGAGCATCAGCCCGGACACATCCATGCAGGCTTCCAGCCAGCGGGCCCGGCGCCGGGAGTCGTCGTAGAGTTTGGCGTTTTCGATCGCGACGCCGGCGGCGGCGGCCAGCGCAATCGCCAGGCCCTCATCTTCTTCAGTGAAGTCCCCGCCGCCTTCCTTCTCGGTCAGGTAAAGGTTGCCGAACACGGTGTCGCGGACCCGGACCGGCACACCGAGGAACGACTGCATGGGCGGGTGGTGCGCCGGGAACCCGTAGGCCTCCGGATGCTTGCGCAGATCGTGCAGCCGAAGCGGCCGGGGATCGCTGATCAGCAGCCCGAGCACGCCGTGGCCGGTGGGCAGGGGGCCAATCTGCCGGGCGAGTTCCCCGTCGATGCCGACGGTGATGAAGTGGCTCAGTGCGTGGTCGTCGCCGATCACGCCCAACGCGCCATAGCGGGCATGCAGGAGGCGGCAGGCTGACTGCACCACGCGCTCCAGGACGGCGTCGAGGCTCAGGTCCTCGGCGACGGCGACGACGGCTTCCAGCAGGCCCGCCATCCGCTCCTGGGACTGGAGCAGTTCTCCGGCGCGGGAGACGAAGTCCTTGAGCAGGTCCTCGATCCGGGGGTTGCCGGAACTGACCGTCTCCGGGCTGCTGCCTGATGAATGCATGTTCATTCGCCCCAATTCTCACGACGTACATCCGCGCCGATGACGTGTTGCCAGAATACCCCGATACGTTCCGATCGGACCCAACAAAGCCGAGGATTATTACGCCCACGGGCCGTTGTCCCCTAGCCCGGCCGGGGCAGCCTGACGTAGGCTCGGCGCCATGAGCACTGATCCGAAACCAGCCGCCAACCAGCCCCATGACGTCGAAAACCTGGACAGCCACGAGTGCTGGAGGCTGCTGCGCAGCGTCTCCGTGGGCCGGATGGCTGTCTGGGTCGACGACCACCCGGACATCTTCCCGATCAACTACAAAGTGGACCACGGAACTCTCGTGTTCCGCACGGCCGAGGGCACGAAGCTGCACGCCGCCACCAGCGACACTCCCGTGGCCCTGGAAGCCGACGGCGTCGACTCGGACAGCGGCGTCGCCTGGAGTGTCGTGGTCAAGGGCCAAGCCGCCGCGGTGAAGAACCAGGCGGAGGTCCTCGACACGGTGGGACTGCTGCTATTTCCGTGGCAGGCGGGAAAGAAGGAACACTTCGTCCGGATTACGCCCGACAGCATCACGGGGCGGCGTTTCAAGATCGTCCCGCCGCTGACGTGGTGGACGCCGCTGGACGACGCCACCCGCTCCGGCCTCGAATAGACGGATCGACGCCGGTCGGCTCAGGCCAGCCGGGTGATCTCCACCGTCACTGCCAGCGCCGACCCGCCGCCGCCGGACAGGATGCCCTTCAGCGGGGGCACGTCGCGATAGTCGCGCCCGCGTGCCACGGTCACGTGGAAGTCCCCGGCCGGCTTGTGGTTCGTTGGGTCCCAGCTGCGCCATTCGCCGTCCCACCATTCCAGCCACGCGTGGGACTGCCCGGCGACCGTCTCGCCGAGATCCGCCGTCGAGCGCGGGTGCAGGTAGCCGGAGACGTACCGGGCCGGAATCCCGCAGCTGCGCAGCGCCCCGATCGCAAGGTGTGCGAGGTCCTGGCAGACACCCTGACGCTGGTTCCACGCCTCCTCGGCGTTGGTGGTGACGCCGGTGGAACCCTTCATGTAGCTCATCTCGCCGCGCATCCATTCGAAGACTGCCATGGCAGCATCATGCGGGTTGCGGCCGGCGACGACGCCGGGGACGATCCCCAGCACCTCGGCGCCGGGGCCGGTGAGCTGTGACTGCGGGATCCAGTCGCTGAACTGGTTGAGCGTCTCCGGGGCGGAGAGCACGTCCCAGCCGACAATGTCCGCCTCCGCTGGGATCCGCTCCACCCGGTGCACCTCCACAGTTGTGGTGGCGAGGACCTCGAGGTGGTCGTGCGGCATCTGCATGTCGAAGGCGGTTACTCGGGTGCCCCAGTAGTCGCGGTAGCTGCTGATCGTCGCCTGCGACGGCGAGACCTTCATGGAGGACTCCAGCACCACCTGCTGCGGATCCGTCAGGGGCGTCATCCGGGCCTCGTTGTAGGACAGGGTGACGCGCTTGTTGTACTTGTACGCCGTCTTGTGCGTGATGCTGAGCCGGGTCATGAAACTTCTCCCACCCAGGCCAGTTCGTCTGCCTGATTGAAGTACTTACGGGAAATGGCATCGGAGGCCTGCGATACGGCCTTCTGCACCCGTTCCATGTGCTCGGGCAGTTCGGACATCAGGTCGTCGGTGCGGTGGAACTCCAGGAAAGTCCGGGCCTGGCCCACGATCCGTCGGGCGTCGTTGATGAAGCCGACGCGCTGGGCCGAGGGGTCGAGTTTGGCCAGGCACTCGTCGGCGTCGCGCAGGGCGTAGACGATGGAACGCGGGAAGAGCCGGTCCAGCAGCAGGAACTCGGCCGCGTGCTGGTCGCCGAAGGCGGCACGGCGGGTCCGCAGGAACGACTCGTAGGCGCCGGCGCAGCGGAGCATGTTCACCCAGGACATGCCGGCTGAGAGCACGTCGCGGGTGGAGAGCATCCGCGCGGTCATGTCCGCGCGTTCCAGCGAGCGGCCCAGGACCAGGAACAGCCAGCTTTCGTCGTGGCTGACCGTGGTGTCCGCGAGGCCGCTGACCATTGCGGTGCGCTCCAGGACCCAGTTGCAGAAGCGGTAGGTCCCCACCACGTCCTTGCGGTGCTGGTTCAGCCCGTAGTAGGTGGTGTTCAAGCTCTCCCAGAGGCCCGAGGACACAGTCTCCCGGGCGCGCCGGGCGTTTTCCCGCGCAGCACCGAGTGAACCGGCGATCGAGGTGGCGCTGTGCTTGTCGTAGGCCAGGGCGTGCAGCAGCTCGTCCAGGCCGAAGTCATCGGACTGCGGCCGGGCGCCCATGACCGCGAGGAGTTCCTGCGCCACGCTGCGCTGTTCCTCCATCGGCAGGTGGTTCAGGCGTTCGAGGTGGACGTCCAGGATCCGGGCGGTACCGTCCGCCCGCTCCACATAGCGGCCGATCCAAAACAGGGACTCGGCAATACGGCTAAGCATTCGCGGCTACCTCCTGGGCGTCGGAACTCTGCTGCTGTTGCTGCTGTTGCTGCTCTTTCTGGCTGTCGCGCCAGTTGCTTTCCACCGGCCAGACCGAGACCCGTTCGCGGACGGCGACGGCGGGCCGCGGGATTGCCTCGACCGGGACCTGCGGCGAATCCGCGAGCACCCAGGTGTCCTTGGAGCCGCCGCCCTGGCTCGAGTTCACGATCAGGGAACCTTCCTTCAGCGCCACCCGGGTGAGGCCGCCGGGCAGGACCCAGACGTCGTCGCCGTCGTTGACCGCGAAGGGGCGAAGGTCGACGTGCCGCGGGCCGAACTTGTCACCGCTGAGCGTGGGCACGGTGGAGAGCTGCAGCACCGGCTGCGCGATCCAGCCGCGAGGGTCGGCAACGATGCGCTTGCGCAGGGCCTCGAGCTCGTCTTTGGACGCGTCCGGGCCGATCACCAGGCCCTTGCCGCCGGAACCGTCGACGGGCTTGACCACAAGCTCGTGGAGCCGGTCCAGCACCTCTTCCCGGGCTTCCTTCTCCTCGAGACGGTAGGTGTCCACATTGGCGATCACCGGCTCTTCGGCCAGGTAGTAGCGGATCAGGTCAGGCACGTAGCTGTAGACCAGCTTGTCGTCCGCGACGCCGTTGCCGACGGCATTGGCAATCGTGACGCCGCCGGCGCGCGCGGCGTTGACCAGCCCGGGGCAGCCGAGCATGGAGTCGGAGCGGAACTGCAGGGGGTCCAGGAACTCGTCGTCGATCCGCTTGTAGATCACGTCCACGCGCTGTTCGCCGGCGGTGGTGCGCATGTAGACGCGGTTGCCGCGGCAGATCAGGTCGCGGCCCTCCACCAGTTCGACGCCCATCAGGCCGGCAAGCAGGGTGTGCTCGAAGTAGGCGCTGTTGAAGACGCCGGGGGTCAGGACCACGACAGTGGGATCGTCGACGCCGGACGGCGCCGTCTTGCGCAGCGCGGACAGCAGCCGGCGGGGGTATTCCTCCACCGGGCGGATCAGCTGCTGGCCGAAGGCCTCGGGCAGGCCCTTGGCCATGGCCCGGCGGTTCTCCAGCACGTAGCTGACGCCGGAGGGCACCCGCACGTTGTCTTCCAGGACCCGGAAGGTGCCCGCCGCGTCGCGGACGACGTCGATGCCGGAGATGTGGACGCGCACGCCGCCGGCCGGCTCGAAGCCGTGGACCTGGCGGTGGAAGTGCGCGCTCGTGGTGACAAGCTGCCGAGGGATCACGCCGTCGGAGACCACGGTCATCTTGTCGTAGACGTCGTTCAGGAAGGCTTCCAGGGCCCGCACCCGCTGCGCCACACCGCGTTCGAGCACGGCCCACTCATCGGCCGGAATGACCCGGGGGACGATGTCCAACGGGAACGGCCGTTCCTCGCCCGCGAAGTCGAAGGTGACGCCGCGGTCCAGGAACGTCCGGGCCATTGAGTCCGCGCGCGCCGTGACATCGGCCAGCGAGAGCTCCCTCAGCGCCCCGGCAACCTGGCCGTAGGAGCGCCGGGCCTCCTGGCCCGGGGCAAACATCTCGTCGTAGGCGCCGCTGCGGCCGGCGGCCTCTGAGTAATCCTCAAAAAGGTCAGACATGGCCATAAGCCAACCATCTTTTCGTTACGAAATCATTTCGGTGCCTCCCGCGGGGCGTGTTGCGGCTCACGCTGCGGTGTTTGAGCTGTCGGTAGGGCAAGGTGGACGACGTGCCTGTTTTCCGACCCTTTTTCCTGTTGCACGCGGTCAGCCAGCGCCTGGGCCGGCTGCGCGCGCTGTTGCCGGGCTTGCTTGCCTGCGCTGCCGCCGTCGGGACCGCCTTGGCGGTCCACACAATGCTGCCGGCGCTGCCCGCCATGACGGTCGCGGTCCTGCTGGGACTCCTGGCCGCGAACCTGCCGGGAGTGTCGGGCTGGAGCGCGGGGTCCGGCCGGGCCGGGCTGGACTTCGCCGGCAAGCACCTGATGCGCGCCGGCATCGTCGTGCTGGGGCTCAAAGTCAGTGTGGCGGACGTGCTGGGCCTGGGCTGGCCCGCCCTGTTGCTGATCACCGGGGTGGTGCTTGCAGCGTTCGCGGGCACCTACGGGATCGCCCGGCTGTTCCGCCTGCCGCCGCCGGTTTCGATGCTGATTGCGACCGGCTTCGCGATCTGCGGGGCCTCCGCGATCGGCGCGATGGCAGCCGTCCGGCGGATCCGGCAGCAGGACACGGTGCTGCCGATCGCGCTCGTCACTCTCTGCGGCACACTCGCCATCGGCGTCTTGCCCCTCCTCATCGGCCCGCTGGGGCTCAGCCCGGAGGCTTTCGGGGCGTGGGCAGGCGCCTCGGTGCACGACGTCGGGCAGGTGGTCGCCACCGCGCAGACCGCGGGGGCCTCGGCGCTCGCGGTCGCCGTCATCGTCAAACTGACCCGCGTGCTGCTGCTCGCCCCCATGGTCGCCGCTGCCGGCGTCCACCACCGGATCGGGTCCGACGACGGCGGCAGGCTCCCGCCGATCGTTCCGCTGTTCGTGGTGGGGTTCGTCGCCATGGCCGCCCTGCGGACCACCGGCTGGCTCTCCCCCGACGTGCTCGGGGCCGCCTCAGTGCTGCAGGACCTACTGCTGGGCATGGCCTTGTTCGGACTCGGCTCGGCCGTCCGGGTACGGCAACTGTTGCGGACGGGAACTCCGGCGCTGCTTGCCGCCCTGGCCTCGTGGCTGCTGATCGCGGCCCTGGGGTTGGCCGCCGCCGTCGTCCTTATCCCCGCCCGCTGAGCTTCGGGTCTCCCCGTGATTAGATAGCGGAGTGTCGAACCAGAACCTGAGCCGTGACGAAGCGGCAACCCGCTCAGCCCTGATCACCACCCACAGCTACGACGTCTCCCTGGACGTCTGGCAGGCGGCTGATCCCGACGTCGCGGGTTACACCAGCCGCAGCGTGATCAATTTTTCCGCCAGCGAACCCGGCGCCTCCACGTTCCTGGACTTCATCAGCAGTTCGGTACACAGCGTCTTCCTCAACGGCAAGGGCCTGCCGGTTTCAGACGTGGTGGACGGCTCCCGGATCCGGCTGGACAACCTGCAGGCCGAGAATCAGGTCACGGTCACCGGCACGGCCCTGTACAGCACCTCCGGCGAGGGCATGCACCGCTTCTATGACCCCGCCGACGGCCAGTGCTACCTGTACACGCAGTACGAGCCCGCCGACGCGCGCCGCGTCTTCGCGAACTTCGAACAGCCGGACCTCAAGGCAGAATTCACTTTCCACGTGATGGCCCCGTCCGAGTGGCAGGTCTCCTCGAACGGCGTCGAAGCCCTCCGCACCCAGCTGACCAGCGACCCGGCCACGAGCAGGTGGGATTTCGCCCCCACCAAGCCGATGTCCACCTACATCACCACCGTGCTCGCCGGCCCCTACTTCAAGGCCGAGGACACCTGGCACGGGAGCCTCGCGGACGGAACCGTGCTGGACGTGCCGCTGGCGCTCTACTGCCGGGCCTCCATGGCGCCGTCCTTCGACCCGGAGGAACTGTTCCGGCTGACCAGGAACGGCCTGGACTTCTTCAACGACCTCTTCGACTACCCGTACCCGTGGGGAAAGTACGAGCAGGCTTTCGTGCCCGAGTACAACCTCGGCGCCATGGAAAACCCGGGCCTGGTGACGTTCACGGAAAGCTACGTCTTCACGTCCCGCGCCGCCGACTCGCAGTACCAGGGCCGCGCCAACACCCTGCTGCACGAGATGGCGCACATGTGGTTCGGCGACCTCGTCACCATGCAGTGGTGGGATGACCTGTGGCTCAAGGAATCCTTCGCGGACTACATGGGCACCCTGGGCGTGGACCGGACGACGGACTGGGAAACGGCGTGGGTGAACTTCGCCAACAACCGCAAGGCGTGGGCCTACGTCCAGGACCAGCTGCCCACCACACACCCGATTGTCGCCGACATCCCGGACCTTGAGGCCGCGAAGCAGAACTTCGACGGGATCACCTACGCCAAGGGCGCTTCGGTGCTCAAGCAACTGGTTGCCTACGTGGGCTTCGACGCCTTCATCGCCGGCTCTCGCCGGTATTTCCGCGACCACGCCTACGGCAACACCACGTTGGCTGATCTGTTGGCGGCGTTGGGCGCCGCCTCCGGCCGCGACCTCGCAGTCTGGGCGCGGCAGTGGCTGCAGACCTCCGGCATCTCGACCCTCACCTCCGAGATTGACGAGCAAGACGGCGTGCTGGGCTCGGTGTCGCTGGTCCAGCACGCCGAGGACCCGATCACAGGCCGGCAGGAGCCGAGGCCGCACCGGCTGCGGATTGGACTTTACGACTTCGACGCCGCAGGCGCCCTGGTGCGCACCGACAGCGTGGAAACCGACGTCGACGGCGAACGTACCGTGGTCGGCCAGCTCGCCGGCAAGGGCCGCCCGGCGTTGTTGCTGGTCAATGACGAGGACCTCAGCTACGCCAAGGTCCGGCTCGACCCGCACTCCGAAGCCACGGTGCGCAGCTCCCTCGGCGCCATCACTGACCCGATGGCGCGGGCCCTGTGCTGGACCGCGCTGTGGGATTCGGCACGCGACGCCGCTACTCCCGCTGCCCGTTACGTCGAGGCGGTGCAGCGCTTCGGGCCGGCCGAGTCAGGCATCGGGGTGCTGCTGAACATTCTGGGCAACGCAGGAACGGCGATCGAACGTTACGTACCGGCGGCCCGGCGCGAGGAGGTCCGCGGCAGCTTCCTGGCCACCGCCGCCGCCGAACTCCGTCAGGCGGCACCAGGCTCCGACCAGCAGCTGGCCTGGGCCCGGACCCTCGCCGCCACGAGCCGCTTCGACGCCGGCCAGCTCGGCCTGCTCAGGGGCCTCCTGGATGGCAGCACCGTGATCGAGGGGCTCTCCGTTGACGCGGATCTCCGCTGGAACCTCTGGCATGCCCTCGCGGCCCACGGACAGGACAACCCCGAGGAGCTGGACGCGGAGCTGGCGCGCGACAACACGGCGTCGGGCAAGTCCGGGCACGCCACGGCCCTCGCGGCGCGGCCGGACCCCAGGGTCAAGGCCGAAGCGTGGGGCGCCGCCGTCCACGGCACGGCGCTGTCCAACCAGTTGCTCAGCGCGACCATCGCGGGCTTCAACACGGCCCCGGCTGAACTGCTCGCGGGTTACGTGGAGCCCTACTTCGAGTGCCTTGAGCAGGTCTGGACGGAGCGCAGCATCGAGATCGCCAGCCGGATCGTCCGCGGGCTCTACCCCGCCGGGCAGGACCTCGACGGGCCGGGCGCGGCGCCGGAATCGCACCCCGTCATCGCCCGGACGGACCAATGGCTGGCCGAGCACGCGGATGCGCCGCGGGCGCTGCGCCGGATCATCATCGAACAGCGCAGCCAGTTGCTGCGGGCGCTCAAGGCACAAGCCGTGTCCGCCTGAGACGCTGCAGTCCGGGGCGCCGATCTGACGCGAATGGCCGCTAAACGGGTGGGTGTAGCGGCCACTTGTGGCGAATCGACGAAGGATGCCGCGCTACGGGACCCGGTGCAGCCATTCGGTGGTGCCGAACTTGGTCTCCACCCGCTGAAGGGCGGCGTCGAGTTCGGCCTCGGTGAGTTCCGCCGGCGTCGCCCCGTACCGCTCCGTGAAGACCTCCATCATCGCCGCGACGATCTCGGACCGGGCCAGGCCGGTCTGTCGGCGGAGCGGGTCGACGCGCTTCTTGGCGCTGGTGGTGCCCTTGTCCGAGAGCTTTTCCTTGCCGATCCGCAGCACCTCAACCATCTTGTCCGCGTCGATGTCGTAGCTCATGGTGACGTGGTGCAGCATCCCGCCGTTGGCGAGCCGCTTCTGCGCGGCCCCGCCGATCTTGCCCTGCTCGGTCGCGATGTCGTTCAGCGGCACATAGAACGCGCTGATGCCCACCTTCTCCAGCGCCGCCATGACCCACGCGTCGAGGAAGCCGTAGGAGTCGGCGAAGCTGATGCCGTCCACGAGGGTCTGCGGCAGGTACAGCGAATAGGTGATGCAGTTGCCGGCCTCCATGAACATCGCCCCGCCGCCGCTGATCCGGCGGACCACGCTGATCCCGTGCCGGCTGACGCCGTCGGGATGGACCTCGTTGCGGACGGACTGGAAACTGCCGATCACCACGGACGGCTCCTCCCAGTCCCAGAACCGCAGTGTCGGGTTGCGGCGGCCGGCGCCGACCTCTTCGGTGAGGACCTCATCCAGCGCGACGTTGACGTGCGTGGGCAGCACCGAGGGTCCGATGATGTTCCAGTGGTGGTCGCCCCAGCCGGTGGCTTTCGCCAGGGCGCGGCGCACCGCGATCGCCACCGCGCCGGCGGAGAAGCCGAACAGCACCGCATCCTCGGGCAGCGCCGCGGTGACCGCCGCGGCAAGGTCCGCTGCGCCCGCGTCCTCGGGCAGTCCGGTGAGGCTGCGGTTGATGTCCAGGAGCGCCTCGTCGGGTTCCAGGAAGAAGTCCCCGCTGATCGAGACGTGCGCCAGGACGCCGTCGACGACGTCGAGGTCGGCGACCACGAGTTTGCCGCCGGGAACCTTGTATTCGCCGTGGCGTCGGCGGCCGTCCTCGTCGGCGCTGCTGGGACCGGGGACCGGGGGAAGGGTTGTCATGTCCTTAATCCTGCCACGCGGCCAGGGTGCCGGTACGCAAGGCGGCCGGAACGCAAAAAGCCCGCACCGTCGCCGGTGCGGGCTTTTCCAAAAGACCTTGGGAGCAGAAGGTTACTTCTTGCCGCCGAAGCCCTTGAAGCGAGCGTTGAAGCGCTCGACGCGGCCTGCAGAGTCCATGATGCGCTGCTTGCCCGTGTAGAACGGGTGGGACTCGGAGGAGATTTCGACGTCGATGACCGGGTAGGTGTTTCCGTCTTCCCACTCGATGGTCTTCGAGGAAGACACGGTGGACTTGGTCAGGAACTTGACGCCGGAAGCCAGGTCGTTGAAAACAACAGCTTCGTACTTCGGGTGGATATCAGACTGCATAATTGGACCTTTGTTCGCGCAACTGGATTTTGCCAGCTGCCAGGTATGAGTGGGATGGCTGCCCGGCGCCGGAAGGCGCAGCACGGCCAGCTACCCATAATAGCCCAGATCCTCGGGCCGGACGAACCGGGGCGCGCGCGGCCCGCTGCCGATCCGGGGAGCATCAGACGCGGTGCCGCAGCTCCCAGAAAGCGACGGCGGACGCGGCCGCCACGTTGAGCGAATCGACGCCGGGGCGCATCGGGATTTTCACGGCAAGGTCGACGGCCGCGAGGGTCTCCTCGCTCATTCCGGCGCCCTCGGTGCCGAGCACCAGGGCCAGCCGCTCGGGGTTCCGGGCCGCGAGGACGTCGACGTCGACGGCTTCCTCGGTGAGTTCCATGGCGGCCACCAGGAAGCCGTGTTCTTTGAGCACCGCCAGCTCCCCCGGCCATTCCTCGAGCCGGGCCCACGGGACCTGGAAGACGGTTCCCATGCTCACGCGCACGCTGCGCCGGTAAAGGGGGTCGCCGCAGCGCGGGGAGACCAGCACGGCGTCGAGCCCCAGGGCTGCCGCGGAGCGGAAGATCGCGCCGACATTCGTGTGGTCCACGATGTCTTCCAGGACGGCGATCCGGCGCGCCCCGGCCAGCAGCTCGGGCAGCGGAACGGGTGCAGGGCGCTGCATGGCGGCCATCGCACCGCGGTGCAGGTGGAAGCCGGTGATCTGCTCCAGGAGCGGGGCCGAGCCGATGTAGGCCGGCACGTCCGGGTAGGCCTCAAAGACGTCGGCGAGGTCCTTGAGCCATTTCTCCGCGAGGAAGAAGGAGCGCGGCCGGTGCCCGGCGGCAAGGGCTCGGCGCAGCACCCGGGAAGACTCCGCGATGTACATACCCTCGGCAGGCTCGCGGAGCTTGCGCAGGTGCACGTCGGTCAGCTGGGTGTAGTCGGCGACGCGGGGGTCGTCCGCGGATTCAAGGTAGTGGAAGCTCAAGGCCGGGTCAATTCAGCAGCTTGGCGATCATGAAGCCCAGCGCCACGGTGCCGAGGACGAATATCACGCCGCGCAGCACCGGCGGCGAGAGGCGTCGGCCCACCTTGGAGCCGGCCAGTCCGCCGATCAGCGAACTGACGGCGATCAGGCCGACCGCGGTCCAGCTGATCCGGTCGAACGCGAAGAGCAGGTACGACGCGGCGGCGACGACGTTCACCCCAAGCACCAGGATGTTCTTCATGGCGTTGGCGTTCTGCATGGTTCCGGCCATAAAGACACCGAGAATGCCGACCAGCAGGATGCCCTGCGCCGCTACGAAGTAACCGCCGTAGACGCCCGCGAGGTAGACCAGCACCACGAGCAGGATCCCGTGCTGCTTGTCCCGGAGGGCGTGCTCCGGGTTTTCTTCCCGCGCCTGAACCCAGCGCTGAAGCCGGGGCTGGAAGACGACCATCAGCAGTGCAACCACGATCAGGGCCGGAGCCGCGTATTGGAAGACCAGCTCCGGCAGGTGCAGGAGCAGGTAGGCACCGGTGATGCCACCCAGCAGCGAGGCCGGCAGCAACTTCAGGAGCTGGTTGCGGCGCCCGGCGAGCTCCTTGCGGTAGCCCCAGGCGCCGGCAGCGCTGCCAGCCACGAGGCCCATGGCGTTGCTGATCGAAGCGGTCACCGGCGCGAAGCCGAGCGCGATCAGCACCGGGAAGGTGACCAGCGTGCCGGAACCCACCACGCTGTTGATGGTGCCGGCCCAGAGTCCGGCGAAGAAAATGAAGACGCTACTGAGGAACTCCACGCGTTGTCAGTGGTCCCTTCAGCGGCGGGCGGTGGCGGTGTAGCGTCCGCCGGACACGTTCACGTCCAGGTCGACGCCGAACGTCTGGCTGAGGTTTTCGGCGGTCAGCACCTCGTCCAGCGGGCCGGAGGCGACCACGCCGCCGTCGCGCATCAAAAGCGCGTGGGTGAAGCCCGGCGGGACCTCTTCGAGGTGGTGGGTGACCAGCACGATCGCGGGGGCGGCCTCGTCGCGGGCGAGCCCGCTGAGCCGGTGCACAAGGTCCTCACGGCCGCCCAGGTCGAGGCCGGCGGCGGGCTCGTCGAGCAACAGCAGTTCCGGATCCGTCATGAGTGCCCGTGCAATCTGCACGCGTTTGCGTTCGCCCTCGGACAGCGAGGCGAAGGGGCGGTTGAGCAGCGGGCCCATGCCCCATTCGTTGAGCAGGGCGAAGGCGCGGCGTTCGTCGTCTTTTTCGTAGCCTTCGCGCCAGCGGCCGGTAACCCCGTAGGCGGCGGTCACGACGACGTTGAGGACCTTCTCGTGCTCGGGAATCTGGTTGGCCAGGGCCGCCGAGGAGAGGCCGATGCGAGGCCGGAGTTCGAAGACATCAACGGCGCCGAGGATCTCTTCGAGGATCCCTGCCATGCCGGACGTGGGGTGGAGGCGGGCGGCAGCCACCTGCAACAGAGTGGTCTTGCCGGCCCCGTTGGGTCCCAGGATCACCCAGCGCTCGCCCTCCTTGACCTGCCAGTCGACCTTGTCCAGGAGCGTTTTCGCCCCACGTACAACGCTGACGGCGGCCATTTCAAGAACATCACTCATAGGAGTAGACACTAGGACAAAATAGCGGACGACTGATAACCGGGCCGGCACCCCGGCCGCAGGGCCCTTGCCCGCGTCACCGGGGCGAAACCAATTCAGGGCCGGCCCGGCCCGCTCGCTAGGATTGAAGCCATGAGTTCGAACGTGACTGCGGTCAGCTACGGCGTCAATCTGTCCCTTCCCGAGGTGGAGCAACTGCGCCGTTCGCTGACCGGAGCGGGGCTGGCCGTCGGCGCGGAAAACACCACCGGCGACGGCCGCTTCTCGGTCTACACCGCCGACTGCACCCTGCCGGACGCCGTCACCGCCGCCGACCTGGCCGAGCTTCGCCGGAGCATCGCTGCAATCGAGGGGGTCGACACGGCGGTTGTTCCCGCCGCGCTGCGGCGGGCCCCGCGGAAGTTCCTGATCATGGACGTGGACTCCACCTTGATCCAGCAGGAAGTCATTGAACTGCTGGCGGCCTATGCGGGAAAACGCGAGGAGGTCACGGCCGTCACCGAAGCGGCCATGCGCGGCGAACTGGACTTTGCGCAGAGCCTGCACGCCCGGGTGGCGGTGCTCGCCGGGCTGCCGGCCGACGTCGTCGACTCCGTGCGCGCCGAGGTGACTCTCAGCAACGGCGCCGCCGAACTGGTGGCGGCCTTCAAGGCGGCCGGGCACGCCGTGGCAGTCGTCTCGGGCGGCTTCAACCAGATCCTGCGCCCGATTGCGGAGGACCTGGGGCTGGACCACTGGATTGCCAACGAGCTGGAAATTTCCGACGGCGCACTCACCGGCAAAGTGGTGGGCGACGTGGTCGACCGCGCCGCCAAGGAGAAGTACCTGCGCGAATGGGCCGCGGCGGAGGGCATCCCGATGGAACACACCATAGCGGTGGGAGACGGCGCCAACGACCTGGACATGCTCGGCGCCGCGGGGATTGGCGTCGCGTTCAACGCCAAACCAGCCGTCCGCGCGGTGGCCGACGCCGCCATCAACATGCCCTACCTGGATGCCGTCCGGCACATCGCCGGGGTCTGAGACCCGGCAGGCGCGAAGCCCGCGGGCGTCTTAACGCCGGATGGCACCTGGCGGCAGGGTCCGTGAAGAACGCTGCCGCCAGGTGCCACCCGGGCTGGGCCTAGTTGCTGCCGGGGCCGCTTGCCTTGTCGAAGTAGTCGGCACCGCCGACGTATTCGGTGTGACCGGTCTCGACGTCGGCGGTGGCCATCTTGGCGACCTCCGCGGCGAACTCCTTAACCGAGTACAGCTTGCCGGCTTCCGCGCGGCGGGCCTCGATGGCGCCGGGGTTGGAACGGTCCAGCAGCGTGGCGGTGATGGTGCCCTCGATCATGTCACCGGAGACGACCACCAGCTTGATGCCCTTCTCGGCGAGGCTCGGAACGTGTTCGCGGAGTGCGTCCTCGCCGGCGCGCTTGCTGCGGGCGACGGGCTCATACTCGGGCATCGTGGGGACGGTCTCGATGAAGTGCGCCTGGTGGCTGGTCACGAACACCACGCGCGAACCCTCGGGCATCAGCGGCACCGCGGCGTTGAGCATGTTCACCTGGGCGTCGCGGTTGAGCTTGAGGGCGTATCCCTCTTCCATGCCGGACTCCATGCCGCCGGAGGCGTTAAGGACCAGCAGATCCAGCGAGCCGAAGTTTTCCATCGCGGCGCTGGCGAGGGCCTGGACACCTTCCTGCGTGGTCAGGTCCGCGCCGACCGCTGCGGCGCGGCCACCGGCGGCCTCAATCTCGGCGACAACCTTGTTGGCGCGCGGTGCCTTCTGACGGTAGTTAACGACGACGGCGGCACCCTCCGCGGCGAGGAATTTGGCCACCTCGGCGCCGATCCCGCGCGATGAACCGGTAACGATGGCGGTCTTGTTGTCCAGCAATCCCATTCGAGCTCCTTTGTTCCAAACGTCCAAATACTGTTGGGTCTGCTGTCCATCATGCCAGCGACCCGCAGCAATTCAGTTGTGCAGGATCCACAAAGAAGCCGGACGGGCCTAGTTTTGGCGGCGCGTGGTCGTGCCGGCTGTCTCGGACCAGCGGCGTAGGCTCCGGTGCGCGGGACATGCCCATCGGTGGCGAGCCCGCCCGAGGGACATGCCCTCCGGGCGGCACCAAGATTGGGCATAAGGCCCAAATGTCCACTGGCCGGCGCCAGGACTGGGCATGTTCCCCCGCCGGTACGCCGAAGAATGGGCATGCTCCGTAGCCAGGGCCAGGAATGGGCATGCTCGTCGCCCCTGCCACGAGGAATGGGCATGCTCCCCCGCGACGGCCTGGGGACCCGAGCATGCGGATGAGCACCTGCCCCGGCAGACTGCCCCGGCGTAGGCTCGCAGCTATGGCGAACCGGGGTACGGAATCGACGCCCGAGGCAGTCTTCAGCGGGTCACCCCGCGGCTTGGTCTTGTGCCGTGCCGTCGAACGGCTGATCGCCGGACCCCTTTCCGGCCCGGCCAGGTGCGGTCGAGACCCGCGTGACCAAGAGCCAGGTGGCATTCCACGGGCGGCGCCGCGGCTTCGCCTACGTCTGGTGGCCGGGACGCTATGTCCGCTCGGACGTCCCGGCCGTACTGTCGATCGCCCTCCGCAGCCGAATCGATTCGCCCAGGTTCAAGTCGGTCGTCAGCCCGTACCCCGGCCTCTGGATGCACCATCTGGAGCTGCATTCCGAAGACCAGCTCGACCCAGAGGTCGCGGGCTGGCTGCGGCAAGCGCGGGACGAGGCCGGCTGAGCCGCCGGGCGTGTGGCCTAGCCCCGGTCAACCCTGATCTTCTTGGTGGCTTCCCCCGGTGCCGCCATCGGGGCGGGCGCGCGCACTTCAAGGACACCGTCCTTGTAGCTGGCGGTGATGTCTTCTTCCTTGGCACCGGCCGGCAGGGCGACGCTCCGCAGGAAGGAGCCGTAGCGGAATTCCGAGCGGTAGCCGGTCTTGCTCTTGTGCTCCGTCTTTTCCTCGCGTTCGGCCCTGATGTGCAGCATGCCTTCGCTGACCGACACGTCGACGTCCTTGTCGGGATCGATGCCGGGAACTTCCGCACGAACCACAAGGGTGTTGCCATCCTGGAACTGCTCGACCTTGATGGTCGACGCCATCGTGAGGTCGCCGTCGAGGAAGCGGCGGACAGGTTCCAACATGTCCGACGGCGCCCACTTGCTGAGATCAGCCATGATCAAATCCTCCTGGGTCCATGCCCCTGCCGTGGCGCGGTCGGGGGCTGTGACACCATTACACGCCCCCGCCTGCAGCCCCGCCTAGGGCCAAAGGCCCGGTACCGCGGCTAGTGGCCCATGCCCAGTCCGCCGTCGACCGGGATTACCGCGCCGGAGATGTAGGCGGCCTCATCGCTGGCGATCCAGCGGACGACGTCGGCGACCTCCGACGCTTCAGCGAAGCGGCCCGCGGGAACTTTGGACAGGTAGTCCTTCTGCGTGGCCTCCGGGAGTTCGGCGGTCATGTCCGTATTGATGAAGCCCGGCGCCACCACGTTGGCGGTAATGCCGCGGCCTCCGAGTTCGCGGGTAAGCGAGCGGGCAATGCCGACCAGGCCGGCCTTGGAGGCGGAGTAGTTGATCTGGCCCGGGGCGCCGTACAGGCCGGAGACGGAGGAAATGAGGACCACACGTCCCTTTCGTGCCCGGATCATCCCCTTGGAGGCGCGCTTGATGACGCGGAAGGCGCCGGTGAGGTTGGTGTCGATCACGGAGGTGAAGTCGTCCTCGCTCATCCGCATCAGGAGAGTGTCCTTGGTAATGCCAGCGTTGGCCACCAGCACCTCTACCGGGCCGTGCGCCGCTTCGACTTCGGCGAAGGCCGCGTCCACGGATGCTTCGTCCGTGACGTCGGCCTTGACGCCCAGGATGCCCTCCGGCAGGGAGGCTGCGCTGCGGTAGGTGACGGCGACCTTGTCTCCATTGGCGAGGAAGGATTCGGCAATGGCCAGGCCGATTCCCCGGTTGCCGCCGGTGATGAGGACACTGCGGCCGGTGGAGGTTGCTTCAGTCATGGTGGTCTCCGGGTTTCTGCGGCTGTGGCACCGCGGTGGCGTGGGCTGGATTTTCCTGCCTCCGATCTTAGCCTCCGGTGCCCGCCTGCCCCGCCCCGGTGGCCGCGGCTGTTTGGGCGCCTCCCCCCGAGGGTGAGAGAATCGAAGCAAGCCTATGGAGCGTGATCTGACAGCTGTGACAAACAAGAACCGACCCGGTGAGCGGAAGTCCGGGGAGTACTCCGGCGACACCGAGGTCCACAGCATTACCGACGCAGCCGCCGCGCACTCGGAAGAGATGCGCCAGCGGATGATCAAGTACGCCGTGGCCATGGGCATCCGTATGGTCTGCCTGATCCTGGTGTTCGTGGTGGACGGCTGGTTCAAGATACTGCCTGTTATCGGGGCCGTCTTCCTGCCCTGGTTCGCGGTGGTGATCGCCAACGGCAGCGACCGCGCCGAAGTGCACAGCGACTCGCTGATCGACTACGTGCCGATGGCCGAACTGGGCGCGTCCAACTCCGCGGAAACGGCCGGCCCGGGACCGCAGGCGGCGGACGATGCCCCCATCACCCTGCTGCAGGGCGAGCTGATTGACGACGACGAAGACCACGGACGGGCCGCTTCATGAACATTTTTGACCTGGCCGGCGCCCCGGCCGAGCCTTCCCGCGCGCTGTGCTCCCGCAAGGCCTGCCGTGCCGACGCCGCGTGGCAGCTGCTGTGGAACAACCCCAAGATCCACACCCCGGAGCGACGCAAGATCTGGCTCGCCTGCCCCGAACACCGCGCCTGGCTGGAGGACTACCTCCAGACCCGGGGGCTGTGGAAAGAAACCGTTCCCCTCTCGAACGCCGGCGTGGCAGGCAGGGCCGGCTGAATGTACCGTTTCCTCTTCTCCAGCAAGTGGCTGGGTTATTTGTTGCTGGCCGCCGTTTTCGCAACCGCCTGCGTGCTCCTGGGCCGCTGGCAGATGGACCGCCGGGCGGAAACGCTCGCCGAGATCAACCGCGTGGTCTCCAACTATTCCGCCACCCCGATTCCGTTCGCGGCGGCGCGGGACCAGTTCGTCCACCTCGACGCCGAGCGCGAGTGGACGCAGGTGGAACTGCGCGGCAGCTACGACACCGCCGGCCAGCGCATTGTCCGCAACCGCCCGCTCAACGGCCAGCCCGGTTACGAGGTGGTGGTCCCCTTCAAGCTGGACTCCGGCGAGACGGTCGTGATCGACCGCGGCTGGCTGCCGATCGGCAACAAGACCCCGGGCAGCCCGGACTCGGTTCCGGCCCCGCCGCCGGGGAACATCACGGTAGTGGCCCGGCTCAAGCATTCCGAGCCGGAACTGCAACGCGGCGCGCCGGACGGGCAGCTCGCCTCGATCGACCTGACGGCGTACTCGGCTCAGCTCGGGTATCCCGTCCTCACGGGCGCCTACGGCCAGCTGGCCTCCGAGACCCCGCCGGCAGCGGAGATGCCCATCGGATTTCCCAAACCCTCCACCGATGAGGGCACGCACCTGTCCTACTCACTGCAGTGGTTCGCCTTTGGCGTGCTGATGTTCGTCGGTTTCGGTTACGCGGCGAGGCAGCAAGCCCGCAACGCGGAGATTGATGCCGAAGACGCCGCAGACCAGGCCGTGGCCGCCGACGGCTACCTGCACGCCAGCAACCCCGCGCCCCGCCGTCGTCCCGTCCCCCGGAAGCGGAAGACTGCCACCGCGGAGGAAGAGGAAGACGCCATCCTCGACGCCCAGGGATTCTGAAGGAGCACGCCATGGACCCCGACGCCGTAGCGAACGTTCGGCGCGCGCTGCTCGCGGCAGGCGCTGCCGACACCGTAGCCGTCTTCGAGACCCAAGTGCCGACCGCCGCCGCGGCGGCCGCCGCCTTAGGCTGCGACGTCGCGGCGATCACCAACAGCCTCGTGTTCGACGTCGACGGCGCTCCCCTGCTGATCCTGGCCAGCGGCGCGGCCAAGGTAGATCTCCGCCACGTCGCCGCGCGCCTGGGGTCCGGGAAGATCCGCCGCGCGGAGCCCGACTTCGTCCTGCACCACACCGGCCAGCGCGTAGGCGGCGTAGCCCCGGTGGGCCACCCACAGAAGATCAGGACCCTGCTCGACGAATCCCTGAAGGACCACGAACTCCTCTGGGCCGGAGCCGGCGACCACCACTCGATGTTCTCGATCACCTACCAAGAACTCCACCGCATCACCAACGCCGAAGCAATGCCCGTCCGCTAGCCCGCCGAGGCGCGAATCCAACCACGGCGAGCGGAAGACGAGACCGGGCGGGGCCTACGCCAGCGTGATCAGGTCCAGGTAGTCTTCGTTCCAGAGGTCCTCGACGCCGTCCGGCAGCAGCACAACACGCTCCGGGTTGAGGGCTTCGACGGCACCCTCGTCGTGGCTGACCAGCACCACGGCACCGGTGTAGTTGCTCAGGGCCCCGAGGATTTCGGCGCGGCTGGCCGGATCCAGGTTGTTGGTGGGCTCATCAAGGAGCAGCACGTTCGCGCTCGAGGCCACGATGGTTGCCAGCGCCAGCCGGGTCTTCTCACCGCCGGAGAGCACGCCGGCCGGCTTGTCCACGTCGTCGCCGGAGAACAGGAACGAGCCCAGGATGTTGCGGACCTCCGCGTCGTTCATGTCAGGGGCCGAGGAGCGCATGTTCTGCAGGACGGTGCGGTCGACGTCGAGCGTCTCATGTTCCTGGGCGTAATAGCCCACCTTCAGGCCGTGGCCGGGGATGACCTCGCCGGTGTCGGGCTTGTCGACGCCGGCGAGCATCCGCAGCAGGGTGGTCTTGCCGGCGCCGTTGAGGCCCAGGATGACCACCTTGGAACCGCGGTCGATCGCAAGGTCGACGTCGGTGAAGATCTCCAGCGAACCGTAGGACTTGCTGAGGCCGTCGGCGGTGAGCGGAGTCTTGCCGCAGGGCGACGGGTCCGGGAAGCGCAGGGCGGCCACGCGGTCGGTCTCGCGGACCGCTTCGAGGCCGCCGAGCAGCCGCTCGGCACGCTTGGCCATGTTCTGCGCGGCGACGGCTTTGGTGGCCTTGGCGCGCATCTTGTTGGCCTGGTCCATCAGGACCTGGGCCTTCTTCTCGGCGTTGGCGCGTTCGCGCTTGCGGGCGCGCTCGTCGGTTTCGCGCTGCGTCAGGTAGCGCTTCCAGTCCATGTTGTAGAAGTCGATCTGCGCGCGGTTGGCGTCCAGCAGGAAGACCTTGTTCACCGTGGCTTCCAGCAGCTCGGTGTCGTGGCTGATCACGATCAGCCCGCCCTGGTGGTTCTTCAGAAACTCCCGGAGCCAGGCGATGGAATCGGCGTCGAGGTGGTTGGTGGGCTCATCGAGCAGCATCGTCTCGGCGTCGGAGTACAGGATGCGGGCTAGCTCCACGCGGCGGCGCTGGCCGCCGGAGAGGGTCTTCAGCGGCTGGTTCAGCAGCCGGTCCGGCAGGGCGAGGTTTGAGCAGATCGCCGCGGCCTCGGCCTCGGCGGCGTAACCGCCGGCGGCCAGGAACTCGGATTCCAGCCGGTCGTAGCGGTTCATGGCCTTGCGCTGGATGGTGGCGTCCTCGCTGGCCATTTCCTCGTGCGCGATTCGGAGCTTGCCGACGGCGATGTCGAGTCCGCGGGCGGAGAGGATCCGGTCGCGGGCCAGCTGCTCCATGTCCGGCGTCCGCGGGTCCTGCGGCAGGTAGCCGATCTCGCCGCTGCGAGTGACCTTGCCGGCGGCGGGCAGGCCCTCGCCGGCCAGCACACGGGTCAGTGTGGTCTTGCCTGCACCGTTACGGCCGACGAGGCCGATCTTGTCTCCCTTGTCGATCCTGAAGCTCACCTGGTCCATAAGCAGACGGGCGCCGGCGCGCAGTTCGAGATCCTGGACGGTAATCAATGCAGCTAAGGCCTTTCACAACGGGGAACGCCGCGGCACAACGGATGGAAACTGGACGGGGCCGGGGCGGTGTGGCCGAGAGGACGGCCCCTACCAGTCTACCGGCAGCTCCCCCGGTGGCTGACATCGGGCAAGGCAGCGTACGACGGCGGCTGCCTCCCCGTCCCGGGCCTTCCGCCCGGGTCCCCCGCCCGGGTCTCCTTTGGCGGGGTGGTCCAGCGCCGGGCCCGCGGTTTAGTGGAAGGCCTACAAAATGCCGGGGTTGCCGCAGCCGTATCGTCGAAAGTGAGAAACCCCGTTCCACCCACTCGACAGGAACCAGCATGAGCAACACCGACAATGCCGTCACCGGCACCACTCCCGCAGCAAGCCCTGGCAGCAGCGCCCCGGAGGCTCCGCGCCCGAGCCGCCGCAGCCGCTGGGATGCGACCGATCTCGCGCTGATTGCGGTGTTCGCTGCGATTGTCGCGGGTTCTGCCCTCATTGCCGCAATCCCCGTGGGCGGCCTTGGTGTGCCGATCACTCTGCAGACTCTCGCCGTGATGCTCACCGGACTCGCACTCGGCCCGGGCCGCGCCTTCGCTGCCGTGGGCCTGTACCTCCTGCTGGGCTTCGCCGGGCTGCCGATCTTCAGCGGCGGGCGCAGCGGGCTGGGGGTCCTGGCGGGACCTTCGGCCGGCTACATTTTCGGTTTCCTGCTGGCGGCCACAGCCGTCGGAGCCCTGACCGTCGTCGTCCTGCGCCGCACGGCGGCGCGCTCCGCGAAGCTCCGGGCCGTGCTGCTCTTCTCTGCCGCCATGGTCAGCAGCATCGTCTTTGTCCACGGGTTGGGGATCCTCGGCATGATGCTCAATGCCAAGCTCAGTCTCTCCGCAGCCTTCCTTGCTGATCTGGCTTTTTACCCGGGCGACGTCATCAAGAACATTCTCGCCGTGACTGTCGCCCTGACGCTGCATAAAGCGTTCCCTGACCTGCTGATCCGCCGGGTCCGCCGCTTCCACCTGGCCGGCGAGGCAGACGGACGCGCGTGAGTATTGTCCTCGACCGGGCGGCCGTCCGGGTAGCCGTTGACGGCCGCCCGGAGCCCAAGACCCTGCTCGAACCGGTGTCCCTGACGCTGACTGAACGCCGCGTCGGCGTCATCGGAGCGAACGGCTCGGGCAAATCCACCTTGCTCCGGATGCTCAACGGCCTCGTCGCACCGAGTTCCGGCGCGGTGGCGGTGTCAGGTTTCGACACGGTCCGGGACGTCCGCGCTGTCCGCCGGCGGGTCGGTTTCGTGTTCACCGATCCGCTCGCGCAACTCGTGATGCCCACCGGACGCGAAGACGTCGAACTCTCGCTGCGCCGCTCGGTGCGGAACGCCAGCGAACGGCGCGCCCTGGCGGAAGCGACGCTGGACCGTTTTGGTTTGCTGCGGCTGGCGGACCAGAGCATCTACGAGCTCTCCGGCGGTGAACGGCAGCTCGTGGCGCTCGCCGCGGTCCTGGCTGTGAAACCGGACATCCTGGTCCTGGACGAGCCGTCCACCCTGCTGGACCTGCGGAACCGGGAACTGCTGCGCCGCACCCTGGCCGGCCTGGACCAGCAGATCATCCTGTCGACGCACGACCTTGGCCTGGCCCTGGATCTGGACCGGGTGCTGGTCGTGGAGGCCGGGAAGATCGTGTTCGACGGCGGCCCAGCCGCCGCCGTCGACCACTACCGGAGGCTCTGCGCAGGGGAATCCGCCGACGTGCGTGGCGACGGGATGCGGGGAGCCGGCGGGGATAAAACCGGGGTAAGGGAAGCCGGCGGGGAGACGGCGCAGCCATGAGGGCCCATGGCTTCCTGCTAGCCAACTATGTACCGGGCACTTCCCTGGTGCACCGGACTCCCCTGGGGCCGAAGTTCTTGCTGGTTATGGCGTGCGGGATGGGATCGTTTCTCGTTGCGGACTGGGCCGCGGCGGCAGCGGGACTCGCCCTGCTGTGCGTGGTCTTCCTCCTCAGCGGGGCCGGTGTCCGCAGGCTGTTCCAGGCTGTCCGGTCGATCCTGCCCGTGCTGGCGCTGATCGGGTTGTTCCAGTGGTGGCAGTTGGGTGGCCCCGTTGCCGCGCGGATTGTGTTGAACGTTCTGGTCTGCGTGGTGGCAGCGGCAATCCTGACGGCCACCACACCCGTCCAGGTCCTGCTGGACGGGGTAGCCTCGCTGGCCCGGCCGTTTCGCCGCTTCGGCGCCGATCCCGAGCGGTTCGCCCTGACGATTGCCATCATGCTGCGCAGCATCCCCTTTATCGCGGGCGCCTACGCCGATGTCCGCGATTCCGCCCGGGCGCGCGGCCTGGAACGCAACCCCCGGGCGCTGGTGCTGCCGGTGTTCATCACTACGGTGGCATTCGCCAGGCAGACCGGCGATGCCCTGGCAGCCCGCGGCCTGGGCGAGGCGGAGTACGCGGACGACTGACGGGGACGGCCCAGCGCGGCAGGAATGGGCATGTCCGTGCCTGCACCCCGCTGCAGAGCATGCCCATCCTTCGCCGCGGGGCATGGACATATCAGCACTATGTCCAGCCTTGGAGCCAAGGAATGGGCATGTCACTCCGCGCACGCCCGGCAAGTCCAATCCCCCAGCCAAGGAATGAGCATGTCCGGCGGGCGCTAGAGGAAAGACCGGTACTCGAACAGCGCGGCGGTCCCCATGCCGCCGGCGATGCTGATCATCGCCAGCGCGAGAGTCCGTTCCGCCTCCTCCCTGCGGGCCTGGGCCAGCAGCCTAGTAACTAGCGCGGCGCCGGACGCCCCGTAGGCGTGGCCCAGGGCAAGCGCCCCGCCGTCGAGGTTCGCCCGCTGCGGGTCGATGCCCAGGTGGTCGAGGCAGGCCAGCACCTGGGAAGCGAAAGCCTCATTGAACTCGATGAGGCTGAGCTCCGCGGCCGTGACGCCCGTGGCCGCGAGCAGGCGTTCCGCCGCGGCGGCTGCTCCCATCCCCAGCAGCGCCGGTTCGACGCCGGCCGTGTCAGTCCCGAGCAGCACGAGGCCGTCGCGGGCACCGACCGCCTTCGCACGGGCCAAGGAAGTGACCACAACGGCGGCAGCCCCGTCGGCGTCGAAGCAGGAGTTGCCGGCCGTGACCGTTCCGTCCGGCACGAAGGCAGCCGGGAACCGGGCCAACACCGCAGGAGTCAGGGAGCGGCGCGGCCCGTCGTCGGCGCCGACAGGACCCTCAGGCCCGGGCAACGCCACAACTTCGCCCTCGAATGCGCCGGCCGCGGCGGCACCGAGGGCCCGCCGCTGGCTGCGGAGCGCGAAATCGTCCTGCCGCTGGCGGGAAATGCCGAAACGGACGGCGACGTTTTCGGCGGCCAGGCCCATGTCCGGGTCGCCGTGGCTGTCCGGGGCGAACCGGGCCCGGCTGAAGAACTGGGGCTCACCTCCGGGACCGGGCCTGGCCCGGAGCGGGGCGGTGCTGATGCTCTCCACCCCGCCGGCGAGATACACATCCCCATGCCCGGGGCCGCCGCCAAAGCCGCCGCCGGACGCAATCAGCCGGCAGGCCAGGACGATCGCGTCCAGGCCGGAGCCGCACTGCCGGTCCACGGTCAGCCCGGGAACACTGACGGGCAGCCCGGCTTCCAGGGCCGCCAGGCGCGCGACGTTGCCGCTCCCGCCCACGGCATTGCCGACCACGACGTCGGATACCTCGTCCGCAGCGATGCCGGTGTCGGTGAGCAGGCCGCGCAGCACCGGGGCGATCAACTCGTGGGCCTGCAGGGTCCTGAGGGCTCCTTGGGCGCGGCAGAGCGGGCTCCGGAGCGCCGCCATGATGACGGGCTGCCGGTCCTCCGGCAGCACTTCGGGGCGGTTCCCGCCGGGCATGGGACGCATTTTCGGGACCTCAGCCAAGGCGCCGGAGCCGTGGGTCGCCGCGGGTAATCCACTCGAGCAGGAGTGGGCGGCTGACCTTGCCGCGGTCCGTGAGGGGCAGTTCGGCCAGGAGGTAGTAGTCCAGCGGCCGTTTGTTGCGGGCCAGGACGTCCTCGACGCCGGCCCTCAACTGGGTGCCGGTCACGCCGCCGTGCGAGGGCAGCACCGCGGCGACGACGCGCTGGCCCCGAAGCTCATCGGCCATGCCGGCGGCCACCACAGCCGCGACCCCCGGGACGGACGCCAGGGCCAGCTCCACCTCGTGCGGGTACACGTTCGTTCCGGCGGTGATGATCATGTCCGAGCGGCGGCCCAGCAGGTGCAGCACCCCCTCGGACAGGTAGCCCTGGTCCCCCACGGTGTACCAGCCGTCGACGCATCGCAGCGCCTCGCCGTCGTCGCCCCAAAGGTAGCCGTCGCTGACCATGCCGCTGCGGACATAAACGGTGCCGTCAGCACCGTCCGGAAGGAGGGCGCCGTCGCCGTCGAGTATCCGGAGCTCGACGCCGGGGAACGGCCGGCCGATCCCGGTGCCGCCGGGGGCCGGGGCAGCGCCCGGCGGGAGCCCGGCGCCCGCGACGAAACTGAGTTCCGCCGCGCCGTAATACTCGAAAATTGTGGCGTTCGGTGCCCAGCGGCGGGCGGCCTCCAGGGTGCGTGCGTCGAGCTTGGAGCCGGCACAGATGATGCTCCGCACGCCGGAGGCGTCCACGCCGCCGGCCAGGCCGCGTTCGCTGAGCAGCCGGAGCATCGTGGGCACCAGGACCAGCCGGGTGATGCCGTCGTGGCTGACCGCGGTGTGCGCGTCGCCGACGTCGAACTGGGCCAGGGTGTGGAACTCGGAGCCGGCGTACAGGCACTCGGCGAGGGCGTAGAGGTTCAGGCTGGCGGCGAGGGGTCCGGGGGCAAGCGTCTTGTCGCCGGGGCGCAGGCCGAAGAACTCGACGGAGGAGTCGAAGGACAGCCGCCAGGACCGACGCGAACGGCTGAACGCTTTGGGGACGGCGGTGGTTCCGGAGGTGAGGCCGATCAGGAACGGAGTGTCCGGGTCACCGTCGGCGAGGTCATTGCCCGGTTCGGAGCCGCCGGCGGCGGCAGTCGCCGCAATCTGTGCGGTGAGCGCGTCCCGGAGCTGCTGAGGCCAGCTGGGGTCCAGCACCGCGCAGCGGCGGCTGCCCGCGACTGCAGCAGCGAAGGCCGAAACGAAGTTGGTGGAGTTGCTTTCGGCCAGCACCGTGACGGGAGGGGCGGCCGGCACCAGCGCGGCTGCGGCGTCGCGAAGTTCTGCCCAGCTCAGCCGCTCGCCGGCCACGACGACGGCGGTGCCGTCGGGGCGCTCGTCGGCCCAGCGCTGGAGTCTGTCGAGAAAAGGCATCGGACCAACTTTACCGGGGAGCGACGCCCCCGTACCCGCCACGGGATATTGTGACAGCATGAGTTTCAATGACAACGTCCAGCTGGACCCGTCGCAGGTCCAGGACCGCCGCGGCATGGGCCGCGGCACAAAAATCGGCGGCGGGATCGGCGGCGGCATCGTGCTGCTCCTGGCCGCGCTGTTCGGCATCAACCCCAGCCTTCTTGAAGGCCTGACCGGCACCACACCGGACCAGTCGCAAAGCCAGGGCACGGCCCCGGCATGCAAGACCGGCGCGGATGCCAATGCGCGGCTCGACTGCCGGATCAATGGCACGGTGAACAGCCTCAACGCGTTCTGGCCGGCCTACCTGGCCCAGTACGGCAAACAGTATCCGCAGCCGCAGACCGTGATCTTCGACCGGGCCACTAACACCGGCTGCGGCTCGGCGACGTCGGCGGTGGGCCCGTTCTACTGCCCCGCCGACCAGACGGCGTATTTCGATCCCGGGTTCTTCCAGGAACTCGTGGACCGGTTCGGATCCTCCGGCGGCCCGCTGGCCCAGGAGTACGTGGTGGCGCATGAATTCGGGCACCACATCCAGAACCTGCTCGGCAACATCGACCGTGCCCAGCAGGATCCGCAAGGCCCCCAGTCCGGCGCGGTGCGGGTGGAACTCCAGGCTGATTGCTACGCCGGCCTCTGGGTCCGGTATGCCACCACCACGAAAGATCCAGCCTCCGGCCAGCCCTTCCTCGCGCCGTTGAAGGACCAGGACCTGCAGGATGCCCTGTCCGCGGCCTCCTCGGTGGGCGATGACCGGATCCAGAAGGCAGCCACGGGCCGGGTCTCGCCGGAATCCTGGACCCACGGCTCCAGCGCGCAGCGGCAAAAGTGGTTCTACCAGGGCTACAAGACGGGCGACATCAACCAGTGCGACACCTTCAAGGTCGCCACCCCGTGACCCGGTAACCCGGCGACCGCTCCCAAACCGCCGTTATGGGCCTCCACAAGGGCCGCTGCGGAGCAGCCGATGGGACGACGACGGCGGGCCCACCTCCAGGAGGTGGGCCCGCCGTCGTTTTAGGCCAGGAAGGCGATGGGAGCTAGATGTTGAAGCCGAGGGCGCGCATCTGGTCGCGGCCGTCCTCGGTGATCCGCTCCGGGCCCCATGGCGGCATCCAGACCCAGTTCAGGCGCCAGTCATCGACGATGCCGTCCAGGGCCTTGCCCACCTGTTCCTCGATCACGTCGGTGAGCGGGCAGGCAGCCGTGGTGAGCGTCATGTCGATCAGCAGGGCGCCGTCGTCGTCTGAGTACTTGAGGCCGTAGAGCAGGCCCAGATCAACGATGTTCACGCCCAGTTCGGGGTCGATCACATCCTTGAGTGCCTCTTCGACATCCTCCAGGCCCGTGCGGGCCATGTTGATTTCGGTCATGGCGTAGTCCTAACTAGGCCTGTGCTGCGGCGTCGGCGGCAGCGATGGTTGCGGCTCCGGCACCGGGCAGGTAGCGGTCGTAGCCTTCTTCTTCGAGGCGGTCGGCCAGCTCCGGGCCGCCCTCTTCGACGACCTTGCCGTCCACGAACACGTGCACGAATTCAGGCTTGATGTAGCGCAGGATCCGGGTGTAGTGCGTGATCAGCAGGGTGCCCATGTTGCCGTCAGCGTGGGCACGGTTGACGCCCTCGGAGACAACCTTCAGTGCGTCCACGTCGAGGCCGGAGTCGGTCTCGTCGAGGATGGCGAACTTCGGCTTGAAGAGCTCCAGCTGGAGGATCTCCACCCGCTTCTTCTCGCCGCCGGAGAAGCCTTCGTTGACGTTGCGCTGGGTGAAGTCGGCGTCGATGCGCAGCTTCTCCATGGCGGCCTTGACGTCCTTGGTCCAGGTGCGGAGCTTCGGGGCTTCCCCATCGATCGCGGTCTTGGCGGTGCGCAGGAAGTTGGTCATGCTGACGCCGGGAACCTCGACCGGGTACTGCATGGCCAGGAACAGGCCGGCGCGGGCGCGCTCGTCGACGCTCATCGCGAGGACGTCCTCGCCGTCGAGCGTGATGGTGCCGCTCGTGACGTTGTAGCGCGGGTGGCCGGCGATGGTGGACGCCAGGGTGGACTTGCCCGAGCCGTTGGGACCCATGATGGCGTGGGTCTGGCCGGTCTTGATGGTCAGGCTGACGCCCTTCAGGATTTCCTTGGTGCCCTGCTCGGTGTCAATGCTGACGTGCAGGTCCTTGATCTCAAGAGTAGACATGTGTCTGGTTCTCCTCTGCACCGTTGCCGGGGCGGCGGTGCGTTTTCTCGTCGATAAGTTTTTGGGTGTTGCTGGCTGCCGGCCGAGCGGGGCTGGTGGTGCTGGCCCCGGCCCGGTCAGCTGAGGTTCGGAGCCTCGGCGCCGTTCAGGACGGTGCTGACATCCACATAGACGTCGTCATCCACGATCGTGACGGCAAAGACGGGCACGGGGTCGTAGGCCGGCAGCTGAAGCGGCTGGCCGCTGCGCAGGTCGAACTGGGAGCCGTGGCCCCAGCACTCGATCTTGCAGCCTTCAACCTCACCTTCGGAGAGCGAGATGTCCGCGTGCGAGCAGGTGTCGCCGATCGCATGGATTTCCCCCATCGAGTCCTTCACGACCGCTACCGGGTAGTCGTCGATCAGGATGCGCAGGGCCTGCTTGAGCTGGATCTCGCTGGCGCTGCAGACCAACTCGCCCTTTGGCTGTTCCGTCATTTGTCGTCCCTATTCTCTAGTGCCGTGCACTAGTTTTCCGTTGCCGCGAGCTCGCGCTCGACGGCTTCGGTGAGGCGTTCCTCGATGGCGGGAACCTTGATCTGCTGGATGATCTCGTTCAGGAAGCCGCGGACCACCAGTCGGCGGGCCACCTTTTCCGGGATACCGCGGGCCATCAGGTAGAACAGGTGCTCGTCGTCGAAACGGCCAGTGGCGCTGGCGTGGCCGGCGCCGGCGATCAGGCCGGTCTCGATCTCGAGGTTGGGCACGGAATCCGCGCGGGCACCGTCGGTGAGGACCAGGTTGCGGTTGGCCTCGTAGGTGTCGGTACCTTCTGCTTCCTTGCGGATCAGGACGTCGCCCACCCAGACGGTGTGCGCGTTGCGGCCTTGGAGGGCGCCCTTGTAGAGCACGTTGGACTTGCAGTTGGCTACTGCGTGGTCCACGAAGAGGCGCTGCTCGAGATGCTGGCCGGCGTCGGCGAAGTACAGGCCGAACAGTTCCGCTTCGGCACCGGGTGCGGTGAAGCGGGCCGACGGCGTGACGCGCACCAGATCGCCGCCGAGGCTGACGACGATGTGCTTGAACTTGGCGTCGCGGCCAAGCTTCGCCTGCTGGGAGGACGCGTGCACGGCGTCGTCGTTCCATTCCTGGAGCGAGATGACGGTCAGCTGAGCGCCGTCCTCCACGAGGATTTCGATGTTTTCCGAGACGACGGCGGTGCCCTGGTGATCGAGCACCACCACCGCCTTGGAGAACTTCTCCGCGATGATGACAACGTGCTGCGACGCTGCCGCGGTTCCCTGGCCGGTCAGCACCACGCTGACCTCGCCCTCGGCCTGGACCTCGGCGGGGACCGTGATGACGGTGGCCTCGCTGAAGTTCTCCCAGGCGTTGGCGGACACGCGGTCCTCGGGAATCGCGGCGGAGCCGATGCGGGCATCGTCGCGGCCAACGGTCTCGATCCGGACGCTGTCCGGGCCGGTGACGGCCACGGATGGCGCGGCACCGTTCAGGACCTCGGTGTGGAGGCCGCGGAGGCGCTTGAGCGGGGTGAACCGCCAATCCTCCTCCATGCCGGTCAGCGGCTTGAAGTCCGCCAGCTTGTACGAGGTCAGGCGGCCGGCGCGTGAGCTGTCCGGGATGCCGACGCCGCCGCCGTGCGAGTGGCGCTTGACGGCCTCGCCGCCCAGCGGGGACTTGGACTCCGCGGCGTTCAGCGGCGAGAGGCTTTCGCCTTCCTCGGTGAAACCGTTGATGAACGGCTGGGCTGAGGGCGCGCCGATGCGGGCCTTTTCAGTAGTGATGTCAGTCATTAACCGACCGATCCTTCCATCTGCAGTTCAATCAGGCGGTTCAGCTCGAGGGCGTATTCCATCGGCAGTTCACGGGCGATGGGCTCGATGAAGCCGCGCACGATCATCGCCATGGCCTCGTCTTCGCGCATGCCGCGAGACATCAGGTAAAACAGCTGTTCTTCGCTGACGCGCGAGACGGTTGCCTCGTGGCCCATGGTCACATCGTCCTCGCGGATGTCGATGTACGGGTAGGTGTCCGAGCGGCTGATGGTGTCCACCAGCAGCGCGTCACAGCGGACCGTGTTGGCCGAGTGCTTGGCACCCTCGCGGACCTGGACCAGGCCGCGGTAGGCGGCGCGGCCGCCGCCGCGGGCCACGGACTTGGAGATGATCGAGCTCTTGGTGTTGGGCGCGATGTGGACCATCTTGGAACCGGTGTCCTGGTGCTGGCCTTCACCGGCGAACGCGATCGAGAGGGTCTCGCCCTTGGCGCCCTCACCGACGAGGTAGACGGCCGGGTACTTCATGGTGACCTTGGAACCGATGTTGCCGTCGATCCACTCCATGGTGGCGCCCTCTTCGCAGATGGCGCGCTTGGTGACCAGGTTGTACACGTTCGTGGACCAGTTCTGGATGGTCGTGTAGCGGACGCGGGCGCCCTTCTTCACGATGATTTCCACAACGGCGGAGTGCAGCGAATCCGAGGTGTAGATCGGTGCGGTGCAGCCCTCGATGTAGTGGACGTAGGAATCCTCGTCCGCAATGATCAAGGTGCGCTCGAACTGGCCCATGTTTTCCGTGTTGATGCGGAAGTAGGCCTGCAGCGGGATGTCGACGTGGACGCCCTTGGGCACGTACACGAAGGAACCGCCGGACCACACGGCCGTGTTCAGCGAGGCGAACTTGTTGTCGCCCACCGGGATGATGGTGCCGAAATACTCCTGGAAGATCTCCGGGTGCTCACGCAGCGCGGTGTCGGTGTCCAGGAAGATAACGCCCTGGGCTTCCAGGTCCTCGCGGATCTGGTGGTAGACGACCTCGGATTCGTACTGGGCGGCCACACCGGAGACCAGGCGGCTGCGCTCGGCTTCCGGGATGCCCAGCTTCTCGTAGGTGTTCCGGATGTCCTCGGGCAGGTCCTCCCAGGTGGCGGCCTGCTTCTCGGTGGAGCGCACGAAGTACTTGATGTTGTCGAAGTCGATGCCGGAGAGGTCCGCGCCCCAGGTGGGCATGGGCTTGCGGTCGAAGTACTTCAGGCCCTTCAGGCGCAGGTCCAGCATCCATTCCGGCTCGTTCTTCTTGGCCGAGATGTCACGTACGACGTCCTCATCGATACCACGGCGGGCGTTCGCGCCGACGTCGTTCTTGTCGGCCCAGCCGTACTCGTAGGTGCCAATTCCGTGGAGCTCGGGATTCTTCTCCAGAATCTCCGAGATCACAGTGGATTCAGCAACCTTCTTCTCTGATAGTTGGTCCGTCATCACGGCCTTTCTTGCAGATGGTTGGATTCTTCGTCCGGGTTGCCCGCACCCGCGGGGCTGGAAGCCCCGCCGGCGGCCGGACGGCCCGTAGGTATGTGGGTGGTGCAGACATGGCCGCCGCGCGCGAGCGTGGAGAGCCGGCGCACGTCGACGCCGACCAGCCGGGAGAACAGTTCGGTCTCCACATCGCAGAACACGGGGAACTGGGCGGCGAGCTGCTGGATGGGGCAGTGGCCCTGGCACAGCTGCACACTGGAGAGCGCGGCCGGCAACGGCGCCTTAGCCTCGATGGACTGCGCCGAGGCAACGAAACCGTCACGGCTGAGTGCCTCGGACAGGGCGCGGGCGCGGGCGGTGATATCGCGGCCCGCCTGCTCGATTTCCGGCGCGTAGCGGCGTTCCATTTCGGCGAAGCGCTCGACGGCGAACTCCCGGACAGCTTCGGAGCCCGCCATTTCGCCCAGCCGTCGCAGGGCGGAGTTGGCGATGTCGAGGTAGTCGTTGCCCCACGTGGACTGGCCCTGCGAGCTGAGCACATAGCGGCGGGCCGGGCGTCCCGCGCCAGCGCCCGCGCGGGCCACGCGCTTGACTTCGATCACGCCGTGGCGCGAGAGGTGGTCGAGGTGGCGGCGAACCGCCGCGGGGGTGAAGCCCAGCAGCTCGCCAAGTTCGGCGGCGCTGATGGGCCCGTGCTCCAGCACAGCAGCCAGGACGCGGTCCCGGGTGCGGTCCTCGGCTTCTGCGGCGTGCGTGGCCGGCGGAACAGCGCCCCCGGCAGGCTCGCGCGACTCAGCGCGCATGGCAGGCGCGGCAGAAGTACTTGGGCTCATGGAATACACAACACAATCATGTCGTAATTTACTCCCTCGATCCAGTAAGGCATGGCTTTCCTGCGCCCGGCCCCGCATCGGGCCACGCCCTACTACATCGCGTAGAATGCTTTGGTGCGATCTCCCGAATCCCCCGCCCTGACCATCAGCGGGCTCATCAAGGATGTTGGCCCGTTGCCCAGCCTTGACGGCAAGATGCTGCGGGTGGTCAGCGGTTTGTCCCTCATTGCCGAACGCGGGCAGGTCACCGCCCTGCTGGGCGCCAACGGGGCGGGCAAGACCACGACGATCGAGTGCGCCCAAGGCTTGCAGAAGCGCACCGGCGGCAGCATCAGCCTGCTCGGCCAGGACCCCGACACCGCCGGGGCCGAACTCCGCGCCCGCGTCGGCGTGATGCTCCAGGACGGCGGCCTTCCGCCGTCGGCCCGGCCCATCCCCCTGCTCCGGCACATCGCCGGCCTGTACCAGGACCCTTGGCCCGTGGACGAGCTCATTGCCCGGCTGGGCATCGACACCTTCAGCCGCACCACGGTCCGGCGCCTCTCCGGCGGACAGAAGCAGCGGCTCGCCCTCGCCGCGGCCCTGGTTGGCCGCCCCGAGGTGCTCTTCCTCGACGAGCCAAGCGCCGGCTTGGACCCGCAGTCCCGCCAGCTGGTGTTCGAACTGATTGCCGAACTGCGGGACCGCGGCATGGGCATCGTCCTCACCACGCACCTGATGGATGACGCCCAGCGGCTGGCCGACTACGTCTACATCATCGACGCCGGCCGGAACGTCGCGGAGGGCACCGTCGCCCAGTTGCTGCGGCACGAGTTGACCTCCGGCTCAGATCAGCACGTCCGCACCCTCCTCTTCGAAGCCGAGCCCGGGCTTGATCTGTCCGGCGTGCTGCCGGACGCCGTCGAGGTCCGGGAAACGCGGGCCGGCAGCTACAGCGCCACCGGAGCGCTGACCCCGGCTGATCTCGCCGCCGTGACAGCCTGGTGGGCGGAGCGCGGCATCATGCCCGCCTCGATGAGCCTCGCGGCCCGCAGCCTCGAAGACGTCTTCCTCGACATCTCCGGAAGGGAAACCCGATGAGCTCCGCGCCCGCCGGAACAACAGCCGGCACGCCGCTGGGCAGTGCCCCCGCTCCCCTGTTGCGCCGGGTCCTGCTGCAGGGGCGGTATGAGACCGTCACCATGCTCCGCAACGGCGAGCAGCTGATCCTGGCCGTCATCCTGCCGCTGCTGGCCCTGGTGGGCCTGACCGTCACGCCGCTGTTGGACGGCCTCGGCTCCAGCCGCGTCAATATCGCTGTACCTGGCATCCTGGCGCTGTGCGCCATGTCCACGGCCTTCACCGGCCAGGGCATCGCCACCGGTTTCGACCGCCGGTACGGGGTGCTGCGGTTCCTGTCCACGACCCCGCTGGGCCGGACCGGCCTGATCCTCGGCAAGGTGATTGCCGTACTTGTGGTGCTGCTGCTGCAGGTACTGGTGGTCACCGCCGTCGCCCTGCCGCTGGGCTGGCAGCCGTCAGCCGCGGGGCTGCTGCCCGGGTTCGCGCTGCTGGTCCTTGGCGCAGCGGCCTTCACCGCCCTCGGCCTGCTCGTGGCCGGCACGGTCCGGCCGGAGGCGACGCTCGCGATCACCAACCTGCTCTGGATCCTGCTCGGCGCCCTGGGCGGGATCGTCATTCCGGCCGAGCGGCTCCCCGCGCTCGCCCAGGCCACCGTGCACTTCCTTCCCTCCGGCGCGCTGGGCCAGGCGCTGCGGGATGCTTTCCTGCATGGCAGCGTCAACCCTGCCGCCGTGTTTGTCCTGCTGCTCTGGACCGCCGTTGCCGGCCTCGCAGCAACCCGTTGGTTCAAGTGGAATTGAGAAAATTGTGAGTACGGCATCCCGCCCTCCCCGGATCATGTCCCGGATTTCCTCCCGGCTGCCCGTCACCGTCGACAAGACGGTCCGCCGCCTGGCCGTGCTGTCCCTGATCGGCCAGACCGTGCTGGTGGTGACCGGCGGCGCCGTCCGCCTGACGGCTTCGGGCCTGGGCTGCCCCACGTGGCCGCGCTGCACGGACAGCTCGCTCGTGAACACTCCCGAGATGGGAATCCACGGCTTCATCGAGTTCGGCAACCGCCTGCTGACGTTCGCGCTGGCCGCCGTCGCCGTGATGATGCTGGTCTACCTGTGGAACCTCCGGAGGGAGCGCCGCGACCTCTTCCTGCTGGCCCTCGGCCTGCTCGCCAGCATTCCGGCCCAGGCCATCATTGGCGGCATCACCGTCCTCACCCAGCTGAACCCGTGGGTGGTGGGCCTGCACTTCCTCGTCTCGATGGCCCTCGTGGTGCTCGCCACGCTGCTCGTCAACCGCGCCTACGGAAGGACCGGGGCGGCACGGACCCGGGAGCTTCCCGCCCTGCCGGGTGCCGCACGCCCGGTGCTGGCCGCCGTCGCGCTCTTCTCCGCCGTGGCAGTCTGCCTCGGCGTCGTCGTGACCGGCGCCGGCCCGCACGCCGGTGACGCGAACGCGCCGCGCAACAACCTGGACTGGGATCTGTTCTCGCACATCCATGCCGTTCCGGCCTACCTCGTGACCGCCGGCGCCCTGTTCGGCGTGTTCCTCGTGCTCCGGGGCCGGATTACGGGTCCGTTCCGCACTGCCGTGTTCCTGCTTCTGGGCGTTACGGTGCTGCAGGCTGTCATCGGCTTCACGCAGTACTACAACGGCATCCCCGCGCTGCTCGTGGGCGCGCACATGCTCGGCGCGGCCCTGCTGATGAGCGCATCCACCAACGCAGCCGACCTCGCGCGCAGCAGCCCGGCCAAGTAGCGGAAGACTCCAGCGCGGGGTCACTTGCCGCCCGTCCGGATGCCTGGGACCGGCGGAAACTGACCCCGCGTTGCTTGCCGGCCGGTAGCCTGACTTTGTCGAGAGAAAGGCAGCGCCGTGAACGGAGTCGTCAACAGCCTCCTGAATATGAGTCCCGCGCTGGCCTTCACGCTCGTGGCCTGCCTGGTGTTCGCCGAAGACGCGGTCTTCATTGGCTTCGTGATTCCGGGTGAGACGGCCGCGGTCCTGGGCGGCGTCATTGCGAGCCGCGGCGAGGTGCCGCTGTGGGGCATGGCCGCCGTCGTGGTCACCGCTGCCATTGCCGGGGACACCGTGGGCTACGAGATCGGCAAGCACGTGGGTCCCCGCCTGCTGGACTTCAAACTGATGAAGCGGCGCCGGCGCGGCCTGGCCCGGGCCCAGGCCTTTCTGCGCCAACGGGGCGGCTCAGCCGTTTTCCTGGGCCGCTTCGTGGCGTTTTTCCGGGCCGTCATGCCCGCCCTGGCCGGCGCCTCCCGAATGCACTACCCGAAGTTCCTGGCCTTCAATGCCGCCGGTGGACTGGTGTGGGGAACGGGCTTCGTGCTGCTCGGCTTCTTTGCTGGCAACTCCTATGACGCCGTGGCCAAGGTGGCTGGCCGGGACATCACGGCGGCGATAGCTGTGCTCGGGGTCCTGGGACTCGTCATCTGGCATCTGCGGCGCGGGCGGCGGGCCCGGCGGGATCTTCCGGAAGCGGCGGACCGCCGTGACCCGCCCGGCCCCGAAAAGCCCTGACCTCCCGCGCCTGCCTAGCTGCCGATGATCGAGGAGCCGATGAACGGGTCCACGGCCAGCGCGATGAAGAGCAGGGTGAGGTAGCTGATGGAGCCATGGAAGACCTTCATGGCGCCCTTGTTCGAGACGTCGCCACCCTGGGCCCGGTTGTAGAGCGCGTGCGACTCGTACAGGAACCAGGCGCCCGCGGCGACGGCGGTGACGGTGTAGACCCAGCCGGCGCCGCCGACCGGGATCAGCAGCAGCGAGCAGGCAACCATGGCCCACGCGTACAGGACCACCTGCACGGAGACAACCTTGGCGCCGGCGATGGCACCGAGCATCGGCACGTTGGCGTTCCGGTAGTCCTCGCCGTAGCGCATGGACAGCGGCCAGTAGTGCGGCGGGGTCCAGAGGAAGATCACCATAAAGAGGACGACGGCGGGCCACTCCACCGTGTTGGTCACCGCCGCCCAGGCGATCAGCACCGGGAAGCAGCCGGCAGCCCCGCCCCAGACGATGTTCTGGGCGGTGCGGCGCTTGAGGATCATCGTGTAGATGACGACGTAGAACACGATCGCGCCGAGTCCCAGCCAGGCCGAGAGCGGGTTGGCGCCGAACCAAAGGATCGCGATGGCGGCCGCGCCGAGAAGCCACGAGAAGACCAGTGCTTCGCGCGGGGTGACCTCCCCCGTGACCAGCGGACGGTTTTCGGTCCGGTGCATGAGCTTGTCGATGTCCCGGTCGATGTAGCAGTTGAAGGACCCCGCGCTGCCGGCGGCAAACGCGCCGCCGACGAGGGTGGCCAGGATCAGGCCGAGGGACGGGAAGCCGCGCTCGGCGTAGATCATGGTGGGCAGGGTGCTGACCAGCAGGAGTTCGATTACCCGGGGTTTCGTGAGCGCCAGGTAGGCCTTGGCTTTGCGGGCGAAGCCGATCCGGGCCGGGGCCTGGGAGGCGTTAAGCGGCGTTTCTGTTGTGCTCACGGTGGCAGTCACTCTGTTCTGTCTGGCTGTTCAGTCCGGCTGGTCGTCGCAGTGCGCCTAAGTCCGGCGCATTGCATTCGGAGGGGGTCCACGCTCAGCGCACAGGCGTGTCCTCGCCCCCATGGGTGGCCAGCCACCATCATACCGTGGTGGCAGCTGCGTTCCGGCCCCGAAGGCGCCCGCATGAGTCCGACTGATTAACACGGCCTCACCGCCGCCGCGGCACACGGTGATTCATATAAGCCCAAAACCGGTCCAATTCCTGAGATGTACCCTGCCCGGCAGGTGGAATGGGGCTAAGCTGTCTCACAGATCAGCACGCACGGGCCGGCGCCCCAACGGCGCTCACGGCCCCGTGCATGCGGCGCAATGATAGATCAACGATTCGATGGTGAACGGCTGGTACGAACCGCGGCGGGCACCGAACTGTGCCCCGGCGGAAGGCCCCGAGTTAGATCCCCCAGCGGGAAAACACAGAGGGAACCTCGTGCCACCGGCCGTCAGCACAGAGAGGGGCCCGGTTTTCGTGCCACATTTGGAAGAGCAAGAACTGTCATGGACTCATCTGGACGCCCGGGCCGTGGACACCGTCCGGGTGCTCGCGGCGGATGCCGTGGAGAAGGTCGGTAACGGCCACCCCGGCACCGCGATGAGCCTGGCTACGGCCGCCTACCTGCTCTTCCAGAAGCTGATGCGCCACGACCCGGCGAACCCGCAGTGGCTGGGCCGCGACCGGTTCGTCCTGTCCCCCGGCCACACCTCCCTGACGCTCTACATCCAGCTCTTCCTCTCGGGCTACGGCCTGGAGCTGAAGGACCTCCAGGCGCTGCGGACCTGGGGTTCCCTGACCCCCGGTCACCCGGAGTACAAGCACACGGCCGGGGTGGAGATCACCACGGGCCCGCTGGGCCAGGGCCTGGCGTCCGCCGTCGGCTTCGCCTACTCCCAGCGCCGGATGCGCGGGCTGTTCGACGCCGACGCTCCCGCCGGCACCAGCCCGTTCGACCACACCGTCTGGGTGATTGCGTCCGACGGCGACCTGCAGGAAGGCGTCACGAGCGAGGCGTCCTCGCTCGCCGGGCACCAGGAACTGGGCAACCTCGTGGTGATCTACGACGAGAACCACATCAGCATCGAGGACGACACCGACGTCGCGTTCACCGAGGACGTCCTGGCCCGCTACGAGGCCTACGGCTGGCACACCCAGCGGGTCGACTGGACCCGCACCGGCGAATACAAGGAGGACGTGCCCGAACTGCACGCCGCCCTGCTCGCCGCCAAGGCCGAGACCGGCAAGCCGTCCATCATCTCGCTTCGCACCATCATCGGGTGGCCGGCGCCGAAGAAGCAGAACACCGGCAAGATCCACGGCTCGGCGCTCGGCGCGGAGGAAGTCGCCGGCCTGAAGAAGGTCCTCGGCTTCGACCCGGAGCGGTCTTTCCAGGTTGACGAGGAGGTTCTGGCCCACACCCGCGAAGCGCAGGCCCGCGGCGCCGCGGCCCGGTCCGAATGGCAGGCGGCGTTCGAGGCCTGGCAGTCCGGCAATCCCGAGGCGGCCGCCCTGCTCGAGCGCGTCGAGGCCCGCAAGCTTCCGGCTGAGTTCGACGCCGCGCTGCCGGTCTTCGAAGCCGGCAAGGACGTCTCCACGCGGGCCGCGTCCGGCAAGGTCCTGAACGCGATCGGCCCGGTCATGCCCGAGCTGTGGGGTGGCTCCGCCGACCTTGCCGAGTCGAACAACACCACGATCGAAGGTTCGCCGTCGTTCATCCCGGCCTCCCGGCAGACCGAGGCGTGGAAGGGCAACCCGTACGGCCGGGTGCTGCACTTCGGCATCCGCGAACACGCCGCCGCGTCGATCGTGAACGGGATCTCCCTGGCCGGGGCAACCCGGGCCTTCTCCGGCACCTTCCTGATCTTCTCCGACTACCAGCGCCCGGCCATCCGGCTCGGCGCCCTGATGGGCGTCCCCTCGCTCTACGTCTGGACGCACGACTCGATCGGCCTCGGCGAGGACGGCCCCACCCACCAGCCGGTCGAACAGCTTGCCTCCCTGCGGGCCATCCCGGGCCTTGACGTCGTCCGTCCCGGGGACGCCAATGAGGTCGCCGCGGCTTGGAAGGCGATGCTCGAAAACCACGCCAACCCCGCCGGGATCGTGCTGACCCGGCAGAACATCCCCACCTGGGAGCGCGGAACCGGCGACGCCGACGGCGATACCTTCGCCTCCACCGCCGGGGTCGCCAAGGGCGGCTACGTCCTGGCCGAGGCATCCTCCGGCGGCGCGACCGCGGAGGCGCAGGTCATCCTGATCGGCACCGGCTCCGAGGTCCAGCTCGCTGTGGCAGCACGCGACGCCCTGCAGGCCGAGGGCATCCCCACCAGGGTCGTGTCCATGCCGTGCGTGGAATGGTTCAACAAGCAGGACGCCGCCTACCGCGAGGCGGTGCTCCCGGCCAACGTCAAGGCGCGGGTCTCGGTCGAAGCCGGGCTGGCCCTGGGCTGGAAGGAATTCGTCGGCGACGCCGGCCGCTCCATCAGCCTGGAGCACTTCGGAGCCTCGGCCGACTACAAGCGCCTGTTCCAGGAATTCGGCATCACCGCCGAGGCCGTGGCCGCCGCCGCCAAGGAATCCCTCGCCAGCCTCACGGCCTGACCCCCCAACTTCACGCATTCCGGGCCGCCGCCCCTGCGGCGGCGGCCCCAGACTCCAGGAGTGAACCATGAACACCACCCCCACCCAGCAGCTATCCGACGCCGGCGTTTCCATCTGGCTCGATGACCTCTCCCGCGGCCGCCTCGAAACCGGGACGCTGCGCAAACTGATCGAAGAGAAGAACGTCGTCGGCGTCACCACGAACCCGAGCATCTTCCACGCCGCGATCACCACCGGCACGGACTACGACGCCAAAATCCGTGAAATGGCCGCCTCGGGCGCCAGCGTGGACGAGACCGTGTTCGCGATCACCACCACCGACGTCGCCGACGCCTGCGAGCTGTTCGCCCCGGTGGCCGCAGCGACGAACGGCGTCGACGGCCGCGTCTCCATCGAGGTGGATCCCCGCCTCGCCTGGGACACCGCCGGCACCATCGCCGAGGCCAAGGAACTCTACGGCCAGGTCAACAAGGACAACGTCCTGATCAAGATCCCCGCCACGATCGAGGGCCTCGAGGCCATCACCGCCACCCTGGCAAGCGGCATCAGCGTCAACGTGACCCTGATCTTCTCGCTCGAGCGCTACCGCGCGGTGATCAACGCCTTCCAGAGCGGACTCGAGCAGGCCAAGGAGAACGGCCACGACCTCTCGAAGATCCACTCGGTCGCCTCGTTCTTCGTCTCCCGCGTGGACACGGAAATCGACAAGCGCCTCGACGCGATCGGCACCGCGGAGGCCAAGGCACTCAAGGGCAAGGCCGGCGTCGCCAACGCACGCCTCGCCTACCAGGTCTATGAGGAGCTCTTCTCCACCGAGCGCTGGGCCCTGCTCGCCGAGGCCGGCGCACGCCCGCAGCGCCCGCTCTGGGCGTCCACCGGCGTCAAGGATCCGGCCTACCCCGACACCCTGTACGTCACCGAGCTCGTCGCCCCCGGCGTCGTGAACACCATGCCGGAGAAGACCCTGGACGCCACCTACGACCACGGCGCCATCACCGGCAACACCATCACCCGGGGCTACGACGACGCTAACGCCACGCTCAACGCCCTCGATGCCCTCGGCATTTCCTACAACGAGGTCGTCGCCGTACTCGAGTCCGAAGGCCTCGACAAGTTTGTGGCAAGCTGGAAGGAACTGCTGGCCGACGTCGAGGGCGCCCTCGCCGCTGCACGGAAGGACGCATAGTCCCCCATGACCACTCTCAGCTACGACGCCACGGGCGCCGCCCGCCAGGCCCACGAACAGCACCTGCCCGCCCTGCTGGAGGACCGGGTCGCCACCCGGATCTTTGCCAAGGATGCCACCCTGTGGGGTCCCGACGCCGAAGCCGAGGCCGCGGTCCGGCTCGGCTGGGTGGAGGCCGCCACCGTCTCCCAGCCGCTCGTGGCGGAGATCCTGGCGCTCCGTGACGCGCTCCGCGCCGAAGGCGTGACCCGGATTGTCCTGTGCGGCATGGGCGGTTCCTCGCTCGCCCCCGAGGTCATCGCCGGAACCGCCGGCGTCGAGTTGACGGTGCTGGACAGCACCGACCCCGAGCAGGTTGCTGCCGCCCTGGCGGACCGCCTCGCGGAGACCGCCATCGTGGTCTCCTCGAAGTCGGGGTCTACCCTGGAGACCGATTCGCAGCGCCGGGTCTTCGAGCACGCCTTTACCGAGGCCGGGCTCGACGCGAAGAGCCGGATCATCATTGTCACCGACCCGGGCTCTCCGCTGGACAAGGCATCCCGCGAAGCCGGCTACCGGGCCGTCTTCAACGCCGACCCCAACGTCGGCGGCCGCTACTCGGCGCTCACCGCTTTCGGCCTGGTGCCGTGCGGGCTGGCCGGCGTGGACATCCAGGCCTTCCTGGACGAGGCCGAGGAGACCGCCGAGATCCTCAATGACGACAGCGAGGAGAACATCGGACTCGCACTCGGCGCCGCACTGGGCGGCACCAATCCGCTACGCGACAAGATCGTCATCGCCGAGGACGGCTCCGGGATCGTGGGCTTCGCCGACTGGGCTGAACAGCTCATCGCGGAATCCACGGGCAAGCTCGGCACCGGCGTGCTGCCGGTCGTCGCCGGCCCGGATGCCCCGGAGGTCACCGGCGGCGCAGACGACGTGCTGGTGATACGTCTGGTCGCGGCCGACGCCGACGTCGACCTCGGCGCCAACGAGGCGGCGATCGCCGGCGGCCTGGCAGCGCAGATGATGACCTGGGAGTTCGCCACCGCCGTCGCGGGACGGCTGCTGGGCATCAACCCCTTCGACCAGCCCGACGTCGAAGCCGCGAAGGTGGCGGCCCGCGGGCTGCTGGACGCGCAGCCGGAGCCGACGCCGGCCAGCTTCACCGACGGCGCCATCGAGGTCCGCGGCGGCGACTGGCTGGGCGGCGCGGGCACCGCTGCCGAAGCGGTCAGCGCATTGCTCGGCCAGCTGGGCGCCAACGGCTACCTCAGCGTCCAGGCCTACTTCGACCGGCTCAGCTACGCGCCGCTCGAGGGGATCCGGGACGAACTGGCCGCCCTCAGCGGCCGTCCCGTCACGTTCGGCTGGGGACCGAGGTTCCTGCACTCCACCGGACAGTTCCACAAGGGCGGCCCGGCGATTGGCGTGTTCCTGCAGGTCACGGCGGCGTCCGCGACGGACCTCGCCATCCCGGAGCGTCCCTTCACCTTTGGTGAGCTGATCTCCGCCCAGGCCGCAGGCGACGCGCAGGTCCTCAGTGAACACGGCCGGCCCGTGCTCCGCCTCCACCTCACGGACCGTGCCGCCGGCGTCCGCCAGTTGCGGGGCCTCGTCTCCGCGCTGGCCGCCAGTTCGATGGCCGGCCGCCCCGCATCCACCACCGAAAGCTAAGGCACCACAGCAACCATGCCACTCTCGCAAAACGGCGGCCGCAAGTCCGCGGGCCGGGGGCGCAATCCGCTCCGGGACCCGCGGGACCGCCGGCTGAACCGCATCGCCGGCCCGTCCTCCCTGGTGCTCTTCGGCGTCACCGGTGACCTCGCCCGGAAGAAACTCATGCCGGCCGTCTACGACCTGGCCAACCGCGGGCTGCTGCCCCCCAGCTTCGCCTTGGTCGGGTTCGCCCGGCGGCAGTGGGAAAACGAGGACTTCGCCGCCGAGGTGAAGGCGGCCGTCAAGAGCTACGCCCGGACCCCCTTCGACGAGACAGTGTGGAAGCAGCTCTCCGAGGGCATCCGTTTTGTCCAGGGCGAGTTCGACGACGACGACGCCTTCGAGCGGCTCAGCGAGACGATCGACGAACTGGACCAGCAGCGCGGCACGCGGGGCAACCACGCCTTCTACCTTTCCATCCCGCCGAAGGCCTTCGAGCTCGTCTGCCGCCAGCTCTCCAAGCACGGGCTGGCCCAGGCCGAGGGCGACAAGTGGCGCCGGGTCGTGATCGAAAAGCCGTTCGGGCACGACCTCGAGTCCGCCCGCCAACTCAACGACATTGTGGAGTCGGTCTTTCCGCCGGACGCGGTCTTCCGGATCGACCACTACCTCGGCAAGGAGACGGTGCAGAACATCCTGGCGCTGCGCTTTGCCAACCAGCTGTTCGAACCGCTCTGGAACGCGAACTACGTGGACCACGTCCAGATCACCATGGCCGAGGACATCGGCACCGGCGGCCGCGCCGGCTACTACGACGGCGTGGGCGCGGCCCGCGACGTCATCCAGAACCACCTGCTGCAGCTGCTGGCCCTGACCGCCATGGAGGAGCCGATCTCTTTCAACGCGGACGACCTCCGCGCCGAGAAGGAAAAGGTCCTGGCCGCCGTCCGCCTGCCGGAGGATCTCTCCACCCACTCGGCGCGCGGGCAGTTCACCGGCGGCTGGCAGGGTGGCGAGCAGGTCCAGGGCTACCTGGAGGAAGAAGGCATCCCCGCCGATTCCACCACCGAGACCTTCGCGGCGATCCGGGTGGACATCAACACCCGGCGCTGGAGCGGCGTGCCGTTCTACCTGCGGGCCGGCAAGCGGCTGGGACGCCGGGTGACGGAAATCGCCGTCGTCTTCAAGCGCGCGCCCAACCTGCTGTTCCGTGACCACGGCGAGGACGACTTCGGCCAGAATGCCGTGGTGATCCGGGTCCAGCCCGATGAGGGCGCCACGATCCGCTTCGGTTCCAAGGTCCCCGGCACGCAGATGGAAGTCCGGGACGTCACGATGGACTTCGGCTACGGCCACTCGTTCACCGAGTCCAGCCCCGAGGCGTACGAACGGCTCATCCTGGACGTGCTGCTCGGCGAGCCTCCGCTGTTCCCCCGCCACGCGGAAGTCGAGCTCTCCTGGAAGATCCTGGACCCGTTCGAGGACTACTGGGCGTCCCTGAACGAACAACCCGAGCCATACGCCCCCGGAAGCTGGGGCCCGGCCTCTGCCGACGAACTGCTCGCCCGCGACGGACGGACCTGGAGAAGGCCATGATCGTAGATCTTCCAGACACAACAACCTCCAAGATCTCCAAGAAGATCATGGCGCTGCGAGAACAGGGCGGCGTGATCGCCCTCGGCCGCGTGCTGACCCTCGTGGTCGTGACCAAGTCCGGTCTCGAGGAGGAGGCCATCGAGGCCGCCAACGAGGCGAGCCGCGAGCACCCCTGCCGCATCATCGTCCTCGCCGACGCTGGCGCCTCGAAGCCCACCCGGCTTGATGCCCAGATCCGCGTAGGCGGCGACGCCGGCGCGTCCGAGGTCATCCTGCTCCGCGGCTACGGTGAGCTCGCGGAGGAAAGTGAATCCCTGGTGGCCGCCCTGCTCCTTCCGGACGCCCCGATCGTGGCCTGGTGGCCGCACGGCGCGCCCCGGAACGCCTGCGAGACGTCGATCGGCCGGATCGCGCACCGCCGGATCACGGACTCCGCGAACGAGGCGGACCCGCAGGCGGCGCTGGAGAATCTCCGCAGCACCTACAAGGCCGGCGACACCGACTTGGCCTGGACCCGCCTGACCAACTGGCGGATCCAGCTGGCCGCGGTCCTGGACCAGGTGGACGCGTCCCCGGTCACCGCCGTCGCGGTCGAAGGCGCCTCGGACTCCCCCAGCACCCTGTTGCTCGCGGCGTGGCTCACGCTAGCGCTGGACGCGCCGGTGACCATCGTGGCCGATCCGGCCGGCACCGGCATCCGGCGGGTACGCCTGTCCCGCACCGGCGGCGACGTGCAGCTGTTCCGGCCCGGCTTGACCGTCGCCGAACTGACGCAGCCGGGCCAGCCCGCCCAGCGCATCTCGCTGCCGCGCCGCAGCCTCAAGGACTGCCTGGCCGAGGAGCTGCGGCGCCTGGACCCGGACGAAGTCTTCGGCGAAGTGATTACTATTGGACTGCCGCGTACCAACCTAAGGAGTGTCCGTCCCAGTGAGCGCTGACCCCAGAGTAAGCATCCATCCTGACTCGACGGTCCTGATGGCCGCGATCGCGGCACGCCTGATCACCAAGCTTGTGGACATCCAGGACAAGCACGGCGAGGCGACGGTGGTGCTGACCGGCGGCACGATGGGCATCGGCTCGCTCAAGGCGGTCGCCGAGTCGCCGGCCGCTCCCGCGGTGGACTGGTCCAAGGTGAACTTCTGGTGGGGCGACGAACGCTTTGTCAGCGCTGACGACGCCGACCGCAACGCCCGCCAGGCACACGAGGCGCTCCTGGCCCACATCAACGTGGACCCGGCGCGCGTTCACGTCCCCGGTTCCACGGACGACTTCGACACCCCCGAGGACGCCGCGGCCGACTACGCCCGACGGCTCGCCGAGGCGGCCGCCGCCGAGCACGCCGCCGACATGTCCGATGACCGCCCGGAGGAACCCGGCCGCCTGCCGCGGCTGGATATTGTGCTGCTGGGCGTTGGCCCCGACGCCCATGTTGCCTCGCTCTTCCCCGAGCAGGCGGGAATCCGGGAGAAGGACTTGACCGTCGTCGGCGTCCGCAACTCCCCCAAGCCGCCGCCGGCACGGCTGTCCCTCACGCTGCCGACGATCAACACCGCGAACGAAGTGTGGATGGTGGTGGCCGGCGACGACAAGGCCGGCGCCGTGGGCCTGGCCCTGGCCGGCGCCAACCCGGTCCATGTCCCGGCGGCGGGGCCGCGCGGGCGCTTCCAGACTCTGTGGCTGATCGATGAGGACGCGGCCTCACGCGTCCCCGAGCAACTCGTCCGGAAGGGCGCGTCGGGCGCGTAGCTTCTCCAGCGCTCCGGCCAGCACGTCTTCGGCGTCCTGGCTGGAGCGTCTTTCTTTAACGTATTCCAGGTGGCTCTTGAAGCCTTCGACGGGCTCGTCCTCCAGCGCGAAGCGGGACTCGTCCCGGGTCGCAGTCCCGCCGCAGCGCCGGCAGTCCCAGACGCCAGGGATCTGGTCTTCCGGGAGCTTCGCGAACACCAAGGCCGTCTCATGGCCCTTCGCACACCGGTAGGTGACGCCGATCCGGGGCTGGCCGACGCCGCCGCCGTCGAGCGGCTCGTGGCGGGCCGGGGCGCCGGCGACGGCACCAACGCGGATGCCCCTGAATCCGGAAGCAGAATGCAGCATCGGGAACTCCTGGCTAGTCGGCTGGTGATGTTTGCCAGCGACAGTTTATTCCTGGAGTTCCCGATGCGGGGAGGGCCGCAAGGCCCTTATGAAGTTTTGACGACGCGCGTAGTTAGGAGTCGCCGCCCGTGCTCAAACGCATCAGCAGGCCGAGGGCAATGATGACAACGCCCCAGGTGACGCCAAGGATAATCGTGAAGCGGTTGAGGTTCCGCTCGGCAACACCCGAGGAGCTGAGCCCGGAGCTCATGCCGCCGCCGAACATGTCGGACAGACCGCCGCCACGACCCTTATGAAGCAGGATGAGCAAGGTCAACAGGAGGCTGGTGATGCCCAGCAGCACCTGCAGGATGACATGAAGAACGTCCACGACGGCCTTTCAGAAGAGGGGATTGCGGGGGCCAGTAGCTGTGTCCGGACTAGTCCGTCAGCAAGTGACTCTCGAACCTGACAATATTAGCAAACTCGGCGGCGTCCAGGCTGGCACCACCGACCAGCAATCCGTCCACGTCGCGTTCCTTGAGGATCGACGCGGCGTTGTTGGCCTTCACCGAACCCCCGTAGAGCAGGCGCGTCTTCGCGGCGACCGAGGCGTCGAAGAGGCTGGCCAGCTCCGCACGGATCGCGGCGCACATCTCCTGCGCGTCCTCCGGGCCGGCGACTTCACCGGTACCGATGGCCCACACGGGCTCGTAGGCGACAACCAGCTCCGCGGCCTGTTCCGGGCTGAGCCCTTCGACGCCGGCCCGGAGCTGCGCGAGGGTGTGCTCGACGTGGGTGCCGGCCTGGCGGACCTCGAGGCCTTCGCCGACGCACAGCACCGGCGTGATGCCGTGCCGGAAAGCCGCCTTGGTCTTGGCGTTGAGGACCTCGTCGGACTCGTGGTGGATGGTGCGGCGTTCGCTGTGGCCCACCAGGACGTACCGGCAGCCGAGCTTGGCGAGGAACTGCCCCGAGATGTCCCCGGTGTAAGCGCCGGAGTCGAACTGCGAGAGGTCCTGGCCGCCGTAGGCGACGTCCAGCTCGTCACCCTGGACGAGGGTCTGCACGCCGCGGAGGTCGGTGAACGGCGGGAACACGGCAACCTCCACCCGGCTGTAGTCGTGCTTGGCGTCGGACAGGGTCCAGGCCAGCTTCTGCAGGAGGGTGATGCCCTGGACGTGGTCCATGTTCATCTTCCAGTTGCCTGCGATGAAGGGCTTGCGGTCGTACTTGCCGTTGGTTGACGTTGTCACGTGATCTCCAAAAGGTTCGTAGCAGTGAAAGAGCCGGCAGGGTGGCGTACGGGACGGCCACCCTGCCGGCTGGTGGTCCTAGCGGTCCAGGACGCTCAGGCCGGGGAGTTCCTTGCCTTCAAGGTATTCCAGGCTGGCGCCGCCGCCGGTGGAGATGTGTCCGAACTGGTCATCGGCGAAACCGAGGGTCCGGACCGCAGCGGCGGAGTCGCCGCCGCCCACGACCGTGAACGCCGCGGTCTCGGTCAGGGCCTGGGCGACCGCCCGGGTGCCGCCGGCGAAGGCGGGGAACTCGAAGACACCCATGGGGCCGTTCCAGAAGACCGTCTTGGCGCCCTGGATCCGTTCCGCGAAGGCGGCCGCCGAGTCGGGGCCGATGTCCAGGCCGATGCCGGCGGCGCCGAAGCGGCCGGACTCGATCGAGTCGGCCGGAACCGTCTCGTGCTCCGCGTCCGCGGCGAACTTGCTGGCGACGACGACGTCGGTGGGGACGACGAATTCGGTCCCCGCGTCCGCCGCCCGCTTGAGGTACTCCTGGACGACCGGGATCTGGTCCTCTTCCAGCAGGCTGCCGGCGACCTTGTGGCCCTCGGCTGCGAGGAAGGTGAACAGCATGCCGCCGCCCACCAGGATGGTGTCCGCCTTGCCGATCAGGTTGTCGATCACCGCGAGCTTGTCCGAAACCTTAGACCCGCCGAGCACAACGACGTAGGGACGCTGCGTGTCGGTGGTGAGCTTGCGCAGCACCTCGACCTCGGTGCGGACCAGGTCGCCCTGGTAGGACGGGAGCCGGGTGGCCACGTCGTAGACGCTGGCGTGCTTTCGGTGCACTGCACCAAAGGCATCGTCCACGAAGGCGCCGTTGGCACCGGTGAGGGCCACCAGTTCATCCGCGAAGGCGCCGCGTTCGGCGTCGTCCTTGGAGGTTTCGCGGGCGTCGAAGCGCACGTTTTCGAGGACCAGGGCTTCGCCGTCCTGCAGCGCCGCGGCGGCCGCGGCCGCGGCCTCGCCTACGGTGTCGCCGGCCAGGGTGACCTTGAACGGGGCGAGCTCGGCCAGCCGGGCAACCGCAGGCTTGAGCGAGTACTTCTCGTCCGGGGCGCCCTTGGGGCGGCCGAGGTGTGCTGTGACCAGCACACGGGCACCGGCGTCCGCGAGTGTCGCCAGCACCGGCAGGGAGGCCTTGATCCGGCCGTCGTCAGTCACTGTAGAGCCGTCGAGCGGCACGTTCAGGTCACTTCTGACCAGAACGTACCGCCCGCGGACACCTTCAGCGATCAGTTCGTCGAGGGTGTGGAATGTCATGAGTCTTACCCTAGCCCAGCTTCGACGCGACGAGCTCCGTGAGGTCGACGAGGCGGTTGGAGTAGCCCCATTCGTTGTCATACCAGGAAACAACCTTGACCTGGTTGCCGATGACCTTGGTCAGGCCGGAGTCGAAGATCGACGACGCCGGGTCGCCGACGATGTCCGAGGAGACAATCGGCTCGTCGGTGTAGGTCAGCAGGCCCTTCAGCTCGTCGGACTCGGAGGCGGCCTTCAGCGCGGCGTTGACCTCCTCGACGGTGGTTTCGCGCGAGACGGTGACGGTGAGGTCGGTGGCGGAGCCGGTGGGGACCGGGACGCGTATGGCGTAGCCATCCAGCTTGCCCTTGAGCTCCGGGAGGACGAGGCCGATGGCCTTGGCGGCGCCCGTGGAGGTGGGGACCATGTTGATGGCGGCTGCGCGGGCCCGGCGGAGGTCCTTGTGCGGGCCGTCCTGCAGGTTCTGGTCCGCGGTGTAGGCGTGGATCGTGGTCATCAGGCCACGCTCGATGCCGAAGGCGTCGTTGACCACCTTGGCGAGCGGGCCGAGGCAGTTGGTGGTGCAGGAGGCGTTGGAGATGATGTTGTGCGCGGCCGGGTCGTAGAGGCCGTCATTGACGCCCATCACGATCGTGATGTCCTCGTCGGAGGCGGGAGCGGAGATCAGGACCTTCTTGGCGCCGGCGTCGATGTGCTTCTGCGCATCGGCTGCCTTGGTGAAGAAGCCGGTGGACTCGATCACGATGTCGACACCCAGCTCGCCCCAGGGCAGCTTGGCCGGGTCGCGCTCGGCGAGGACCTTCACGGTCTTGCCGTCGACGACGATGTTGCCGTCCTTCACCTCGATGGATTCGGCCAGCCGGCCGCCGACGGAGTCGTACTTGAAGAGGTGGGCGAGGGCCTCCGGGCTGGTGAGGTCGTTGACGGCAACGATCTCAAGGTCGGCTCCCTGGGCGAGTGCGGCGCGGAAGTAGTTGCGGCCGATGCGGCCGAAGCCGTTGATACCAATACGTGTCGTCACGTTTTCAGTCTCCTTGGTGCTCTATCAAGCACGACTAGTTGAGTAGGCGTTCAAGCCAACTAACAGATCCCGCACGCCATTGGGCAGAGATGATTACCAGATCGGAGGGCGACCAGCCACGTTGCTGAAGGCTAACCGCCTTCCGTGATCCATCTTACGTTTAACTGGACCCGCCCCCGCAAGTGCGGGGGCGGACCTTCCACGATCCGGGCCGAACGGCCCGAAATGTGAGCTTTGTTACAGTGATATGTCGGTCTGCCGCCCTTAGAGGGTGATCAGGCCGGTGGCGTTCTTCCGGGCGGCGTCGAAACGCTTGGCGACGTCGGCCCAGTTCACGATGTTCCAGAACGCCTTGACGTAGTCGGCCTTGACGTTGACGTAGTCCAGGTAGAAGGCGTGCTCCCACATGTCCAGCATCAGCAGCGGGGTGGTGCCCAGCGCCACATTGCCCTGCTGGTCGTAGAGCTGCTCGATGACGAGGTTGCCGCCGATCGGCTCGTAGGCCAGGAAGCCCCAGCCGGAGCCCTGCAGGCCAAGGGCCGCGGCGCTGAACTGGGCGCGGAACGCGTCGAAGGACCCGAACGCATCGTCGATGGCGGCAGCGAGCTCGCCTTCGGGCTTGTCGCCGCCGTCCGGGGAGAGGTTCTTCCAGAACACGGAGTGGTTGATGTGGCCGCCGGTGTGGAAGGCGAGGTCCTTGGAGAGGCGGTTGATGTTGGCGAAATCGCCCTTCTCGCGGGCCTCCGCCAGCTGCTTCAGCGCGTTGTTGGCGCCGGCGACGTAGGCCGCGTGGTGCTTGCTGTGGTGCAGCTCCATGATTTTCGCGGAGATGTGCGGCTCCAGCGCGGCGTAGTCGTAATCAAGTTCAGGCAGTACGTATTCGGTCACAAAATCCTCCAATGTCGTGGACGGCTCGTCCGGTTTTGCTAACTCTCGGATTGTGCATCCGGATGGTTCAACACCCGGAAGTTTTCATGGATGGGGATCCAGTGGTCATAGCCTCCGGCTGCGCCGGGGTATTCCCGGCCGCTGGATCCGATTCTGGCCCTGATCCCCGGCGGTGGCTACTCGTCCAGCATTTCCGGCGTCACGTTGGCCTCGGTCCCCGGGATGCCGAGGTCCTGCGCCCGCTTGTCCGCCATCGCCAGCAGCCGGCGGATCCGGCCGGCAATGGCGTCCTTCGTCATGACCGGGTCGGCGAGGCGGCCGAGCTCGTCGAGGCTGGCCTGTTTGTGGGCCACGCGCAGTTCGCCGGCGTACTTGAGGTGGTCCGGAACGTCGTCGCCGAGGATCTCCAGCGCGCGGTCCACGCGGGCGCCGGCGGCGACGGCGGCCTGGGCCGAGCGGCGCAGGTTCGCGTCGTCGAAGTTGGCGAGCCGGTTCGCGGTGGCACGGACTTCCTTGCGCATCCGCCGTTCCTCCCAGACCATAAGCGCGTCGTGCGCGCCCATCCTGGTCAGCAGCGCGGCAATCGTGTCGCCGTCGCGGATCACCACGCGGTCCACTCCCCTGACTTCGCGGGCCTTGGCCTGGATGCCGAGACGGCGCGCCGCGCCGACGAGCGCGAGGGCCGACTCGGGGCCTGGGCAGGTGACCTCCATCGCGGAGGACCGGCCGGGCTCGGTGAGCGAGCCGTGGGCCAGGAACGCACCGCGCCAGACTGCCTCGGCGTCGGCGGCGGAGCCGTTCACCACAACGGAGGGCAGGCCGCGGACGGGCCGGCCCCGGGCGTCCAGCAGGCCGGTCTGGCGGGCGAGGGCTTCGCCGTCGCGGACCACCCGCACTACGTAGCGGCTGCCGCGGCGCAGCCCGCCGCCGGAGACCACGATGATCTCGCTCTGGTGTCCATAGACTTCCGCAATGGCGGCACGGAGCCGGCGCGCGGTCGAAGCGAGGTCCACTTCGGCCTCGATCACGATCCGGCCGGAGATGATATGCAATCCCCCCGCGAAACGGAGCATGGCGGACACCTCGGCCTTGCGGACCGAGGACTTCTTGATATCCAGCCGGGAAAGTTCTTCCTTGACTGATGCTGTCAGTGCCATGGCACCTTTCCTACCTGTTCCCGAAAATGTCGTGGTACGCCGTTGCCAGACGCAGCGGGTCGTGGATCGGCCGGCGGCTCGACGCCCCTACTTTACCCAAGACCACCTCAGCTCCGAGCATCCCTGCGGCCCGCTCGAAGTCCGGCAGGTCAGGCACCGAGGCCGGGTCGGCCAGGACGACATCGATGGTGAACTCCGGGGCGTACTCCCGCAGCACGCGCAGGTGGTCGGCGGCGGACATGCCGAGTGTCTCCTTGGTGTCCGTGGCGAGGTTCATCGTGAGGCAGCGCCGGGCTTCGGTGCTGCACAGCGCGTCGCGCATCTCCGGGAGCAGCAGGTGCGGCAGGACGGAGGTGTACCAGGAGCCGGGGCCGAGGACCACCCAGTCCGCGAGCTCAATCGCGGTCAGCGCCTCGACGCAGGCGGGGGCGGCCTCGGGCAGCAGGCGGACGGCCTCGAGCCGGCCGGCGACGGCACACCGGGCCTGCCCGCTGACCGTCTCCAGGGCCGATGTGCCGTCGGGCCGCGAGACCCGGGCCTGGCCCTCGATGGTGAGCGGGGTGGTGGACATCGGAAGGACCTGCCCCCGGGCGCCGAGGAGCGCGCCGGCCCACTGCAGGCCGGCCACGGTGTCCCCCAGCAGTTCCCACAGCGTGACGATCAGCAGGTTGCCCATGGCGTGCTCGTCGAGGGAGCCGCCGCGGCCCTTGCCGGGGACGAAGCGGTGCTGCATGACGTCGCGCCAGGTCCGGCCCCAGTCGGTGTCGTCGCAGAGCGCGGAGAGCGCCATCCTGAGGTCACCGGGCGGCAGCACGCCGTACTCCTCGCGCAGCCGGCCGGAGGAGCCGCCGTCGTCCGCGACGGTGACGATGGCGGTCAGCTCGGAGGTGAGCAGGCGCAGGGCCGAGAGCGAGGCGGAGAGGCCGTGGCCGCCGCCCAGGGCGACCACGGAGGGGCCTTTGTCCTGCTGGCCGGCGAAGGCCGCGCTGGCGGCCGGAACCAGGGGCAGGGGCCCGGTCAGGAGCGCCATTATTCGCGGCCCAGATCCCGGTGGGTGGTGGTGACGGTGACGCGGGGGTACTGTGCGAGCCGGCGCGAGAGTTCAACGGCAACGGCTACCGAGCGGTGCTTCCCGCCGGTGCAGCCGACGGCGATCGTCGCATAGTGCTTGTTCTCCCGCCGGTAGCCGTCCAGGACCGGTTCGAGCGCCAGCACGTAGCGTTCCACGAAGTTGCTGACGCCCTCCGCTTCGAGCACGTAGTCACTGACGTCCTTGTCCAGCCCGGTGTGCGGGCGCAGTTGCGGCACCCAGTGCGGGTTCGGGATGAAGCGGGCGTCGGCGACGAAGTTGGCGTCCACCGGCAGTCCGTACTTGAAGCCGAAACTCATGACGTTCAGGCGCAGTGCCACCGGACCGGTTTCGCTGAACAGCTCGGTGATGGCGGTGGCGAGTCCGTGGACATTGAGCGCGGAGGTGTCCAGGACGATGTCGGAGGATTCGCGCAGCTCGTGCAGCAGTTCGCGTTCCGCGGCGATTCCGTCGAGGATCCGTCCGCCGCCCTGCAGCGGGTGCGGGCGCCGGCCCTGTTCGAAGCGGCGGACAAGGACGTCTTCGCTGGCATCCAGGAACAGGACCCGGAAGGTGACACCGCTGGCCTCCAGGTTGCGCAGCGCGGTGCGGATGTCGGCGAAGAGGTCCTTGCTGCGGACGTCCATGACGACGGCGAGCTTGGAGATGGAGCGCGGGGCGTGGGAGACGAGTTCCGCGAGCGTTCCAAGCATCTGCGGCGGCAGGTTTTCCACGACGTACCAGCCGTGGTCCTCGAGGGCATCCGAGGCGGTGCTCCGGCCGGCCCCCGACATCCCGGTCACCACGAGCAGCTCCGCCTCTACGGGCTTGACGGGGGTCAACCCGTCCGCCTCCACGCCGGATCCTGCCGTTGACTCTGCCATCAGTCGTGCCCCATCTCTGCTGTTTGCTCTGCCGCGAGGTCGCGGCGCGGGGCAGTTGCCTGCCGGCCGCGTCGTGCCTCAGCTCCTTACCCTAGCCAAGATTGCCGGAGCTAGCTAAGTTTCGAGGATTTCGCCGGTCGTCATGTTAATTGCCGGCGCAACCAGGCCGTCCGGGCCCGAGTCGTCGCTAAAATGCCGCACGATGGCGCCGGCCAGGGCAGGACCGATGCCCTTCGCGGCCGTCAACTCCTCGATGCTGGCGGCCCGGATGCTCTTGACCGAGCCGAACTGGTTCAGCAGCGCCTTGCGCTTGGACTCGCCCAGGCCGGGGACGCCGTCGAGCGCGGAGGCCGTCATGGCTTTGCCGCGCTTTTGCCGGTGGAAGGTGATGGCGAAGCGGTGCGCCTCGTCGCGGATCCGCTGCAGCAGGTAAAGCCCGGCCGAAGCGCGCGGCAGGATGACCGGGAAGTCGCTGTCCGGCAGCCAGACCTCCTCCAGCCGCTTGGCCAGTCCGACGACGTACACGTCGTCGATACCGAGTTCGGCCAGGGCTCGGGCGGCGGCGTTGACCTGGGGCTTGCCGCCGTCGACGACGACGAGGTTGGGCGGGTAGGCGAACTTGGTCCGTGGCGCCGGCGTCGTGGTGTCCTCAAGCGGGGCGTCGGCCACGGCGGCGGCCTGGGCGGCAGCCAGGGGGGAGGAACCGGGGTCCGTCTTCTCGGCCTGTTCCTGCAGGTAGTTTCGGAAACGCCGCGTCAGGACGTCGTGCATGGCGGCGGTGTCGTCGTTGGCAGCCTCCCCCGTGACCGAGAACTTCCGGTAGTCCGATTTCTTGGGCAGGCCGTCCTCGACCACCACCATCGAGCCCACGACGTTGGTGCCCTGCACATGCGAGATGTCGAAGCATTCGATCCGCAACAGCGCAACGGGCAGGTCCAGGGCTTCCTGGAGCTCCTGCAGCGCCTGGGAACGCATGGTCAGGTCGCCGGCGCGGCGGGACTTGTGCAGCTTGAGCGCGTGTTCGGCGTTGTCCCGCACGGTGGAAAGCAGCGCGGCCTTGTCGCCGCGCTGCGGCACGCGGACGTCCACCCGGGCGCCGCGCAGCCCGCTGAGCCACTGGGCGAGCTCGGCGGCATTGCTGGGCTCGGCGGGGACCAGCACCTCGCGGGGCAGCCGGCCCTGGCTTCCGGCTTCCTCGCCGTAGACCTGCTGCAGCAGGTGTTCCACGAGGTCAGGGGTGGTGGAATCCTCGACCTTTTCCACCACCCAGCCGCGCTGGCCGCGGATCCGGCCGCCCCGCACGTGGAAGACCTGGACCGCCGCCTCGAGTTCGTCCTCGTAGAGCGCGAACACGTCCGCGTCGGTGTCTTCGGCGAGGACTACGGCGTTGCGTTCAAAGACCTTCTTCAGCGCGACAATGTCGTCCCGGACCCGGGCGGCGCGTTCGTAATCGAGCTCGGCCACGGCGGCGGCCATGTCCTTCTCCAGCCGGGAGACGAAGCGCTTGGCTTCGCCGCCCATAAAGGCGCAGAAATCTTCGGCGAGGGCCCGGTGGTCTTCGGCCGAGATGCGGCCCACGCAGGGGGCGGCGCATTTGTCGATGTAGCCGAGCAGGCAGGGCCGACCGCTGGCCTCGGCGCGCTTCAGGACCCCGGGACTGCAGCTGCGGACCGGGAAGACCCGCAGCAGGGTGTCCATGGTGTCGCGGATGGCTCCCGCCGTGTACGGGCCGAAATACCGTGTCCCCTTGCGCCGTTCGCCGCGCAGGACCTGCACCCGGGGGTACTTCTCCCCCATCGTGACGGCCAGGTACGGGTAGGACTTGTCGTCCCGGAACATCACGTTGAACCGCGGCTTGAATTCCTTGATCCAGGTGTATTCCAGCTGCAGTGATTCCAGCTCGCTGCCCACCACCGTCCACTCCACGCTGCTGGCGGTGTGGACCATCGCGTAGGTCTTGGGCAGCAGGCCGGCGGGGTTGGCGAAGTAGGAGTTCAGCCGGGAGCGGAGGTTCTTGGCCTTGCCCACGTAAATGACCCGGCCGTGCGGGTCGCGAAAGCGGTACACACCCGGGTTGGTCGGGATCTCCCCGGTCTGGGGCCGGTAACTAGCTGGATTTGCCACTGATCTATTCTACTGAGCCTTCACGGAGCCGGCCGGCAAGGGCCCGCCGGCGTAGCGGAGGCACGGCCCCGAGGCGGTGCGCAGGCGGGTGCCCCGATTAGTCGACGCTCTTGCTCTGGTTGTAGGTGGTGGCCCGTTGCTGCCCGCTGAGTTCCGCGATGGCGTCCATAATGCGGTCCGTGACCTGGCGCCGCGCGGGGAGGGAATGGTCCGGCCCGGTTTTCTCGAAGTAGAGCGGCTCGCCCACCTTCATGGTGAAGTGCTGGGGCTTGACCTTGTTGCTGTCCGCGGGTTGCAGGTTCTCCGTGCCGATCAGTCCGACCGGGATCACCGGGGCGCCGGTGGTGAGGGCAAGCCAGCCGACGCCGGTGCGGCCGCGGTAGAGGATGCCGTCGCGCGAGCGGGTGCCCTCCGGGTAGATTCCCACGCCCTTGCCGGCGTCGAGGATGTCCAGCAGCGTCTTCAGTGCCTGGACGCTGGCGGCCTGTTCGCCGCGTTCGACCGGGATGGAGCCCACGGCCTCGAAGAAGGACTTCATCATCCGGCCCTTGGCGCCGCCGGTGGTGAAGTATTCCGCTTTGGCGAAGAACGCCACCGGCCGGGGCATAAGGGCCTGCACGATCACGCTGTCCAGGAAGGAGAGGTGGTTCGGCGCCACGATGAAGGGGCCCTCCTTGGGCACATTCTCGAGGCCGATCACGGTGGGACGGCAGGTCGAGGAAATGAGCCCGCGGGTGGTCCAGCGGATCGCGTCAAACATTGCCAATGGTGTGCACCTCATTCAGGGCTTCGGTCCCCGGGCGTTCGGAGAGTCTGGTGATCGTAGCGTGGAGCGCCTGGGTGGTGTGCACGATCTCGACGGCGCCGGCCGCGTGCAGTTCGCCGTCGGGCGCAAAACCCCAGCCTACGCCGATGCAGTCGAGTCCGTTCGCAGCCGCTCCGGCCACGTCCTGTGCCCGGTCCCCCACCATCACGGCGTGCTGGATGTCCGCACCATTCCGGGTGGAGAGGTCCGCCAGTGCCGCGGCCACGATGGAAGCTTTCCCGGACGGCGCACCGGCGGCTGCCGCCTCGTTGGCAGCCGAGCCGCGGATGGTGTGGAACAGGGCGGCGATGCCGTGGTGCTCCAGGACGGTGCGGGCGATGCCTTCGGGCTTCTGGGTGGCGACGGCGACGGGCCGTCCTGCCTCGACCAGGGTTTTCAGCAGCGCCCGGATGCCCGGGTAAAGCCTGCTTTGGGCGATGCCGCTGGCCAGGTAGTCCCCGCGGTAGATGCGGATGGCGTCCTCGAGTTGTTCGGGCGGGACCCCTGCGACGTCCCTCAGCGAATGGCTCAGCTTCGGCCCGATCATAGCGTCCAGCCGGTCCCTGCCCGGAACCGGCAGGCCGAGTTCGGTGAGGGCCGCCGCGATCCCGTCCGTGATCCCCCCGGCCGGATCGACAAGAGTGCCATCGAGGTCAAAGATCACAGGCACAGTTGTATGGGTCACCGGAGTAGTTTCTCACGACCGCGCGGATGGCAGAAAATTGCATGCCCTGTCGGGAATAGATCAGGGAAAATTTCCGCCGTCCGCGCCCGCCGTCAGCCCAGGATGTCGGCGAGGAACGCCGCGGTGTGGCTGTCCTTGGACTTCGCCACCTGCTCCGGTGTGCCGGACGCGACGATCCGGCCGCCGCCGGAACCGCCGTCGGGGCCCAGGTCCACAATCCAGTCGGCGCTCTTGATGACGTCGAGGTTGTGCTCGATCGTGATCACGGTGTTGCCCTTTTCGACCAGTCCCTGCAGCACCATCAGCAGCTTGCGGATGTCCTCGAAGTGCAGGCCGGTGGTCGGCTCATCCAGGACGTAGACGCTGCGGCCGTTGGAGCGTTTCTGCAGTTCCGCGGCCAGTTTCACGCGCTGCGCCTCGCCGCCCGAGAGCGTCGTTGCGGGCTGGCCCAGCCGCACGTAGCCGAGGCCGACGTCGACGAGGGTCTTCAGGTGCCGCGCGATCGGCGAGAAGGCGGCGAAGAACTCCGCGCCCTCCTCGATCGGCATATTGAGGACGTCCGCGATGGTCTTGCCCTTGTAGTGCACCTCGAGCGTTTCGCGGTTGTAGCGTGCGCCGTGGCAGACCTCGCAGGGCACGTAGACGTCCGGCAGGAAGTTCATCTCGATCTTCAGCGTGCCGTCGCCGGAGCAGGCCTCGCAGCGGCCGCCCTTGACGTTGAAGGAGAACCGGCCGGGCTGGTAGCCGCGGACCTTGGCCTCAGTGGTCTCGGCGAAGAGCTTCCTGATGTGGTCGAAGACGCCCGTGTAGGTGGCCGGGTTGGAGCGCGGGGTCCGGCCGATGGGGCTCTGGTCGACGTGCACCACCTTGTCCAGGTGCTCGAGGCCCTGGACGGTTTTGTGCCGCCCGGCGACCTGCTTGGCGCCGTTGAGCTTGTTGGCGAGCACCTTGTAGAGGATCTCGTTGACCAGGGTGGACTTGCCTGAACCGCTGACACCGGTGACGGCCGTAAACAGGCCCAGCGGGAAGGCGGCGTCAACGTTGAGCAGGTTGTTTTCCTTGGCCCCGACGACCTTCAGCTCGCGCTTCTTGTCGTACTTGCGGCGCTTCTTCGGCACCGCGATGGACTTCCGGCCCGAGAGGTAGTCCCCGGTCAGGGACTCGGTGTTCTTCAGCAGGTCATGATAGGACCCGGAGTGCACCACCATGCCGCCATGCTCGCCGGCGCCGGGTCCGATGTCCACCACCCAGTCGGCCTCCTGGATGGTGTCCTCATCGTGTTCGACCACGATCAGGGTGTTGCCAAGGTCCCTGAGCCTGGTCAGGGTTTCGATCAGGCGCCGGTTGTCGCGCTGGTGCAGACCGATGGAGGGCTCGTCCAGGACGTAGAGGACGCCGACGAGGCCGGAGCCGATCTGGGTGGCCAGCCGGATGCGCTGGGCCTCGCCGCCGGACAGGGTGCCGGAGGGCCGTTCGAGGTTCAGGTATTCCAGGCCGACGTCGAGCAGGAAGGTCAGGCGGGCCTGGATCTCCTTGAGAACCTGGTGGGCGATCTGGGCCTCGCGGCCGGTGAGGACCAGGCTGTCCAGGAAGTGTGCGCACTCGCGCATCGGCAGCGCGGCGACCTCCGCGATGGACTTGCCGTTGATCAGGACCGACAGCGACGCCGGGTTCAGCCGGGCGCCATTGCACGCCGGGCACGGGACCTGCCGCATGTACTCCTCGTAGCGGTCCCTGGCCGAGTCCGAGTCGGTTTCGGTGTGCTTGCGGTGCACGTACTGGACCACGCCTTCAAAGCCGGTGCTGTATTTGCGCTCCCGGCCGAAACGATTGCGGTACTGCACCACGACCTTGTGGTCCTTGCCGTGCAGCACGGTCTGCCGCGCCTCGGCGGAGAGCTTCTCCCAGGGCGTGGTCATCTTGAAGCCGAGCTCTTTAGCCAGGCCGCCGAGGAGCCGGTTCCAGTATTCGGTGGTGGCGGCGCCCAGCGACCAGGGCGCAATGGCGCCCTCGGAGAGCGAGAGCTCGGAGTTGGGGATGAGGAGTTCCTCGTCCACTTCGAGCTTGGTGCCGATGCCGCTGCAGGCCGAGCAGGCGCCGAAGGGGTTGTTGAAGGAGAACGAGCGGGGCTCGATTTCGTCAATCGCGAGAGGGTGCTCGTTGGGGCAGGCGAGGTGCTCCGAGAAGGCCCGGATCCGCTCCGGATCGTCCGCCTCGAGGTCGACGAATTCGGCCAGGACACGGCCCTCGGCCAGGCCCAGCGCGGTTTCCACCGAGTCCGTGAGTCGCTGGCTGATGCCTTCCTTCACGACCAGGCGGTCCACGACGACTTCGATGGTGTGCTTGAACTGCTTGCCGAGCTTGGGCGGCTCGCTGAGCTGGATCAGTTTGTCGTCCACCCGGGCCCGGGAGTAGCCCTTGGCGGTGAGCTCCTTGAACAGCTCGACGAATTCGCCCTTGCGGCCGCGGACCACCGGGGCCAGCACCTGGAACCGGGTGCCCTCGGGCAGTTCCAGCAGCTGGTCGACGATCTGCTGGGGGGTCTGCTTGGTGACGGGCTCGCCGCAGACCGGGCAGTGCGGGCGACCCACGCGGGCCCAGAGCAGGCGCATGTAGTCGTAGATCTCGGTGATCGTGCCCACGGTGGAGCGGGGGTTCTTGCTGGTGGACTTCTGGTCGATCGAGACGGCCGGCGACAGGCCTTCGATGAAGTCGACGTCGGGCTTGTCCACCTGGCCGAGGAACTGGCGGGCGTAGGCGGAGAGCGACTCGACGTAGCGGCGCTGGCCTTCGGCGAAGATTGTGTCGAAGGCGAGCGAGGATTTACCGGAGCCGGAAAGCCCCGTGAAGACAATCATCGCGTCGCGGGGCAGGTCGAGGTCGACGTTGCGCAGGTTGTGTTCGCGTGCGCCCTTCACGACCAGTCGGGAAAGGTCGGGGCGGACCAGCTCCGCGCCCGGCGACGCCGGTCCGGATGGCTGGGGGCCGGCGCCTTTTCCGGACTTTTCCGGAGCGGCGGCGGGCTGGACATCGACGGCAGGTTCTTCAGCTACGGCTTTAGGCACGCCTCCAATGCTAATCGAAAACTTCTTCGAATATCCATTCCGGCTGCTGTTGTGCTATTGGCGGTTGAGCTAATGGCGGTCGTATGCGGCCGCCAGGAGTTGGACGGCTTCGGCGAAGCTGGCGCCCTGGGCTTTGGCGGCCGCCGCGAATTCCGCGGCGGCCGCGCTCAGTGAGCCCCAGGCCTCGTCGCGGGCACACACGACGGTGCCGTTCCTGCCACGGGTGGCGACGACGCCGGCGGCCTCGAGTTCCTTGTAGGCGCGCGCCACGGTGTGCGGCGCGACACCGAGATCGGCCGCCAGGCTGCGGACGGCGGGTAGCCGGGTGCCCGGAGCCAGGGTGCCGTCGTCGGCCCGCTCGATGATGTTCAGCCGGAGCTGTTCGAACAGCGGTACCGAGCTGCCGGTGTTGGGTTTCCAGCCGCCGGGAAAGCGTGCCAGGCCGGACTCCGGCGAGGTCACAGTTCGGGCTCCAGGACGCCGTCGAATTCTTCCCGGCCGGCGAACTGGGCACGGTAGAGGCCCGTGTAGAGGCCCTCCCCCGCCATCAGTTCCTGGTGGTTCCCTTGTTCAACAATCCGTCCGTGGTCCATGACGAGAATTAGATCAGCGTCGCGGACGGTGGACAAGCGGTGGGCGATCACGAAGCTGGTCCTGCCCTGCCGCAGCTTGGACATGGCCTGCCGGATCTGGACCTCCGTCCTGCTGTCCACCGAGCTGGTGGCCTCGTCGAGGATCAGGATGCTGCGGCCGGCCAGTTGCGCCCGGGCGATTGAGATGAGCTGTCGCTGGCCGCGGCTGAGCGAGTCGCCGTCGTTGCCCAGCATGGTGGCGTAGCCGGCCGGGAGGGCACGCACGAACTGGTCCACGTGGCTTGCCTGGGCTGCGGCGGTGATGTCGGCGTCGCTGGCGCCGGGACGGCCGTATTCGATGTTCTCCCGGATGCTCCCGGTGAACAGCCAGGTATCCTGCATCACGGTGCCGATGGCCGCCCGCAGGCCGTCGCGCGGCAGTTCCGCAATGTCCTGGCCATCCACGGTGATCTTGCCGGCGTCGAGTTCATAGAAGCGCATCAGGAGGTTGACCACGGTGGTCTTTCCGGCACCGGTGTGGCCAACGATCGCCACCGTCTGGCCCGGCTCCACGGTGAAGGACAGATCCTCCACCACGGGCGCGCCGGGGCTGTAGCCGAAGGTCGCGCCCTCGAAGGTGACCCGGCCCGTGGGCCCCGCGGACTCTCCGCCGGAGCGTGCGGCCGCGGCCCTTGCCGCGCCGGCGGCGCCCGCGGCAGGGGCATCTGCGGGGATTTCCGGTGCGTCCAGCAGTGCGAAGACCCGCTCGGCGGAGGCCGCGCAGGACTGCATCAGGGTCAGCATGCCGCCGATCTGGCCCATCGGCTGGCTGAAGAGCCTGCTGAACTGGATGAACGCCTGGACGCCGCCGATCGTCATGGTGCCGGTGGCGACCTGCAGCGCGCCGAGCACCGCGACCGCGATGTAGTTCAGGTTGGCGACGAAGATCATCAGCGGCTGGACGACGCCGGACAGGTACTGGGCGCTGGAGGCTGCCCGGAAAAGACGGTCGTTACTCGCCCGGAACGTATCTGCGGCCGCCTGCTGGCGGCCGAATGCCTTCACCACCTCGTGCCCCGTGAAGAACTCCTCCAGGTGCGAGTGCAGATCGCCGGTGCTGCTCCACTGCTCGGTGAAGTGTCCCTGCGACTTCCGCGCCACGAGCACGGTAATCACGGTGGAGACCGGCACCGAGGCGAGGGCCACCAGCGCCAGCAGCGGCGACAGCCAGAACATCATGGCCAGGGCACCTGAGAGCATCAGGACCGACATGATGAGCTGGTTGAGCAGCTGGTTGAGTGCCTGCGAGACGTTGTCGACGTCGTTGGTGGCGCGGCTGAGCACGTCGCCGCGGTGCTGGTCGTCGAAATGGCTGGAGGGCAGCAGATGCAGTTTTTGCTCCACGGAGGCGCGGAGCCCGTAACTGAGCCGCTGCACCGCCGTGGCCGTCAGGGCGCCCTGGATCCAGCTGCACAGCGAGGCGCCGAGGTACATCAGCGCCACCGCGAGCAGCAGGCGTCCCAGCTTCGACTCGTCGAAGGCGCCGCGCACGACACTTTGCACCACGACGTCGGTGGCGTCGCCAAGGTATTTGGGCGCGGCCACGTTCAGGGCGGCGAAACCGCAGGTCGCGGCGATGACGCCGGCCATCCGGAGGCGCACCGGGCGCAGGAGCCCCAACAGCCTCCCGGCCGCCCGCCATTTGGCGGCGGTCCCGGAGGCAGCCGGGAAGGCGGCGCTCACGCGGTTTCCTCCAGGACCAGCTGGGAGGCGGCGATTTCCTGGTAGGTCGGCGACGTCGCCATCAGCTCCTTGTGGGTGCCTTGCGCGACCAGCCGGCCGTCCTCCAACACCAGGATCAGCCCCGCGTCCACGATCGTGGCGACGCGTTCCGCCACGACCAGCACCGTCGCCGAACGCAGCAGTGGGGCCAGCGCCGCGCGGAGCCGCTCGTCGGTGCCGTAGTCGAGGGCGGAAAAGCTGTCGTCGAAAACGTAGACCGGGGCGGCCCGGAGCAGCGCCCGGGCGATGCACAGGCGCTGGCGCTGGCCGCCGGAGAAGTTGGTGCCGCCCTGGCGGACCGGGGCGTCCAGGCCGCCGTCGAGGCCCCGGACAAAGTCCGCGGCCTGGGCAGTCTCCAGTGCCCGCCACAGTTCCGCGTCGCTCGCGTCCGGCCCGCCCATCCGCAGGTTCTCCGAGAGGGTGCCCGAGAAGAGGTAGGAGTGCTGCGGCACCATGGCGATCATGCTTCGCAGCGACGCCAGCGGGAGGGAACGCGTGCCGCGGCCGCCGATGCTGATGGTGCCTGCCGTCGGATCGAGGAAACGCGGCAGCAGGTTCAGCAGCGTGGTCTTGCCGCTGCCCGTGGCGCCGACGATCGCCGTCGTTGTCCCGGGTACGGCGGTGAACGAGGCCCCGGCCAGCACCGGCGCCTCGGCCCCGGGATAGGCGAAGGTCACGTCGCGGAACTCCACAGTCCCTTCCGGTACGGTCCCTTCCGGCACCATCCCGTCCGGTACCGCCGCCGGCTCCACGGCCGGTCCGTCGATGGCGGGCTCGGTGTCGAGGACCGCCTGGATCCGCTCGGCGCAGGCCGCCGCGCGCGGTGCCGTGGTGAACACGTACATCGCCATCATGATGGCGATCAGGATCTGCAGAATGTAGGCGATGAATGCGGTCAGCGCACCGAGCCGCATCTCTCCGGACTGGATCCGGTGGCCGCCGAACCAGACCACCGCGACGGAGGACAGGTTCACCACCACCATGATCATCGGATTCATGCCGGCGACCAGCAGAGCGGAGTCCAGGTTGTTCCTGGTGAGGTCCCGGTTGGCGGCGTCGAAGCGGCGGATCTCGTGATCCTGGCGGACGAAGCCACGGATGACATTGGCTCCGATGATCTGCTCCCGGAGCACGCGGCTGATCCGGTCAATGAGTTTCTGGCCCTGCCGGTAGAGCGGAATCAGGCGGCGGACGATCAGGAACATGATGACCGCGAGCACCGGGATGACCGCCACCACAATCCCGGACAGGGCAAGGTCCTGGTGCACCGCAAGGGCAATCCCGCCGATGAAGCTGGCGGGCGCCGCGACCAGCATAGTAAAAGCGAGGACCGTGAGGTTTTGGATCTGGGTGACGTCGTTGGTGGCACGGGTGACGAGGCTGGGCGCCCCGAACTCGCCGATCTCCTGAGAGGAGAGGGTTTGGACCTTGGCGAACAGTTCCTCCCGCAGTTCCCGCCCCACGCGCATGGCGACGACGGCGCCGAGATAGCCGGCGCCGATGGCGGCGCCAACCTGGAGCGCGGCGACAACCGCCATCCAGCCGCCCAGCCGCAGGATCACCGGCGTGTTTCCGGCGACAATGCCGTCGTCGATGATGGCAGCGTTCAGGGTGGGGAGCATCAGATTGGCTGTGGTCTGCAGGAGTTGCAGGAAGATGATGGCCAGGACGGTCATCCTGTGGGCGGCGAGCAGCCGTCCAATCAGGTTAAAGAGCACCGAACCTCCATCATCAGAACAGGGCCCGGATCCGGAATAGATGACGGCCGCCCCCAGACCGCTTTGTCATTGTATGCCCCGTCCACTCTGCTTGTTGTCACACGGCGTGTCACATCCGTCAAAGTGGTGAGGTCCGGGGTAATTCCTCGCTCGTTGCGTACGGGAGGCGGCCCGGCGGACTGTCCCTTTAGCCGCGCTTCCGGGCAACGGCGAAGACCCGCCGGAACGGGAATTCCGTTCCGTGAGGGCGCGGCGGATAGGCCTCGCGCAGCAGCCGCGCGTACTCCGCTTCGAACCGGCGGCCCTCCTCGCCCGTGAGTGCCGCCAGTACCGGGCGGAGGCCCGTTCCCCGCACCCAGTCGAGAACCGGGTCGGTTCCGGGCAGGAGCTGCAGGTAGGTGGTTTCCCAGGCGTCAGCGTCACAGCCCGCATCGAGCATCAGCTCAAGATATTCCGCGGGTTCCGCCACCACGTCCTCGTGGCGAAGCACGCCGGCGAGGCGGCCGGACCATGCGTCCGAGCCGGCCAGGGCGCGCATCAGCGTATGGGATGGCGCATGGAAGTTGCCCGGCACCTGGAGGGCGAACCAGGCGCCCGGCCGCAGCGCAGCCAGCCAGCGGGGCAGCAGTTCGCGGTGCCCGGGCACCCACTGCAGGGCGGCATTAGTGACCACGACGTCGGTGTCCGGCGTCGGCATCCAGTCGGTGATATCCGCCAGACTGAAGGCGAGGTTTCCGGCGGCGCCAGCGAAGGCGCCGGACTTCGCGAGCATCTCGGCGGAGGAATCCAGCCCCTCCACCGCCGCCCCGGGCCACCGCGCGGCCAGGGTGGCGGTGAGGTTGCCGGGCCCGCAGCCGAGGTCCACGACGTGCCGCGGCGCGTCCGCGTGGATACGTGCGGTGAGGTCGAAGAACGGCCTGTCCCGGTAGTCGCCGAACTGCACGTACCTGGCTGGATCCCACTTCACGCATTTCCTCCGCTTCACCCGTGCACTGACAGGCGAAGCCTAACCCCGCGGAGCCGGCCGGTCCTCACAGGCAGCGCAGCCCGCGCCGCGGGCGAGAGCCTACGCCGCGGCCAGCCCGTCGATCCAGGCGCCGAGCTCGGCCAGCGTCCGTCCGGTGATGCCGTGGCCGCCGGGGTCGCGGCGGGAATGCGCCGCGGCCCCGGATTCGGTCAGCAGATACTGCCAGGTGCGCGCCAGCAGCTCCGCCGGGATGACCCGGTCCTGCTCGCCGTGGGCAACGAAGACCGGGGCGCCGGCCAGCCGCCCCGGGGTGGCGGGCACACCGGCGTCGAACGGCAAGGTGCCGTACAGGATTGCCGTGCCGGCAAAGCGTGCTGGGGCCGCCAGCAGGAGGCCGCCGGCAAACGCGGCGCCCCCGCTGAAACCGACCAGCACGACCGGCCTGCCCCCGGGCGCCACCGCGTCGAGCCAGGTCCGGAACCAGGACATGGTGCTACTCAACGATTCGGCGACGGGACGGCCGATGCCGCGGTTGGCGAACCAGGCATAGCCGCCGCCTTCGGCAATCGGCGCCCGGACCGCGGCGTAGGCAGGCCCGGCGGGAAGCCGGTCGGCAAGGCCAAGAATCTCGCGCTCGTTTGAGCCCCGGCCGTGCAGCAGCACCACCAGCGGCGCCGCCGGGTCGGCCGACCCGGCGGTCGCCACCACGGGATCCCTGAAGGTGGTCTCCATTTAGTTGGTGACCTTCAGTCCGGTGTCCCAGTTGAAGTCGGAGAACTCCGGGTTCGCCTGGAGGGTCATCAGGACGAACTGGAAGCCCTCGAGCTCCCTGGCCCGCTTGAGCGGGCCGACGACGAGCGGGCGCAGGCCGGCCGCGCCGACGAAGTCGCTGACCGCGCTGTTGGCGTCGGCGTCATCCCCCGCAATGAAGACATCCAGCGGCTGGCCGCCGGACTGGCCGGCCGCCAGGGTCCCCGCAAAGGTCGTATTGAAGGCCTTGACCACCTTGGCGCCGGAGGGGGCCAGTTTGGCGATCTCCTCGGCGGCGGACGTGTCCGGGCCGTCGACCAGGGAATCGAAGGTCTCGAAATCCACCGGGTTGGTGATGTCCACGAGGATCTTCCCGGCGAGGGCTTCGCCGTAGTTGCTGGCCACGGACGTGGCGGCGGCGAAGGGCACGGCCAGGACAACGATGCTGCCCCGCGGCGCGTCGGCCGTGGTGCTGAAAGTGACCCCGGCGCCGAGTTCGGCGGCCAGGGCCTGCGCCTTGGCGGCGTCCTGGCCGAGGATCTCGACGGTGCGGCCGGCGGCGAGGGCCGTTGTGGCGATCCCGCGGGCCATGTTGCCGTTGCCGATGATGGTGATGTCAGTCATTGCGGTCTTCTTTCCAAAGATGCGGGCCAGGAAGTTTTTCATCAGAGTCTGTTCTGCCGGATGGTGGGTGTTTGCTTGAAGCTACAACTAACATACTCGCTGACGATTGAAGGATCAAGTAATTGTCGTCGTAGACTGCCGGTCCCCTGCCGGACTGCCGGCCGCCGCCGTCCGGACCGCGGGCCACTAAGCTGGGAGGCAATGAAACTCGTTGATCAGCTCCCCGCCCCGGCCGCCCGAGTCCCCGGCAAGACCGGCCTCGATCCGGATGAGCTCTACACCCGGTTTGTCGAATGGACGGAGAGCCGCGGCTTGGCCCTCTACACGGCCCAGGACGAGGCCGTGATGGAGCTCGCCGCGGGCGCGAACGTCATCCTGGCGACCCCCACAGGCTCCGGGAAGTCCCTGGTCGCGATCGCCGCACACTTCCAGGCCATGGCCCGCGGCGCGCGCAGCTACTACACCGCCCCGATCAAAGCCCTGGTCTCGGAGAAGTTCTTCGCCCTGTGCGAGATCTTCGGGGCCGAGAACGTCGGCATGATCACCGGCGATTCCGGCGTCAACCAGGACGCGCCGATCATCTGCTGCACCGCCGAGATCCTGGCGAACGTCGCCCTGCGCGAGGGCGCTGCCGCGGAGCTGGGCACGGTGATCATGGACGAGTTCCACTTCTATTCCGACCCGCAGCGCGGCTGGGCGTGGCAGGTGCCGCTGCTGGAGCTGCCGCAGGCCCAGTTCCTGCTAATGTCCGCCACCCTCGGCGACGTCAGTCGTTTCGAAGAGGGCATCAGCGAGCTGACCGGGCGCCCGACGACGACCGTCAGTTCCGCGGAGCGGCCAATCCCATTGCACTTCTACTACCAGCAGACGCCGGTGCACGAGACGCTCGAGGAGCTGCTTTCCACGAAGCAGGTGCCCGTCTACGTCGTGCACTTCAGCCAGCTTGAGGCGATCGACCGCGCGCAGAACCTGATGAGCATCAACGTCTGCACCCGCGAGGAGAAAGACAAGATCGCTGAACTGATCGCCGGGTTCCGCTTCGCCGCGGGCTTCGGCAAGACCCTCAACCGGCTGGTCCGGCACGGCATCGGCGTGCACCACGCCGGGATGCTGCCCAAGTACCGCCGGCTTGTCGAGCAGCTGGCGCAGGCGGGCCTGCTCAAGGTCATCTGCGGCACCGACACCCTCGGGGTCGGCATCAACGTCCCCATCCGCACCGTGCTCCTGACGGCGCTCAGCAAGTACGACGGCGTCCGCACCCGGTTGCTGAACTCCCGCGAGTTCCACCAGATTGCTGGCCGGGCAGGCCGCGCCGGCTACGACACCGCCGGGACCGTGGTGGTCCAGGCACCCGAGCACGTGATCGAGAACGTCAAGGCGATGGCCAAGGCCACGGCAAAGTTCGGCGACGACCAGAAGAAACTGCGCCAAGTGGTCAAAAAGAAGCCGCCGGAGGGCTTCGTGTCCTGGGGCGAGCCCACCTATAAGCGGCTGGTGGAATCCGTGCCGGACCCGCTGGGCTCCAGCTTCACCGTCACCCACGCGATGCTCATGAACCTCATGGAGCGGCCCGGGGACCCGTTCAAGGCCGCGCGCCGGCTGCTGACCGAAAACCATGAGCCCCGTGCCGCGCAGCTGAAACTGATGAAGAAGGCCCTCGGCATTTACCGCGAACTCCTGGCCGCCGGCGTCGTCGAGCGCATCCCGCCGGAGGAACAGGGCCCGGACGGACGCAGTGTCCGCCTCACAGTCCACCTGCAGGCCAACTTCGCACTGAACCAGCCGCTCTCCCCCTTCGCCCTCGCGGCGCTTGAGCTGCTGGATCCGGAGTCGCCGTCGTACGCCCTCGACGTCGTCTCCGTGATCGAGTCGACGCTGGAGAAGCCGCGGCAGATCCTTTCCGCCCAACAGAAGAAGGCGCGCGGCGAGGCGATCGCCGCGATGAAGGCCGACGGGATCGAGTACGACCAGCGGATGGCCCTGCTCGAGGATGTCAGCTACCCGCAGCCGCTCGCGGAGATCCTCGGCGAGGCGTTCGAGGTGTACCGCAAGGCGGCCCCGTGGATCGGTGACTTCGAGCTCGCGCCAAAGTCCGTGATCCGGGACATGTACGAGCGGGCCATGAACTTCGGCGAGTTCGTGCAGTTCTACGGCCTGGCCCGGTCCGAGGGCATCGTCTTGCGCTACCTGGCCGACGGCTTCAAGGCGCTCCGGCAGACCGTGCCGCAGGATGCGCTGCGCGAGGATCTCGAGGACCTCATCGCCTGGCTCGGCGAGCTGGTCCGCCAGGTGGACTCCAGCCTCCTGGACGAATGGGAGGAACTCACCTCGGGCGCCGCCCCGACCCCGCACGACGCCCCGCCGCCTCCGCCGCCGTCGCTGACCTCGAACATCCGGGCATTCCGGGTGATGGTGCGCAACGAAATGTTCCGCCGGGTGGAGCTGTTCGCCGACGAGGCCGCCACCACCCTGGGCGAGCTCGACGGCGGCTCCGGCTGGGATGCGGAGCGCTGGGAAGACGCGCTGGACGACTACTTCGAGGAGCACGCGGACATCGGCACCGGCCCGGACGCACGCGGGCCCGGGCTATTGATCATCACCGAGGAGGCCGGCACGTGGAAGGTGCGGCAGATCTTCGATGACCCGGCCGGCAACCACGACTGGGGCATCTCCGCCGTGGTGGACCTGGCCGCCTCGGACGAAACCGGCACCGCCGTCGTCCGCGTAACCGACGTGAACCGGTTGTAGCCGCTAGTAAACTCGGGTCATGACTGTAATCCGCCCGGCCACCGCCTACGACGTCCCCGCCATCCTGCAGATGATCCACGACCTGGCCATCTACGAGAAGGAACCGGATGCCGTCCGGAACACGCCGGAGATGCTCGCGGAAGTGCTGTTTGGCGAGAACCCGCGGGTGTACGCAACCATGGCCGAGAACGAGGCCGGCGCCGTGCAGGGCTTCGCGTTGTGGTTCCTGAACTATTCCACCTGGGAAGGTGTGCACGGAATCTACCTGGAGGACCTGTACGTGATGCCGGAAGCCCGCGGAGCCGGGCACGGGAAGGCGCTGCTGCAGCACCTGGCCGCCACCGCGGTCGAGCGAGGCTACGCCCGGGTGGAGTGGAGCGTGCTGGACTGGAACGAGCCCTCGATCGCGTTCTACCGGAACCTTGGGGCAGCCCCGATGGCTGAATGGTCCACCTTCCGCCTGACCGGCGACGCCCTGGAGGCGTTCGGCAGCGCCCGGACGGCGGACGCCCGTGGCTGAGACCACGGCGACTGAGACAGCCCGGGTCCCGCACATCGTCAAGGCCCGGCACGACTACCGCGGGATGCGCACCGCAGAGCACTACTTCGAGGTGCCGCTAGACCACTTCGCAGCCGGCGGTGAGACGATCACGGTTTTCGCCCGCGAGTACGTCTCGGCCGACCACAGCGCGGAGGCAGCCGCGGAGCTGCCGTGGCTGCTGTATCTGCAGGGCGGCCCCGGCGGGCGCGGAAACCGTTTCCCCACGCTGGGCGGCTGGAGCAAGGCCGCGGCCAAGGACTTCCGGATCCTGATGCTGGACCAGCGCGGCACTGGGCTCTCCTCCCCCATCGACCGAAACACCCTGCCCTTGCGCGGCAGCGACCTGGACCAGGCACGGTACCTGGAACACTTCCGCGCCGACTCGATCGTGGCTGACGCGGAAGCGATCCGCACGGCCCTCGGCGCCGCCCCCTGGACCATCTACGGCCAAAGCTATGGCGGCTTCTGCGCGCTGAGCTACCTGTCGTTCGCCCCGGAGGGCCTGCGCGAGGCCCTGATCACCGGCGGCCTCCCGCCCCTGGCCGGCCCGGCGGACCGCGTCTACCAGGCGACCTTTCGGCGTGTGGCGTCGCGCAACGCCGAATACTTCGGCTGGTACCCGCAGGACCGGGAGCAGGTCAACCGCATCGCCCGGCACCTTCGCGACGCGGAAGAACTCTTGCCCGACGGCAGCAGGCTGACCGTGGAACGGTTCCAGATGGTGGGTTCTTACCTCGGCGGCAACACGCGGGTGGACGGGTTGCACCACCTGCTCGAGGACGCGTTCGTCAGCACGCCCGAGGGCGAACGCCTTTCCGACGCGTTCCTGGAGCAGGTCCGCGGCCTCGTCTCGCGCGCCTCAAACCCGCTCTACGCCCTCATGCACGAGTCCATCTACGGCCAGGGCGAGGCCACGGACTGGGCAGCGCTACGGGTGCTCCAGGACTACCCGGAGTTCCGACCGGACGTCCCGGCCCCCTTGCTGACCGGCGAGATGGTCTACCCGTGGTACTTCGACCAGGACCCGGCGCTCCGCCCCCTCCGCACGGTGGCCCAGCTACTGGCCGAGAAGGACGACTGGAAGCCGCTCTACGACCCGGAGCGGCTCGCGCTCAACACCGTTCCGGTGGCGGCGGCCGTGTACAGCGACGACATCTACGTGGACCGCGACCTCTCGCTGGAGACTGCCGCCGCCGTCCGCGGCCTGCAAGTGTGGGAATCGGATGAGTTCCACCACGACGGCATCGCGGACGACGGCGAGGCCATCTTCGGCCGGCTGCTCCGCATGGCCCGCGCCGCCACGGGCTGACGCTTCCGGGGCCGGGGCTCGCGGGGCTGACACTCCCGGGGACGGGGCCTCAGCCGGCGGCCGGCTCCGGGCTGCGGCGGGACCGGGCGGCCGCCGGTATAACGGCGCCAAGCACCGCGGCGGCCACGGCTGCCGCCACAAGGTTGAGCCCCTGGTAGCCGACGCCGCTCATCACGAGGCCGGCGAAGCCCGACCCCACGGCGCCGGCGACGCCCATCAGGGTGTCGGACACGCCCTGGACTAGGACCCGGTCCCCGGCCGCGACGCTCTCCGCAAGCAGCGTGGATCCGGCGATGGTGGCCGCGGACCAGCCGAGCCCCAGCAGGACCAGCCCGGTCGTGACCAGCACCGGCTGGGCCTGGCCGAAGCCCGCGACGCAGACGGCCAGCAGGATCAGCCCGTGGCCCAGCAGGATCACCGGAAGCCGGCCGACCCGGTCGGTGAGCCAGCCCATTACGGGTGAGAGGGCGTACATGCCGGCGATGTGAAGCGAAATGGTGAAACCGATCAGGACAAAAACGTCGGTGCTGGCGGCATGGGCGTGTTCGGCCGGATGCCCCGCCAGCGGTCCTTCGGTGAGCAACTGCAGGTGCAGCGGCGTCATGGACATCACGGCGGCCATGCAGCCGTGCGCGGCGACGACAGCGAGCAGCGCAAGCCGGGCGCGCGGTGCGGCCCGCACGGCCCGGAGCCCGTTGCGAAGCGCGTGCCTCCCCCGGCTGCCGGTGGTCCCTTTCGCCGGCTCCTCTGTGGTGCTGCGCAGCCGGGCGGCCAGCAGCAGCGGATCAGGGCGGAGCCCGATCAACAGCAGCAACGCGGCCAGGGCCAGTCCCGCCGTCGAAAATACAAAGGGCCCGGAGATCGGCGGCAGGCCGAGTGCCTGGCCCACGAGTGCGCCGGGCTGGATCAGGTTGGGCCCGGCCACCGCCCCGACCGTCACCGCCCAGACCACGATCGCGAGCGAGCGTCCGCGGTGCTCCGGGTCGGCCAGGTCGACGGCGGCGAAGCGTGCCTGCAGGTTGGCCGCCGTGCCGAGGCCCAGCAGGGCGGCGCCCAGCAGCAGTACCGGGAAGGCTGTGGTGACGGTTGCCAGGATTACCAGCAGGGCGCCGGTCATCGCGGAGAGCAGCCCGGTCCCGAGGGCGGCACGGCGCCCCCGCCGGCCGGCAAGCCCGGCCAGTGGAAGGGCCGTCAGCGCCGCCGTCAGCGTCATGGTGGTGGTGACCGAGCCCGCCCAGGCATTGGACCCGGCGAGCTGGACGGCCAGCAGCGAGCCGACGGACAGGCTGGCCCCGCTGCCCACGCCGCTGAGGAGTTGGGCGGCACTGAGCACAACAACGGTACGGCGCTGCACCCGTTGCGGGTCCAGCGCCGTTCCGGCCGCAGCGGCGGCGTCAAAGATTTTCACGATCCGAGCTTAGCCCGTGGCCGGCAGCCCGGCGTGCGCCGGGCTGCGCCGGGGACTACTCGGCGTCGGTGAGGCTCTTGCGTGAGTCCTCTTCGAGCCGGGCGTCCAGCTTGGCCTTGGAGGCCTTGGAGCTGACCAGGCTGGCGATGACGGCAATGATGATGGTGCCGATGATCACCGCGAGCGAAACATAGGTGGGGATCTCCGGAGCCCATTCGATGTGCTTGCCGCCGTTGATGAAGGGCAGTTCGTTGACGTGCATGGCGTGCAGCACCAGCTTGACGCCGATGAAGGCGAGGATGACGGAGAGCGCGTGCTTGAGGTAGATCAGCCGGTTCATCAGGCCGCCGAGCAGGAAGTAGAGCTGGCGCAGGCCCATCAGGGCGAAGATGTTGGCGGTGAAGACGATGAACGCGCTCTGGGTGAGGCCGAAGATCGCGGGAATCGAGTCCACCGCGAAGAGCAGGTCGGTCATGCCGATGGTCACGAAGACGATCAGCATGGGGGTAAAGACCTTCTTGCCGTCGACCTCGGTGCGGAGCTTGCCGCCGTCGAACTTTTCCGACATCGGCAGGATCCGGCGGATCCGGGCGATCAGCGGGTTTTCCTTGTCTTCCTCGTCCTCGCCCTCGTCCTGGGCCTGCTTCCATGCGGTCCAGAGCAGGAACGCGCCGAAGATGTAGAAGACCCAGCTGAACTGCTCGATCACGATTGCGCCGAGCAGGATGAAGATGCCGCGCAGGACCAGGGCGATGATGATGCCCACCATCAGCACTTCCTGCTGGTACTTACGGGGTACCGAGAAGCGGGCCATGATGATGATGAAGACGAAGAGGTTGTCGATGCTGAGGCTGTATTCCGTCACCCAGCCGGCGATGAACTGCCCGCCGTATTCCGGGCCGGTGAAGAGGAACATGGCTCCGGCGAACACGAGCGCCAGGGCGATGTAGAAGGAGACCCACAGGCCTGCTTCCTTCATGGAGGGCTCATGCGGCCGCTTCAGCACCAGGAGCAGGTCGATGGCGAGGATGATGCCGAGAACGACGAAGGAGCCGATCTCGAACCAGACGGGAAGTTCAGGCACGTAGATACCTTTCGCAGGGCACAACTAGGAGGTGTAAGTCTCTCCGGCTTAGCCGCCGCGCCCGGGCCATTGACCTCCGGTGCTGCCTTGCTGCCCGCTACGCCCGGCATGGCGTCTGTGCCCTGCGTGTTGACGATCGTAGCGCTTGGGATACTCCCCTACGTTCGATCTACTCTACCCTAGGCGTGTCCGGCCGACTGCATCTGGCGCAGTTCCTTCTTGAGCTCGCCAACCTCGTCGCGGAGCCTGGCCGCCAGCTCGAACTGCAGCTCCCCGGCCGCGGCGTGCATCTGCTCGGTCAACTGTTCGATCAGGCCGACTAGGTCTTCCGCCGGGGCCGCCGCGAGCCCGTCGGCCCGGACCTTGGAGCTGCCCTTGCCCTTGCCGCGCGTCTTGCCCGCGCTGGCCAGCAGCTCCCGGGTGTCCGCATCTTCCTTGGCCAGCTGGTCGGTGATGTCCGCGATCTTCTTCCGCAGCGGCTGGGGATCGATCCCCTTCTCCGTGTTGTAGGCCACCTGGATGGCCCTGCGCCGGTTCGTTTCGTCGATGGCGTGGGCCATGGAGTCGGTGATCTTGTCCGCGTACATGTGCACCTGGCCGGACACGTTGCGGGCGGCGCGGCCGATGGTCTGGATCAGGGAGGTCGAGGAGCGCAGGAAGCCCTCCTTGTCCGCGTCCAGGATGCTCACGAGGGACACCTCCGGGAGGTCGAGGCCTTCGCGGAGCAGGTTGATGCCGACCAGGACGTCGAAGACGCCCATCCGCAGTTCGCGGAGCAGCTCCACGCGGCGCAGCGTGTCGACGTCGGAGTGCAGGTATTCGACCTTCACGCCGTGGCCGAGCAGGTAGTCGGTGAGGTCCTCGGCCATCCGCTTGGTCAGCGTGGTGACGAGGACTCGCTCGTTCTTCGCGGTGCGGGTCCGGATTTCGCCCAGCAGGTCATCGATCTGGCCCTTGGTGGGCTTCACGATCACCTCGGGATCGATCAGGCCGGTGGGCCGGATGATCTGCTGCACGAAGCCGTCCGACTTGCCGAGCTCGAACTTGCCCGGGGTCGCGGACAGGTAGACGGTCTGGCCGACGCGTTCCTGGAACTCGTCCCACTTGAGCGGCCGGTTGTCCATCGCCGAGGGCAGCCGGAAGCCGTGGTCCACGAGGTTCCGCTTGCGGGACATGTCGCCCTCGTACATGGCGCCGATCTGCGGCACGGTGACGTGGGATTCATCGATCACCAGGAGGAAGTCATCCGGGAAGTAGTCGATGAGGCAGTGCGGCGCGGTCCCCCGGGCGCGGCCGTCGATGTGCGAGGAGTAGTTCTCGATGCCGTTGCAGAATCCCATCTGCTGCATCATTTCCAGGTCGTAGGTGGTGCGCATCCGGAGCCGCTGGGCCTCAACGAGCTTGTTCTGGCTCTCCAGGACCTTGAGCCGGTCAGCGAGCTCGTCCTCGATCCGCTTGATCGCGCGGGCCATCCGTTCCGGACCTGCCACGTAGTGCGAGGCGGGGAAGACGTACATTTCGGTCTCGTCCCGGAGCACCTCGCCGGTCAGCGGGTGCAGGGTGTAGATGTTCTCGATCTCGTCGCCGAAGAACTCGATCCGGATCGCGAGCTCCTCGTACATCGGAATGATCTCCACGGTGTCGCCGCGGACCCGGAACGTGCCGCGGTGGAAGTCCATGTCGTTGCGGGTGTACTGCATGGAGACGAACTTCCGGAGCAGGTCGTCGCGGTTCATTTCGGCGCCCTTGCGGAGGGTCACCATGCCGGCGATGTATTCCTCCGGGGTGCCCAGACCGTAGATGCAGGAGACAGTGGCCACCACAATCACGTCACGGCGGGTCAGCAGCGCGTTGGTGGCGGAGTGCCGGAGCCGCTCGACTTCCTCGTTGACGGACGAGTCCTTCTCGATGAAGGTGTCCGTCTGGGCGACGTAGGCCTCGGGCTGGTAGTAGTCGTAGTACGAGACGAAGTATTCCACCGCGTTGTTGGGCAGCAGCTCACGGAATTCGTTGGCGAGCTGGGCGGCGAGCGTCTTGTTCTGCACCATCACGAGGGTGGGGCGCTGGACCTGTTCGATCAGCCACGCCGTCGTCGCGCTCTTGCCGGTACCGGTGGCGCCGAGCAGCACCACGTCCTTCTCGCCGTTCTTGATGCGCTCGGTCAGTTCGGCGATCGCGGCGGGCTGGTCCCCCGCGGGCTGGAACTCGCTGATGACCTCGAAGGGCGCCACAACACGGTTGATTTCCTGGGCAAGGCTCATGTATCTAATCTACCGCCGCCCTGTGACAGGGTTCCCCTGATTCAGCTTTGGGCTGTACCGGACGGTCTGGCGGAGGCATACGACGGCGGCAGCCAGCCCGTGCGCCGGGCCCACTCTTCCATCCGCGGAGCGGCGTAGTCCGTGAACCAGTCCTCTTTATCGGCCGCGTAGCCCGCGGTGGACTTGTCCACGCCGTGCCGCCGTGCCGCGCGCCGCTTCTCCGCGAGGTAATCGGCGCGGGCGGCCGGGTCGTCGCGCAGCCAGTCGCGGAAGCACAGGGCGTAACGCCAGCCCGGCGACCCGGCGGCCCGGACGTGCAGGTTCACGGGCCGGCCGGGGTCCGCATTGCCATGGACGCGCTTGTCCCAGTCGGCCGGGTCGGGGTGCGCGGGTTTGGGGTTGTCCGCGCCAATGCCCGGCCAGCGCGGGAAGCCGGCCGCGGCCAGCAGGGGTTCGAGGCGGTCCGCCGTCGCCAGGTCCGGGACAGTGAGCTGAAGATCCAGCACGTCCTTGGCGTCCAGGCCCGGGACGGCCGTCGACCCGATGTGGTCCACGGCGAGGATGTCCTGCGGTGCCACCGCCTGCAGGCGGCCGATCACCCGGGCTGCCTGGGCCGGCCAGTCGGGGTTGGCGGGACTGAGCACGGGCCCGCCGGTGCGCGCGGCCATCTGGCCCTTGGCGAGGTTCTCCGCGAACGGCTGCAGGCGGTGCCCCCACAGCCGGTCCACTGCGTCCCGCAGTTCGTCCTTGGTGCCGGAGTTGTCCAGGACGACGTCGGCGGCCGCCAGCCGGTCCTCCCGCGTGGCCTGGGCCGCCATCCGGGAGCGGGCCTCCTCGGCCGTCATCTTCCGATGCTCCATCATCCGACGAACCCGGACATCTTCGGGGGCGTCGACCACCACCACGAGGTGGAAGTTCACGCCCTGGCCGGTCTCGACCAGGAGCGGGATGTCCTGGACTAGGACGGCGCCTTTCGGGGCGGCCGCGGCGAGGGCGGCGGCGCGTTCCCTGACGAGCGGGTGGATGATGCCGTTCAGCACCGCGAGGCGCTCCGGGTTGCCGAAGACAAGGGCGCCCAGGCGGGGACGGTCAAGCCTGCCGTCGGGGCCCAGGACGGAGGCGCTAAAGGCCTCCACCACCCGCGCCAGTCCGGGCGTGCCCGGCTCCACCACTTCCCGGGCCAGCGCGTCCGCGTCGACCAGGACCGCCCCGAGCTCGCGCAGCCGCGAGGCAGCCACTGACTTCCCTGAGGCGATGCCGCCCGTCAAACCGATCTTCAGCACTCCACCAGACTAAACTGAACCGGTGCCAGACGACGCGGTTTCCCCGGAAAGCAGGGCCACCGTCTACACGACCCTGGCGGCCGGCGCCGGGTTCCGGCATGAGCTGGAGATCAAGCGCTCCCGCTTCATTACCGTGCTCCGGCGCACCGGCGACGAGGAGAGCGCCCGTTCCCTGGTCGCCTCGCTGCGCCGAGAGTTCCACGACGCCCGCCACCACTGCTCGGCGTTCGTGCTCGGCCCCGACCGCGAGGTACAGCGCTCCAGCGACGACGGCGAACCCTCCGGCACGGCCGGCCTCCCAATGCTGGAGGCACTGGTCAAGCGCGAAACCGCCCCCGGCGTGACGGACCTCAGCGACGCGACCGCCGTCGTGGTCCGCTATTTCGGCGGGATCCTGCTGGGTTCCGGAGGTCTGGTCCGCGCCTATTCCGAATCCGTTTCCTCCGCGCTGGCGCTGGCGCCGCTCGTGCGCCGGCAACGGCTGCGGATCTGCGATGTGCGGGTGCCGCATGCCTCCGCGGGCCGGCTCGAAAACGACTTGCGCGCGGCGGGCTACGTGATGGCGGGCGCCAGCTATGATGCGCAGACGACGGTTCTCCGGCTGGCCCTGCCGGACGAGCCTGATGGTCTGGCGCTGGCAGCCGACCGCCTCGGGGCACTTACGGCCGGGAGCGCGGCGCTGCTGCCCGGGGAAACGGAGTGGATCGATGTCGCCATCAGCTGAGCAGGTGCCCGTGGTGGCGCTGGTGGATGTGACGGACCAGGTGCTGGAGCGGCTGCTGGGGGGGGCCCTGCACGACGCCGACGCCGACGAGGTCACCCCGCCGTTGGGGACAGCAGCGGGCTGGAACACCGAAAGGATCAGCTGGTTCCGCGCCTATCACCATGCTGCGGCGGCGGGCCTCGACGGCCCGGCTCGGCAGAAGTCCTGGGCGGTCACCGCCGACGGCGAACTGGCCGGCTCCATCCGGCTGGCCCGGGTCCCCGGGACCGGGACGGGGCCGTTCGCACACGACGGCGGGGCACTGGAGACCGGCCTCTGGCTCGGGCGGAGCTTCCGCGGCCGCGGCATCGGCGGTGAGGCGCTGCGGCTGGTCAAGGCCGAGGCCGCGGCCGCCGGTGCAGACCTGCTGGAGGCGGAAACGACCCCCGGCAACGCCGCCGCGCAGGCCCTGCTGCGGGCTGCCGGCGCCGCTCTCGCCGTCGACGGCCAGCGGGTTAAGGCACGGGTCAAGCTCGGGTAGGGCCTGCGGCGGCAAAGGATGGACATGTCCGTCGCCAGCCCGATCCAACGGGCATGCCCATCTCGCGGCGCGGGGAACGAGCATGATGGCACACTGTCCAACGTTCGGTCCCAGGGATGGACATGCCCGGCCAAGGCCGTTTCACCCCGCCGGGCATCTCCAACGCCAGCCCCAAGCAATGGGCATGCCCATCTTCCGGCGCGGGGAAGGAGCATGATGGCACTCTGTCCAACCTTCAGGCCCAGGGATGGACATGCCCGGCCGAGGCCGTTTCGCCCGGCCGGGCATCTCCAACGCCAGCCCCAAGCAATGGGCATGCCCATCTTCCGGCGCGGGGAAGGAGCATGATGGCACTCTGTCCAACGTTCAGACCCTGGGATGGACATGCCCGGCCAAGGCCGTTTCACCCCGCCGGGCATCTCCAACGCCAGCCCCAAGCAACGGGCATGCCCATCTTCAGGCGCGGGGAATGAGCATGATGGCACTATGTCCAACGTTCGGGCCCAGGGATGGACATGCCCGGCGCAACCGGTCGAGCCTGGGCCAACACGCTGGGACCAGGGCGGCGGGTAGCTGTCGCCGGGGCCAGCTGAGTGCTTGGATGAAGGGGAGGCCGCACTCCCGGCATGCGGCCGGGTAGCGGCGGGACCCGTGTGATCGGCCAGACGAGGAGAACAGACGTGGATGACCCTTTCGAGCTATCTCGTTTCGTGGACGCCCAGGACTCTGCCGGAACCTACCAGCGCGCCCTCTCGGAGCTTCGCGGCGGAAGCAAGCGAAGCCACTGGATGTGGTTCATCTTCCCGCAGATCGCCGGCCTCGGAATGAGCCCGACCTCGCAGAGGTATGCCCTTTCCTCCTTGGATGAGGCACGGGCCTATCTGCGCCATCCGCTGCTGGGTGCGCGCCTGTTGGAGTGCTTCCGGGCAGTCCTCGCCCTCGAGGATCGCAGCGCCGAGCAGATCTTCGGCGGGATCGACGCCCGAAAGCTGCACTCGTCGTCGACCTTGTTCCTCCGGGCCGCACCCGACGAGCCCGTGTTCAAACAGATCCTGGATGAATACTTCGGCGGAGTCCCCGACGCAGCCACGGACCGGATCCTGTCCGCACCCTGAACCGTCGCAACGCCATCCCTGCTCCACCGGGCACCCCGCTCCTGGTCGAGAGGACTGGGCATGTCTCCACGCCCGGAAACATGCCCCTTAACCCAAAAGCGGGCCCCTGCACGTGGCAGGGACCCGCTTGGGGTGGCCCGGAGCAACCCGGGCCGGTGGCAATTAGTTGCCGGTCAGCTTCTCGCGCAGAGCGGCAAGGGCCTCGTCCGAAGCAAGCGTGCCTGCACCGGTCTCGGCGGCAGCCGGCTCGGAGGAGTAGCTGGTGGTGCCGGAGTCGCTCTCGCCGGACGTTGCAGCAGCAGCGTCGTCGGCAGCGTGCTGGGCAACCTGCTTCTTGTGGGCTTCCCAGCGGGTCTGGGCGTCAGCGTACTGCTGCTCCCAGGCGGCGCGCTGCGTCTCGTAGCCTTCAAGCCACTCGTTGGACTCCGGGTCGAAGCCCTCCGGGTACTTGTAGTTGCCCTCTTCGTCGTACTCTGCGGCCATGCCGTAAAGAGCCGGATCGAATTCGGTGGAGTCAGCGTCGACACCCTCGTTGGCCTGCTTAAGGGACAGCGAGATACGGCGGCGCTCGAGGTCGATGTCGATGACCTTGACGAACAGCTCGTCGCCAACGGAGACAACCTGCTCGGCCAGCTCAACGTGGCGCACGGCGAGCTCGGAGATGTGGACCAGGCCTTCGATGCCGTCTTCAACGCGAACGAACGCGCCGAACGGAACCAGCTTGGTGACCTTACCCGGAACAACCTGGCCGAGGGCGTGGGTGCGGGCGAAGGTCTGCCACGGGTCTTCCTGCGTGGCCTTGAGCGACAGGGAAACACGCTCGCGGTCCAGGTCGACTTCGAGAACCTCGACGGTGACTTCCTGGCCAACTTCGACAACCTCGGACGGGTGGTCGATGTGCTTCCAGGACAGCTCGGAAACGTGAACCAGGCCGTCTACGCCGCCCAGGTCCACGAAGGCACCGAAGTTGACGATGGAGGAAACGACGCCCGGACGGACCTGGCCCTTTTCCAGCTTGTTGAGGAACGTGGAGCGGACCTCGGACTGGGTCTGCTCGAGCCAGGCACGGCGGGACAGCACAACGTTGTTGCGGTTCTTGTCCAGCTCGATGATCTTGGCTTCGATCTGCTGACCGATGTACGGAGCAAGGTCGCGCACACGGCGCATCTCGACGAGCGATGCGGGCAGGAAGCCGCGCAGGCCGATGTCGAGGATAAGACCACCCTTGACAACCTCGATGACGGTACCGGTGACGACGCCGTCTTCTTCCTTGACCTTCTCGATGTCGCCCCAGGCACGCTCGTACTGAGCACGCTTCTTGGAGAGGATCAGACGGCCTTCTTTGTCTTCCTTGGTGAGCACCAGGGCTTCGACGAGATCGCCAACGGAGACGACGTCTCCGGGATCAACATCGTGCTTGATGGAAAGCTCGCGGGAGGGAATGACACCTTCGGTCTTGTAACCGATGTCGAGCAGAACTTCGTCGCGGTCGACCTTGACGACGGTACCTTCGACGAGGTCCCCGTCGTTGAAGTACTTGATGGTGGCGTCGACTGCTGCGAGGAAGTCCTCAGCGGTACCGATGTCGTTAATCGCGACTACGGGGGTACCGGGCTTCTCGGTGGAGGTGATGGTCATGTAGTAGGGGCTCCGTTGTGGATAGTTAGTCGGTCAGGCAAACCGTCCCGCCCGCGTCGGCGACACGGGTGGAGAACACGGCACATCAAAGGCGATCCGCCGGGTCATCCTGATTTTGTGGATTGAATGCGCGCACGTAGTACACGCCCGTTTAGTCTAGTCGGATACGCCAACGCCGGTCAAAGCGCGACGGCGCCCGCCGGCAACACCCGGCCGAGCTGCGCAAACGCCGTTCCATGCGCCAGCATCCGGGGAAGCGCCTGCTCAAACCCGGCCGCAGTGCCGCTTCCTGGCCTGTTGAAGTGGGCAATCACAATGTCACCTCCTGAGGCCTTGGCCAGCGCCGCGGCGACGGCCGGGGCCGGCAGCGTTGCGCCGGCGTCGGCATTGACGCTGAAGTTCACCGGCAGCAGGCCGGTGCGCCGCGTGATCGCGACGGCGACGTCGTCATAGTAGGCGGTTCCCGGCCGGAAGAACCGCGGCGGCCTGCCGGTCAGGCTCCGGAGCACCGCCTGGTTGTCCATGATCTCGCGGTAGACCTGACCGGCGTCGGACGTGCCGGGGATGCCGTAAGCGCGTTTCCCGGTGACGGAGAGGGGGCAGTGCCTGGAGCCGTGGTTGGCGAGTTCGAACAGCGGGTCGGCGGCCAGTTCACGCGCCACACCAGGGTTCGCCTCAATCCAGCGCTGGTTGACGAAGAGGGTGGCCGGGACGCCCAGGCGCCGCAGCGTGTCCAGCAGCCGGTGGTCGCAGCCGGCGCCGCCGGGGCCGCCGCAGGCATCGAACGTCAGGGCCAGCTGGGCCGCGGGGGTCGACGTGATAACCCCGGCCACGGCAAGTCCCCAGTCGGTGGGACGGCGGCCGGAGAATTCCGCCACCACCTCCGCCTCGGTCGGAGCCGGCCGCGCCGGGACCGGCGGCGGTGCGGTTCCGACGGCGGCGGGCCCGGGGTCGACGGCGGCCGGCGGCACCGGCCTGGTGGGACCCGCCGACTCGGCGGCGGGCGCGGTGGCCGGCGGCGTGCCTCCCCCGTCCCGGCGGGCGGCGTCGACGCAGGCGTGCCCGCCGGTGCAGGGTCTAACCCGTTCTCCGCGGCGCCCAGGGCGGCGCCCAGGCCGGCGGCCGGCCCGGCGTTCCGCGCCGGCGTCAAATTCCGGGCCCCCTGGGCACGGAGCGGTACGACGGCATCAACCATGACGCCGGCGGCGAGGGCGCCCATTCCGATCAGGACGGAGCGGCGCCCGCGCAGGGCTGGTCGAGGCAAATCCCCCACGAGTATTCCTTTTGCTGATGTCAGCGGTCGGGTGACGACAGCTTAGAAGTGGGTCAGGCAGTGCGGCGCGCGTTCGACGGCGAACATCCGGGCAGCGAGGAACGCTGCGCCCGGCGTGTGCTCGCGGATCCGCCCCGAGTCGGCCAGGGTCACCGGGTGCACGCCCCCGAGGTAGAACGAGGACAGCGCAGCCACGTCCAGTTCAAGGTCCACGGCGTCGTCTTCCGTTTCCGTGACGTCGGCGGCGCCCCCGTCCACCTCCAGCGCGAACGTCCCGCCGGTCAGGCCGAGCGGATCAGCCACTTTGAGGACCAGCCGGCCGTCGGCCGGATAGTGGCGTGCCGTCAGGGCCTTCTGCACGTCCAGGATCCGCAGCCAGAGCATGTCCCGGGGCTCCGAAGCGTCAACGCAGCGCGGATCGCTGAGGGCCCATTTCAATGGGTCGTCAACCGGTGCCTCGTCCCACGTGACGCGTTCAACGAGGTCGATGGCCCCGAGGTACTGCCATAGTTCCAGGTAAGCGGCCCGGGTGGCCGCTACCAGGTCAACGATCTCCATCGTGTACGGGGTGCTGGACCAGCCCCCGAACTTGTAGGACACATAGCCATCGACGTCGCCGTCGGGGCCGTAGTGCAGCGCGACCTTGACCTTGGGGTCCTCGCCGTCGTCCCGGCTGATGGAACCGGAGACGAACTGCCGGTAGAACTCGTGCCGTCCGATGGAGCCTGGCGTCAGGCGGTGCAGGCGGTCGAAAATCACCGGGGCCAGCTCAAGCAGAACCTTGGGATCGGCCACCTCCACACTGCCGACCGGGGTGTGGTTCACGAGGAAACGGGCACTCGTGTCGACCTTGATCGACTGTTCCGACGTCGCGACGCCGTAACCGAAGCGGCCGTAAATGGAGGCTTCCGAGGCGGTCAGGGCCGCCATCGCCAGGCCCTCCTGCCGCGCCATCCCCAGGTCCTCGGCCATCATGCGGCGCAACAGTCCGCGGCGGCGGTGCGAGGTCCGCACGGTGACGGCGGTGACGAGCCGCGTGTCAAGGAGCCGCCCGAAGCCGATATTCAGGGTCTTGTTCATCGTGCCGAAGGTCGCCACCGGAATGTCGGCGCCGAGGGAATGGTCGGCGACGGGCCCGGTCTGGTAGGCGCCGGTCATCACGCGCCCGTCGGCGCGCTGCATCTCTAGGCCACGGTCCACCCGCTCGTCGCTGCGGCGGGCGTCGTGGAAGCCGAAGGCGACAGCCCGCATCCACGCGACCGACTCCGGGTACGCCGGGTCCTCTTTGGCCGCTGGCGTGAACCGCCTGATCTCGTACTGCTCTACCACGTGCTTCCCCCCGGGAAATTCCTGCAACCTTGAAAGAATTGAAAAAAGACCGTCCGGCCGGAACCGGAAGACCAACGCCCCTAGTGGCCGGCCTCGTACCAGCTGGTGCCGATGCCGATCTGCACCTCGAGCGGAACCGACAACTGCGCAGCGGAACCCATCTGTTCCGTGACCAGCTTCTCGACGGCCTCGCGTTCGCCCTTGGCGACTTCGAGGACCAGTTCATCATGGACCTGCAGCAACATCCGCGATTTCAGGCCCTGCTCGGCCAGCGCGCCGGACACACCCAGCATGGCCCGTTTGATGATGTCCGCCGCCGAGCCCTGGATCGGCGAGTTCAGCGCGATACGCTCCGCGTTCTCCCGCAGCTGGCGGTCGGTGCTGGTCAGGTCCGGCAGGTAACGGCGCCGGCCCTCGATCGTTGCGGTGTAACCGTCGATCCGGGCCTGGTCCACAACGCCGCGAAGGTAGTCGCGCACCGCGCCGAACCGGTCGAAGTAGTCCTTCATCAGGGTCCGTGCCTCGTCCACGGAAATCTCCAGCTGCTTGGACAGGCCGAACGAGGTCAGACCGTACGCGAGGCCGTAGGACATCGCCTTGACCTTGGAGCGCATCGCACTGGTCACCTGGTCGGTGGGGACGTGGAAGATGTTGGAGCCGACGAAACGGTGCAGGTCCTCGCCATCCTTGTACGCCTGGATCAGGCCGGCGTCGCCGGAGAGGTGCGCCATGATTCGCATTTCGATCTGCGAGTAGTCTGCGGAGAGCAGGCATTCGTAGCCCTCGCTGACCACAAAGATACCTCGGACGCGGCGGCCTTCCTCGCTGCGGATCGGGATGTTCTGCAGGTTGGGATTGTTGGACGAGATCCGGCCCGTGGCGGCGACGTTCTGTGCGTAGGTGGTGTGGATGCGCCCGTCTTCGGTGACGGATTTCTTCAGCGACTCCAGCATCTGGCGCAGTTTCGATGACTCACGGTGTGCCATCAGCTGGACCAGGAATTCATGCCCGGTCTTTTCCAGCAGGTTCTTGAGCGAGGCGGCGTCGGTGGTGTAGCCGGACTTGATCTTCTTCGTTTTGGGCAGGCCGAGCTCGTCGAACAGGACGGTCTGGAGCTGCTTCGGCGAGCCCAGGTTGACCTCGTGCCCGATCGCGGCAAACGCCAGCTCCTGGGCGTGGTCGATCACCTTCGCCAGGTCCGCGAGCTGCTCGTCCATGCGCTGCATGTCGATGGCGATCCCGGCGAGTTCCATGGTGGCGAGAACACGGCTGACCGGCAGTTCAAGGGTGGTCAGCAGGTCCTGGGCCTTCCGTTCCTTGAGTTCTGATTCGAAGTAGTGGCTAAGGGCCCGGACGACGGCGGCTTCGTGGACCAGCGCACCCGCCGCGGCGGCGTCGTCGCCGTCGAACGCCAGCTCCAGCTGGCCGGCCTTGGCGGCCTCGGTGGAGACCGAGATGTTGAGGTGGTGCTGTGCCAGCTCAGCGAGCTCGTAGCTGCGGCGGTCGGGCTGGATCAGGTAGCCGGAGATGGAGGTGTCGTCCACGACGCCCTCCAGGTCCAGGCCGCGGGCGGTCAGTGCCTTCAGGGCGGCTTTGAACCCGTGCATCACCTTGGGTGATCCGGCGTCGCGCAGCCAGCCGGCCAGCACGTTCTCGGCTGCGGCGTCCTGGCTGGCCAGGTCGATGTAGGCGGCGGCGTCGTCGCGGACGATTGCCAGCGCGGTGGCGTCCTCGCCGATCCGGCCGGGCACCAGGTCGACGGCCAGGGCGGACCGTTTCCCGGCTCCGGCCGCGAGGAAGGCGCCCAGTTCGGCCGCGTCCGAGGGGGTGACGAATTCCGGGGTGTCGAGGCTCTCGCGCTCGGCTTCCGTCACTTCACTGCCGTAGAGGGCGAAAAGCCGGGTCCGGATGGTCTTGAATTCGAGGGTATCGAACAGGTCCTCGAGGGCGGCTTGGTCCGGCCGCGGGTCCGCGAGGTCCTCGAGGGTGACGGGCAGCTCAAGGTCGGTGTGGAGCCTGTTCAGCCTCCGGTTGCGCTTGACTTCCTCGACGTTGGCGCGCAGGGCATCGCCCACCTTGCCGCCGATCGCGTCGAGGTTTTCCAGGACGCCCTCAAGGCCGCCATAGAGGTTGATCCACTTGGCCGCGGTCTTGGGGCCGACGCCGGGGACACCGGGGAGGTTGTCAGCGGTCTCACCCACCAGGGCGGCGAGGTCCGAGTACTGGGCGGGGCTGACGAAGTACTTCTCCTGGATGGCGTCTGCATCCATCCGGGGAATGTCGCTGACGCCCTTGCGCGGATAGAGCACAAACACGTTGTCGGTGATGAGCTGGAAGGCATCGCGGTCGCCGGAGACCAGCAGCACCTCGTAGCCCGCCTTTTCACCCATCGCGGCGAGCGTGGCCAGGATGTCATCCGCTTCCCATCCGGGCATTTTGATGGTTTTGATGCCCCACGCGCCCATGACCTTGTCGATGAGGTCGATCTGGCCGCTCATTTCCCGCGGGGTCTCATTCCGACCGCCCTTGTAGCCGTCATACTCGGCCTTCCGGTGGGTGGTGTCGTCGGAGACGTCGAACGCCACGGCCACGTGGGTGGGCTTCTGCTCCTTGATCAGGTTGATCAGCATGGACGTAAATCCGTGAACGGCGTTGGTGTGCTGGCCGGTGGCGGTGGAGAACTTGTCAGCGGGCAGGGCGAAGAACGCCCGGAAGGCCATGGAGTGTCCGTCCAGCACCAGGAGGCGGGGCTGGTCCGTGATGGGAATCACGGGGGCCTCGGTGGCGGAAACCGACTGCGCTGCCCGGCTGGTCGTTGCCGCGGGCCGGGCTGCGACCACTGATTCCGGCTCAGCTGCCGGCAGGAGGTCGGTCGCGGAAGGGGAAAGGGCCGGTTTGGTAGTTTCGCTCACAGGTGCCAGCCTAGTTCCCATGATCGACAATTTCACGCCAGCCCCGTTCGCCGCCGAGCTGGAAGCCGCCGGGGTTCCCGCTGAGCTCCATGGCTGGCTGGGCCGGATGGGCGTCGGGGCCCTCGTGGTCAAGATGGGCATCCACTTCGTGGAGCTGAGCCCGGAACGCACCGTGGCCACCATGCCGGTGGAGGGCAACACGCAGGTTGCCGGCATCCTGCACGGCGGCGCCCACGTGGTGCTGGCCGAGACGCTCGGCTCCTTCGCCGCCGGCATGCACGCCGGCCCGGGCCGGCAGGCGCTGGGGGTCGACGTCAGCGCGACGCATCACCGCGCGGTCTCATCTGGAACCGTGACGGGTACGTGCACCGCCATCCACCTGGGCCGCACCCTGACCACGCACGAAATTGTCATGACTGATGAACAGGGCCGCCGGCTTTCCACCGCACGGATCACGAACCTGCTCCGCGACATCCCCGGGTAGCCGGCCCGAGCGGTCAGGCGCCGCCTGCGACGCGGTAACGGAGTTCGACGATGCCGCGGCCCATGGTCCGGGACGCGAGCAACTCCAGGGGCGCGGTCGGGCGGACCAGCGGCAGCAGCGGCTTCCCGCTGCCCAGCACCACGGGGATGATCGAGACGATCAGCTCGTCCAGCAGGCCGGCGTCGGCGAATTGCGCGGCAAGGACTCCCCCGCCAACCACCCAGACGTTCCGGCCAGCGGCTGCGGACTTCAGGTCTTCCACGAATTCCGTCACCGGTCCGCGGACAAAGGTGACGTCCGCTCCCGGTGGGGCGGACAGTTCGTGGTGCGTGAAAACCCAGCTCGGCGTTCCGCTGTACGGCCAGTTGTCCGCTTCATGCTTCTTGAGCCAGGCGTAGGTTTCGCCGCCCATGACGATGGCGCCGATATCGGCCATAAACGCCTCGTAGCTCTCCATGCCGCCTTCAAAACCGTCGAACTGGAGCAGCCAGTCCAGGTTGTCGTCCGCGGTGGCGATGAAGCCGTCCAGGGAGGTCGCTACAAAGTACTGGAAACTCGGCATGGACTCAGCGTAGCCACTAGCGGACCCCTTTCCCAGAGCCCGCTCCGGCACCCTGGCCTACCTGCGGCCTACTTGCTGAAGTACGGGATGATCAGGTACAGCCCGAAGAGCACTGCAACGCCGCAGAGCCCGAAGCAGACGTAGGAGAGCGGACGGACCCAGCCGGGCTGGTTGGTCCGGGCATCGCCGGCGATGGCGGTCAGCCGGACGCCGAGGGCGTAGAGGACGACGACGGTCACCGCGGCTACGAGGGTGGCCCCCGCTACCATAACGAGTTCAAGCCACTTCATTTCCGGCCATCCTTGGAGTCGTTGTTGCGGCTAACCGCCGCGGCCTTCTTCTTTGCGAACTGGATGGCCTGACCGGCCTCTTCGACCTCGACGGCGTTATGGTGGCCGACGTGGGATTTCCGGGAGGCAACAAACATGTACACCACTGCCGCCGTCCCGGCGACGGCGGCGATGATGAATCCGACGGTGCCGGTGTGCACCAGCATCGCCGTCAGGGCACCGACGACGCCCGCGGCCGGCAGGGTGAAGAGCCAGCCGACGACGATCTTCCGGGCGGTCGACCAGCGGACGGTGGTGCCGCGGCGGCCCATCCCCGAACCGATGACCGAGCCCGAGGCCACGTGGGTGGTGGACAGCGCGAAGCCCAGGTGGGAGGAAGCCAGGATGGCGGCGGCGGTGCTGGTCTCTGCGGCGAAGCCCTGGGCCGGCTTGACGTCGGTGAGCCCGGAGCCCATGGTCCGGATGATCCGCCAGCCGCCGGAGTAGGTGCCGACGGCGATGGCGAGGGCGCAGGCGGCGATGACCCAGAGCTGCGGGCCGGTGCCAGGTGCCTGGCTGCCGGCCGAGATCAGGACCAGGGTGATGATGCCCATGGTCTTTTGCGCGTCGTTCGTGCCGTGCGCGAGGGCCACGAGGCTTGAGGTGAAGATCTGTCCGGTGCGGAACCCGCCGCGCTTCTGCGTGAGCTTGCTGCCGGTTTCAGGGTCGTGCCGGGACGTCAGGGCGTAGGCGAGCCGGGTGCAGACGTAGGCCACGGCCGCGGCGATTACGGGGGCGAAGACGGCTGGCAGGAGGACCTTCTGGAGTACCGAGGTGAAGTTCACCGAGTGCAGGCCGATGCCGGCGATGGCCGCGCCGATCAGGCCGCCGAAGAGCGCGTGCGAGGAACTGGAGGGCAGGCCTTTCAGCCAGGTGATCATGTTCCAGAGGATCGCGCCCATCAGGCCGGCGAAGATAATGTCCGGGGTGATCTGGACGCCGTCGGACCCTTCCCGGATGATGCCGCCGGACACCGTTTTGGCCACTTCGGTGGACAGGAACGCGCCCACGAGGTTCAGCACGGCCGCGAGGGCGACGGCGGTCTTCGGCTTGATGGCACCGGTCGCGATAGGCGTTGCCATCGCGTTGGCGGTGTCGTGAAACCCGTTTGTAAAGTCAAAGAACAGCGCCAGCGTTATGACGAGCGCCACCATTACGGTGATTTCCACCTGTTGCCCAATCTGCAGAGTCGACGGTCAGCAGTTTCATTCCCCGTGGCGGCCCTGTTGGTCACTGTTCATCCGTTCGTAAGCCGGAATCCCTTGCGCGGTTCACCAAAGCTGTCCTGAAACCCAATAGATCGTACGTGCCAATGTCTGCTGGGCAAAACATGGTGCGCCCACGCCGATGCCGCCGCGGATTAGAAGGGTGGACGGCTGCGCGTCGGGCCGGCGTCGAGCATGCCGGCGATCTTTTCCTCAAGGGAAGCCAGCGTGGCCTCCGGCAGCACGATCAAACCGTCCAGTTCGCGCCGGGCCCGTTTGTACGCCGTCTGCCGTTCTGCCGGGGTGGCCGCGGCATCTGAGGCGATCCGCAGCAGCATCCGGGCCGTGGCCAGCCGCTCGCGTTCGGGGCCGGTGAAGTTGCTGTCCTTCATCCGGCGTGCTTCGCGCTCGGCGACGTCGAAGGCCACTTCGAAGTCGCGCACCGCGGCCCGGTATTCGGCCAGCCCGGCTGCGGTGGTGATCCGCCCCGGGCCCTCGGGGCGCAAGCCGTCTGCTTCCCGTTTGGCGCGCAGGAACGCGACGGTGAGCGGCTCACGCACGTCCGTCATCATGGGGAAGTCGATCAGCTTTCCGACGTCCAGTTCGTAGTCCAGCCAGCGCCGGTTGACGGCGTCGTGGTCGTCCACGAGGGCCTGCACCTCGTTGCGGCCGGCGGTTTCCGCCTCGGCCTGACGGTTCCTGAGCCGGTATAGCTCCACTTTGCGGCGGTGCCGGCGTTCGGAAGCCTTACCCAGGGAGCGGCCCCAATGGGCCAGGAGCGCGCTCAACGGAAAGACCATCCACCAGTTGTGGCCGATCAGATTGAACAGCGAATCCACTGAAATATCCTCCCACCGGTCCCGGGCACAGGAAAGACCCCCTCCGCGGAGGGGGCCGTCCTGTCGGTCTAGCCGTGCGCTCAGCCCTCGTGCTTGACCTTGTGCACCCGGGTCACCACGGTGGGACTCGTCACGTTCAACAGCACGGCGTGGGCCGTGGAGCCGAGCACCAGCCGGGAGAAGCCGCCGCGGCCGCGGCTGCCGATCACCAGCAGGCGGGCATCCCTCGCCAGGTCGGTGAGCGCTTTCGCCGGCTCCGTGTCGGTTTCGAGGCGCTGGTGGATCACCAGGTCCGGGTACTTGTCCCCGAGGCCGGCCACTGATTCGGCCAAGGCAATCCGGTCCTCTTCGACGATCGTCTCGGCGAGTCCGCTATCGGGCAGCTGGTGCTCAACCCAGCGGGCCGGGCTGCGGAAAGCCAGGACGACGGTCAGTTCGTCCCCGCCGCGGTCAGCCTCGGCCGCGGCGAACGCCACGGCCTGAAGCGACTCTTCCGAGCCGTCCACCCCGACCACGACGCCGCGGTTGCCGGCGCCCGAGGTGCTGGGGATGACGGCCACGGGACTGTCCGAGGCGGTCACGATCTGGAGGGCCCGGTCCGTCATGGGTCCGCCGTCCATCCAGTGTTTGTCGTGGGCGCCCACGACAACCATGGAAGCTTCCTTCGACGCCTCGCGCAGGCCCGAGCCTGGGCTTCCGTGCCGCAGCTGGACGTCAACGTCGACGTCGGGGGCCTGGTTTTTTGCACTGGCTTTGGCCTTTTCCAGCAGTTCCATCCCGGATTCCCGGATGAGCTCGTGGTACTGGAAGTCCGGTGACATCCAGCGGTCATCAACGGCGTGGACGCACAGGACCGGGAGCTTGTGCGCGGCAGCGCGTTTCAGCGCCCAGGCCAGCGCGGCTTCGCTGCCCGCCGAGCCATTGATGCCGACGACGATTGGTTTACTCATGCTGAATCCTGCTCTTTTCCGTGGCGCGAACGTGGACGCGACCCCAACAGTGGTCCTGGCAGCGCACCGTTCTGTGACCGCTGCTGAGACCGCGGCGGAGACCGTTGCGGGCGGCCGCTGCTGTTTGGCATGACTCGCCGGCAGCGCCGAGGCACTGCCGACAATTCAGTGTCCCCCGGCCCCTGGCGGCCGGTTAGGGCCTTAAGCCCCTCACCGGCCCCCGGTCCTAGAAGCCGGTCGGTTCCGTCTCGAACTCAGGCTCGAGGGCCGGCCCTTCGTGGTGCACCGGGCGCAGCGCGGCGGTCTGTTCCAGCCAGATCAGCGCATCGTAGCGCTCCCCCATCCGGGTCGGCACGTAGTTCCCCTGTTCCCGCTCCGGGTGGTAAACGACGCCGATGGCCCGGTGCCCGAGCCAGGTCGAAAGCCATGGGCCGGTCCGGTCGTCGCCGAACTCCAGCACGGAGGGCACCCCCAGCGCCTCGTGCAGGAAGTCCTCATGGCTGCCGGGGCGCGCGGCGGGCACCGGCAGGATCCGCTCCGGCGTCCCCCAGGCATCCGCGGCGATCACCGTGCCGCGGTGGGAGGCGAAGCCCACCAGCAGGACCCCTTCGAGGGCATGCCGTTCCCGCAGCAGCTGGCCGACGTTGACCAGCCCGTCCTGCGCCATGTCCGTGGCACGTGCGTCGCCCACGTGGGTGTTGTGCTCCCAGATGATGCCCTTGGACGCCGCGCCCAGGTGGCGGGCCAGCCGGTCGATGGTGTCCGCCATGTGGTGGTCCCGGACGTTCCAGGACTGCCGGTCGCCGCGGACCATGATCCGGTAGTAGTGCTCGGCGTTCGCCGCCACCTCGGCGTTCTGGACGGCGTCGAAGGCCTCCTCGTCGTGGTCGCCCGGGCTGAACACCCGGCTCCGGACCTCGCTGAGCAGGGCCACGACGTCGGCCTCGCAGGAGTCCGGGACCAGCCGCGTGCTCCAGGCGTATTTGTGCGGGTCCTCGTGGTGCGGCAGGAAGCACTGCCAGGCGCGCATGGCGGCGGGCACGGCCTCGGGCAGGTGCTCTTGGAGCCAGCCGATGATCTCACGCAGCGAGTCCCAGAGTGAGTAGACATCCAGTCCGTAGAAGCCGACGCGTTGCGCCGGGGGCCGGCGTGAATTCCAGGTGCGCAGCCAGTCCAGGAACCCGGCCACTTCCTCGTTCGCCCACATCCAGGTGGGCCAGCGCTGGAACCCGGCGAGAAGCGCATGGACGCCCTGGTCCTGTCCGCTGAGGCCGCGGACCCACTGGTTGAGCCGCCAGCAATCCGGCCAGTCCCCTTCCACACCGATCCAGGTGTAGCCCTGCTCCTCGATCAGGCGGCGGCTGAGCGTGGCCCGCCAGGTATAGAACTCGTGGGTGCCGTGCGAGGCCTCCCCGATCGCGGTGAAGCGGCACTCCGCGGCGCGCCGGACCAGCCCGTCCAGGTCGCGGTCGCTGCGGAGTTGGCGGGCGAGGGAGTGGATCTCGCCGAGGACGGCCGCCTTGGTGACGTTGCCCGGGTTCACCGCGGGTCCCCGATATCGATCCGTTCCAGATGCTCCGGAACCCGGGCCCGCCAACCCAGCTCGCGCTTGATCCGGACCCGCAGCGCGTCGGCGGCGTCAGGTTCGCCGTGCGTGATGTAGGTCATCCGCGGCTCCCGCGGCGCCGCCTTCATCCAGTTGATCAGGCCGTCCGTGTCGGCGTGCGCGGACAGGTTCTCCATCTGGATCACTTCGGCCCGGATCTTCACGTCCTCCCCGTAGATCCGGAGCTCACGTTCCCCCGCAGCCAGCGCGGCGCCGCGGGTGCCTCCGGCCTGGTAGCCGCTGAGGACAATGGCGTTTTTGGCGTCGGGGCCGTAGGCGGCGAGGTGGTGCAGGATCCTGCCGCCGGTCAGCATGCCGCTGGCGGAGATGATGATCATCGGCCCGCCGCGCAGGTTCAGCAGCTTGGAGTCGTCCACGCTGCGGGTGAGCTTGGCGATGCTGTACATGTTCTCGTATTCGTCCCGTTTGAGCCGGTGCTCCTCCGGATGCCGTTGGTACATTCCGGAGGCGTCGATGGCCATCGGACTGTTCAGGTACACCGGAATGTCCGGGATCGCGTTTTTGCGGCGGAGCCTGGAGAGGTACAGCATGAGCGTCTCCGCCCGGCCGACGGCGAACGCGGCGAACATCACCACCCCGCCGCGCTTGGCGACCCGCGTAATGATCTCCCCGAGCTGCTGTTCGGGATCCAGCGTGGAGTGCAACCGGTCCCCGTAGGTGGACTCGGTGACGAGGACGTCGACGGCGCCCAGCGGCCGGGGCGGGTACATAAACGGGTCATCGGCGCGGCCCAGGTCGCCGGTGAAGTGCACCGACTGGGAGCCCAGCCGGACATGCACCTGCGCCGCCCCCAGGATGTGCCCGGCCGGCACGAACGTCAGTTCCATCCCCCCGCCGAGGTCCAGCGGGTCGTCGAAGTCGCGGATCCGGAAGCTGTTGAGCGACTTGACGGCGTCTTCGGCCGTGTACAGCGGCACCGCCGGGCTGTGCCGTGAGGATCCGCAGTGGGCCGCGTAGCGGGCCTCCTCCTCCTGCAGGTAGCCGCTGTCCGGCAGGATCAACTTGCACAGGTCCGTGGTGCCGTCGGTGGCGAAAACGGGTCCGGTGAAGCCGTCCCGCACCAGCGCCGGCACGTAGCCGGTGTGGTCCAGGTGCGCATGGGTGAGGACGACGGCGTCGATCGTCCGCGGCGGAACAGGAAAGGGCATCCGGTTGCGCTCGCGGCTGCGCTTGTAGCCCTGGAAGAGCCCGCAGTCGACGAGCACCCGGCGCCCGCCGGCTTCGAGCATGTAGCGGGAACCGGTCACAGTGTCGGTGGCACCGAAGAACCGGAGGGTCGGCTGCTCGTGTTTCATGGTGCTTCCGTTCCCGAGTCCGTCAAACCCACCTTCCGCGCAAACCGCCCCCTCCCCTAGGGCCGAAAGTCACCCCCTGCGGGCACCGCGGCCGCGGGTGTGCGGGACGCCGGTGCCCGGGCCGGTAGGCTTTCCGGGCGGGCACTTTGGGCCGGCTTGAGGGCGGGCGGCCAGCCGGACGCCGCCATTCCCAGTGGCAAGGACTGAGCATGAACAAGAAATCCACCCCCAGCCCCCCGGTCCCCGGCCTCCCTTGGGCGGACCGTCCGTGGACGAAGCAGTACAGCCCGGGAGTCCCCGCCAACCTCAAGCTGCCCAAGGGTTCGCTCGTGGACCTGATGGACTCCTCCGTCCGGCGTTTCGGAGCCAAGACGGCCCTGGAGTTCTTCGGGGCCCGGACCAGCTACCGGGAACTGGGTACCCAGATCAGCCGGGTGGCCGCCGGGCTAAAGAAGCTCGGCGTAAAAGCCGGCGACCGGGTCGCCCTGGTCCTGCCGAACTGCCCACAGCACGTGATCGCCTTCCACGCCGCCCTGCGGCTCGGCGCCGTCGTGGTCGAGCACAACCCGCTCTACACTGACCGTGAACTGCGCCACCAGTTCGAGGACCACGGCGCCGCCGTCGCGATCGTCTGGGACAAGGCGGTGGACCGGGTGCTGCGGCTCCCGGCCGACGTCGCGCTGCGTAGCATCGTCTCGGTCGAGCTGATCCCGGCGATGCCGCTGAGCAAGCGGCTCGCGCTGCGGCTGCCGCTGCCCTCAGCACGCAGGGCGCGGGCGGCCCTCTCGGCCGGGAAACTGTCCGCAGGAAGACCGTCCGCAGGAAGATCCGCACGCCAGTCCGGCGGCGTCCGGCGCCAGGTCCTGCCGTGGCGCGACCTCCTTGACGCCGGCGAACTGAAGAAGCGGCACCCGCGGCCCGCGCCGGAGGACCTGGCGGTGCTGCAGTACACGTCCGGCACCACCGGCACGCCCAAGGGCGCCATGCTGACGCATGCCAACCTGCAGGCCAACGCCGCCCAGGGCCGGGCCTGGGTGCCGGGCCTCAAGGACGGGCGCGAAACCGTGTACGCGGTGCTCCCGATGTTCCACGCGTACGGACTGACCCTGTGCATGACCTTCGCGCTGAGTACCGGTGCCAGGCTGGTGCTATTTCCCAAGTTCGACGTCGACCTGGTGCTGAAGGCGCACCGGAAGTCCCCGGCGACCTTCCTGCCCGCGGTACCTCCGATTTACGACCGGCTCGCGGCCGCGGCGGCCCGGCAGGGCGTCAGCCTCAAAGGCATCCGCTACTCCATCTCCGGAGCCATGAACCTGCCGGCCGCGACGGTGGAGACCTGGGAGCGGGCGACCGGTGGCTACCTGATTGAGGGCTACGGGCTGACCGAGACCTCGCCCATCTCGGTGGGCAACCCGTTCGGACCCAGCCGGAAGCCGGGTACGGTGGGCGTGCCGTTCCCGCTGACGGACATCCGCGTGGTGGATCCGCAGAACGTCCTGATCGACCGTGGCCCCGGCGAGCCGGGCGAGCTGCTGATCCGCGGGCCCCAGGTGTTCGCCGGCTACTGGAACCGGCCGCACGAAACGGAGGAGGCGCTGCTGGAGGGCGGCTGGTTCCGCACCGGCGACATCGTGTCGGTGGACAACGACTTCTTCGTCACGATCCGGGACCGGATCAAGGAGCTGATAATCAGCGGCGGCTTCAACATCTCGCCCACCGAGGTGGAGGACGTCCTCGCCGATTTCCCGGGGATTGCCGAGGTCTCCGTCGTCGGCCTGCCCCGGCCCGGCGGGGGCGAGGACGTTGTGGCCGCCGTCGTCCCGGCCGCGGGCGCTACGGTCGACACCGGCGCCCTCCAGGACTTCGCGCGAGGGCACCTGGCAGCCTACAAAGTCCCGCGACGCGTGGTGGTGCTGGACGAGCTGCCGCGCTCGCTGATCGGCAAGGTCCTGCGCCGGGAGATCCAGGACATGCTGGCGGCCGGCTGACGGGTCGCTGGGAACCCGCCAGCCGGCGGTGCCATCTTCCTGCCCCTGGACGCGGCGCCCGCTCGTGTACCGCGTCAGGGCGCCGGGTGCCGGGGGGCGCGAACCCGCCTCCAGAAGCTGATGGTGCTACCAGAATGCGGGCACGTTCTTGCGAAAAACTTGGATCGACCCTCCCGCCGCCAACCGCGCCCGGCGTTCGGAGGGCCCGGACCGCCGCAGGATCTGGGCAATTGCTTGCGGCGCTCCGGGCAAGCTGATAGGCCTGTTATGGGCGTGCGGGTAGGGTGCCTAGAGAAGTTGTGCCCGCCGCCGGGCCACCGGCGGCGTCTGCAGAAGGGAAGTTGACGTGACTCGTAAGACTCCGCGCATTGAGGAAACCAGCGAAAAGGACCTGGAGGTCGGCAAGGGACCGAAGCACTGGGCTGCCGGTGTCCCGGGCGTTTACCATTCGATGGTCCCGGCCGTGGAGCAGATGGGCCTCAACCGGACCCGCAAGACGGTCATGAAGATGAACCAGAAGGACGGTTTCGACTGCCCGAGCTGCGCCTGGCCTGACCCGCATCACCGGAAGGCCTTCGAGTTCTGCGAAAACGGCGCCAAGGCCGTCACCTGGGAGGCGACGCCGGTGGTCATCCCGACGTCGTTCTGGGCGGAGCACTCGGTGAGTGAACTGCGGGACCGCTCGGACTACTGGCTGGGCATGCAGGGCCGGCTGACCGAGCCGGTCTATAAGCCCAGCGGCGAGGACCACTACAAGCCGATCAGCTGGGACGACGCCATCCGGATCATCACGGAGAAGCTCAAGGGCCTGGACTCCCCGGATGAGGCCTCCTTCTACACCAGCGGCCGCACCTCCAACGAAGCTGCCTTCCTGTACCAGCTGCTGGTCCGTGGCTACGGCACCAACAACCTGCCGGACTGCTCCAACATGTGCCACGAGTCCTCGGGCTGGGCGATGGGCCAGACCATCGGCATCGGCAAGGCCACGGTCAACTTCGACGATTACGCGGACGCGGACCTGATCATCATCATGGGCCAGAACCCGGGCACCAACCATCCGCGCATGCTGACCGAGCTGGAGAACTGCAAGGAGAACGGCGGCGAAATTGTCGCTGTCAACCCGCTCCCCGAGGCCGGGCTGCACCGCTACAAGAACCCGCAGAAGGTCAGGGGCATCATCGGTCGCGGCACGTCCATCGCCGACCAGTTCCTGCACATCCGGATCGGCGGGGACATGGCCCTGCTGCAGGCCGTCTCCAAGCGGGTGCTCGACGCCGAAGCGAAGAACCCCGGCACCGTCTTGGACCACGCCTTCCTCGCGGAGCACTGCGAAGGGCTCGAGGAGCTCAAGGAACACCTGGCCCTGCTCGACGAGCAGGCAGTGCTGGAAGCGACCGGGCTGCGCACCGAGGAGATCGACGAGCTTGCCGCCCGCTACCTGAAGGCCGAGAAGGTCATCATCACCTGGGCCATGGGGATCACGCAGCAGAAGAAGGGCGTGGCCACGATCAAGGAGATCATCAACCTGCTCCTGCTGCGCGGCAACATGGGCAAGCCCGGCGCGGGCGCCTCACCCATCCGCGGCCACAGCAACGTGCAGGGCGACCGCACGATGGGCATCTGGGAACAGATGCCGCAGTCGTTTATGGAAGCCCTCGGCGAGGAATTCGACTTCGAACCGCCCCGCGAGCACGGCGTGGACGCGGTCGAGACCATCAACAAGATGCAGGACGGCGAGATCAAGGTGTTCATGGCCGTCGGCGGCAACTTCGTCGGCGCCATTTCCGACACCAACGCCGCCGAGGCCGCGATGGCCGGGACGGAAATGTCCATCCAGGTCTCCACCAAGCTCAACCGCTCGCATGTGGTGACGGGCGCCGAGGCCCTGATCCTGCCCACCATGGGCCGGAGCGAGATCGACATCCAGGAATCCGGCGAGCAGTTCGTCTCGGTGGAGGACACCGTCTGCGCGGTCCACCCCTCATGGGGCAGCGTGGAGCCCGTTTCACACCACCTGCTCTCCGAACCGGCCATCCTCAGCCGGCTCGGCAAAGCCCTCGTCGGCGACAAGATCAAGGCGGACTGGGACGGTTACGAGAAGAACTACGACCTGATCCGCGACCACATTTCGCGGGTCGTGGGCGGCTGCGAGGACTACAACACCAGGATCCGCCAGGAAGGCGGCTTCATCCTTGAGAACGGACCCCGGGACTCGCGCACCTTCCCGACGCCGACCGGCAAGGCCGTGCTCACGGTGAACGAACTCGAACACGTGGAGCGGCCGGAGGGCACCCTGATCCTGCAGAGCATGCGCTCGCACGACCAGTTCAACACCACCATCTACGGCCACAACGATCGCTACCGGGGCATCAAGAAGGGCCGCCACGTGGTGTTCGTGAACCCGGACGACATCAGGGAACTGGGCCTCTCGGACGGCCTCTACGTGGACATCCACGGCCAGTACCAGGACGGCGTCGAACGGGTGCTGCGCAAGTTCCGTGTTGTCTCGTACCCGACGGCGCCGGGCTGCGCCGCCGCATACTACCCGGAGGCCAACGTGCTGGTGCCGCTCAACCACACCGCCGAAGGCAGCAACACGCCGATCTCGAAGGCCGTCATCGTCCGGCTGGAACCAAGCCTGGACCAGACGCCGGACAGCCCGGCCCGGCTCCACGCAGCCCCGGGAGTCACCTTGCCGGCTTAGGGCCGCCGGCACCTCCGCGAAACGCAGGCAGGCCGCGCCCCCGGTGGGGACGCGGCCTGCTCGCTTTTCGCTACTGCTGCGGTGTTACTGGGCCCGCTTGGCCCAGCCCTTCTCGTCCGGGCCGCCGGCCTCACCGTTTTCGCACAGCTCGATGACCTTGTTGGACGCGGCGTGTACCGCCTCCTGGGTGCTCTTGCGGCCGTTGGTGGACGCCGTCCCGGCGGCGTAACCGACGATGAAAGCGCTGATGGCGTCCGCGTGCGGCCCGACCGCCTTCAGTGACTCGTCCGCGACTTCGACGATCTTGTCGTGGTCGACTTCCAAATCCAGGATCTGCAGGGCCTGGATCAGTCGGGCGCTCCAGTGCCGCAGCGAGCTGTCTTCATCTCGGGGCAAAGTCATGTGCTACTCCTCATCGTCGGATGCTTGGGGTCAAGCGGGTGTCCCTCAAGGGGTAGCACCGATTCCCGCCAATGTGCAACGCGACACAGCCGCTCACCGCCAAGTCGCCGGCTCCCCCGGCCGTCAACTCCACAGGGCGACATGGAATTTCGAGCCGCGGCGCTCCAGCCCGCGCGAACCGCCCCGGGCGACCATTGACGCCGTCGCATCGGCCGTGCGGACAAAACGCTGCAGGGTTTTCGCCATGGTGGTGGTCCGGTGCTGGTCCAGGGTGCTGGCCCACCACAGCCCCGGCACCGGGGTTCCGGCCACGGGAACCCGGATCAGCGCACCGCTGAGGACCTCGGCCCGGACGATGTGTCCGATCGCCAGCATGATCCCCTCCCCCGCCCGCACGGCCGCCAGGGCATCCGTCTCGCTGCTGAGCCTGATGATTTCCGGCACGACGCCGAGGCCCGCGAGCCAGCGTCCTTCCTCCGAGCTGTCCAGGATGCCCGCGGGCCCGGCGAACCACGGCCTTCCCAGCAGCCGTTCCACGGCCAGGGGGCCGCGCATCCGGCCGAGCGGGTCGCCGGCGTCCGCCACGAAGACCCGCTGGTAGCGCAGGAAGGGGACGGACTCGAGGCCTTGTTCGGTGGCGGGGGTACCCGCTGGGGCCAGCGGCCGGGCCCCCAGGGCGATGTCGTAGGCGCGTTCCAACAGGAGTCCCACCAGGTCCTCCGCCGCCACGGCGACCACGTCCACGGAGGCGCCCGGGACACGTTTGGTGAACAGGTCCAGCAGCCGGCCCGCCGCGTGCTCGGCGAACGGCGCCGTGGCGGCGATCTTCAGCTGCCCGGCGTCGTTCTTGGCGTTGGCGACCTCCCAGCGGGCCTGGTCCGCCAGCCCGACGATGTCCTGGGCGTAGTCCGCCAGCGCCCGCCCGCCCGGGGTCAGGGTGATCCCGCCCGGGGACCGCACAAACAGCGGGTCGCCCAGGTCCTGCCGGAGCGCCGCCAGGGCAGCGGAGACGGCCGGTTCGCTGACTTCCAGGGCCGTTGCAGCGGCGTGAAGCGAGCCCAGGCGTGCCACCAGCGCGAACGTCCGCAACTGGCTCAACGTCATCGACACGGCTTCATAACCTTTCGCTTATGTCGATATTGACACCCCCGTCGGGGCGGGGCAACACTTGCCTTAAATCGGCGCCGCGCGACGTTGCCTGCGCCCTGGAGTGAGGTGGGACTATGCAGATTCCGGCTCCATTCGACTATGTTCGGGCCACCACGGTGGAGAACGCGCTCGAACTCCTGGCCCGCCACGGCCCCGAATCGCGGATCATCGCCGGCGGCCACAGCCTGCTTCCGATGATGAAACTGCGGCTCGCCCGGCCCGAGTGGCTGATCGACATCAACGACCTCTTCGAACTGGACTTCATCCTGCGCGACGGCGGGGAGCTGCGCGTCGGGGCCCTCACCCGGCACAGCACGCTGCTGGAATCAGAGGAGATCGCCGGGCTGTTCCCGATTGTCCGGGACGCCGAACGCGTGATTGCCGACCCGGTGGTGCGCAACCGCGGCACCATCGGCGGCTCCCTGTGCCAGGCCGATCCCGCCGAGGACCTCTCCACGGTCTGCGACGTCCTCGGCGCCGTAGCAGTGGTCCGCGGGCCCGGCGGCGAGCGCGTCCTGTCCATGCGGGACTTCCACCGCGGCCCGTACCAGACCGCCGTCGGGCCGGACGAACTGCTGTCCGAACTCCGCTTCCCGATCCGGCCCCGCTCGTCCAGCGCCTACGAGAAGGTGGAACGGCGCGTGGGCGACTGGGCAGTCGGTGCCGCGGGCGCAGCCGTGACCCTCGCCGAGGACGGCAGCATCGCCGACGGCGCCGTCGGGCTGACGGCGCTGGGCCTGGACCACTCGGTCGCGGAGGCCGCCGAACTGCTGCGCGGCAAGCGCCCCTCCGAAGAGCTGTACGCCGACGCCGGCCGGCTGGCGGCCGAAGCCTGCGACCCGGTGGCGGACCAGCGCGGGCCGGTCGACTACAAACGGCATCTGGCCGACGAACTCACCCGGCGGGTCCTGCGACGGGCCTGCGCCCGCGCCGCCCGGACGGCCGAACAGACACAGGAAGGCTGAAGCGCATGCAGATCAGCATGACCGTGAACGGCAACGAAGTAACGTCCGAGATCGAACCCCGGGTGCTCCTGGTGCATTACATCCGGGAGGTGCTGGGCCTGACCGGCACCCACTGGGGCTGCGACACCAGCAACTGCGGGACCTGCGTGGTCCTGATGGACGGCCAGCCGGTGAAGTCCTGCACTGTCCTCGCGGCCATGGCCGCCGGGCACGACATCCGCACCGTGGAGGGGCTCGCCACCGGGGCCACGCTGGACCCGGTCCAGCAGGGCTTTATGGAGGAACACGGGCTGCAGTGCGGCTTCTGCACCCCGGGCATGATGCTCACCGCCCGCGCCCTGCTCGATAAGAACCCGCACCCGGATGAGGGCGAGATCAGGCAGGCCATCTCCGGGCAGATCTGCCGGTGCACCGGCTACGCGACGATCGTCCGCTCGGTGCAGTGGGCCGCCGCCCATCCGGCCGCCACTGCCGATGCCGGCGGCGAAGGCGCCGACGAGGTCCTCGACGGCACCGACACCGTGGTGGAGGACGTCGCCACGGAAACCGACAACGCAGAGGTGAAGGCATGACTGTCATCCATGAGCGGGGAATCAACCCCGCGGCCGGCGACGCGGACCGCCCGATCGGCTATGGCCGCATCCAGCGCAAGGAAGACCCACGTTTCGTCCGCGGCAAGGGCCACTACATCGATGACCTGGTGCTGCCCGGCATGCTGCACGGCGCGATCCTGCGCGCCCCGGTGGCCCACGCCCGGCTCGTGTCGATCGACACCACCAACGCCCTGGCCCATCCCAAAGTGCTGGCCGTCATCACCGGCAAGGACCTGGAGGGCCTCAAGCTCGCGTGGGCGCCGACGCTCTCCGCCGACGTGCAGGCAGTGCTGGTCACGGACAAGGTCCGGTTCCAGGGCCAGGAGGTCGCCTTCGTTGTGGCCGAGGACCGGTACGCCGCCCGCGACGCCCTGGAACTGATCGACGTCGAATACGACGTGCTGCCGCCGCTGGTCGACGCGCGCAAGGCCCTCGACGCCGACGCCCCCGTCATCCGGGACGAAATCGCCGGCCGGACGGACAACAAGATCTTCGACTGGGAGATCGGCAACGCGGCGGAAACCGAGGCCTTGTTCGCGAGCGCCGACGTCGTGGTCAGCCAGGAGATGGTCTATCCGCGGGTGCACCCGGCGCCGATGGAAACCTGCGGCGCCGTCGCCGACTTCGATGCCGTCAACGGCAAGCTGACCCTCTACGAGACCACGCAGGCCCCGCACGCCCACCGCACGCTGTTCGCGATCGTCGCCGGCATCCCGGAGCACAAGATCCGGATCGTGTCCCCGGACATCGGCGGCGGCTTCGGCAACAAGGTGGGCATCTACCCCGGCTACATCCTCGCTGTCGTCGGCTCCATCGTCACCGGCCGGCCGGTGAAATGGGTGGAGGACCGTTCCGAGAACCTGATGTCCACCTCCTTCGCCCGCGACTACATCATGCAGGGCGAGATCGCCGCGACCAAGGACGGGAAGATCCTGGCCCTGCGCACCAACGTGCTGGCCGACCACGGTGCCTTCAACGCCACCGCCCAACCCACCAAGACCCCGGCCGGCTTCTTCTCCATCTTCACCGGCAGTTACGACCTGCAGGCCGCCTACTGCAAGGTGACCGGCGTCTACACCAACAAGGCACCCGGCGGCGTGGCCTACGCGTGCTCCTTCCGCGTCACCGAGGCCGTGTACCTCGTGGAGCGGATGGTGGACATCCTCGCCCGGAAGCTGGAGATGGACCCCGCGGAGCTGCGGCTGAAGAACTTCATCAAGCCGGAGCAGTTCCCCTACGAAAACAAGACCGGCTGGGTCTACGACTCGGGCAACTACGAGGCGGCCATGCGCAAATCCATGGAGCTGGCCGGCTACGAGGATCTGCGGCGCGAACAGGTCGAGAAACGGGCCAAGGGCGAGCTGATGGGCATCGGCATCTCCTTCTTCACCGAGGTCGTCGGCGCCGGGCCGCGCAAGCATTTCGACATTGTCGGCCTGGGCATGGCCGACGGCGCCGAACTGCGGGTGCACCCCACCGGCAAGGCCGTGGTCCGGATCTCCGTGCAAAGCCAGGGCCAGGGGCACGAAACCACCTTCGCCCAGATCGTCGCCGAGGAACTCGGCATCCCGCCGGAGAACATCGACGTCGTCCATGGCGACACGGACCAGACGCCGTTCGGACTGGGCACCTACGGCAGCCGCTCGACGCCGGTCAGCGGCGGCGCCGTCGCGCTGGTTGCCCGCAAGGTGCGGGAGAAGGCGAAACTGATCGCCGCCGCCATGCTGGAGACCCGTCCGGAGGACCTGGAATGGGAAAAGGGCCGCTGGTTCGTGAAGGGCGACCCCACCGCGGGGAAGACCATCGAGGACATCGCGATGGCGGCCCATGGCACCCTGACCCTGCCGGAGGGGGTCGACGGCAACCTGGATGCGGAAGTCACCTACGACCCGCCCAACCTCACCTTCCCGTTCGGCGCCTACATTTGCGTCGTGGATGTCGACCCGGGCACCGGGCACGTCAAGGTGCGGCGCTTCGTGGCGGTCGACGATTGCGGGACCCGGATCAACCCGATGATCATCGAGGGCCAGGTCCACGGCGGGCTGACCGACGGCGTCGGGATGGCCCTGATGGAAATCATCGAGTTCGACGCGGACGGCAACAACCTCGGCGGCTCCTTCATGGACTACTTGATCCCCACCGCCATGGAAGTGCCGGACTGGGAGACCGGCTTCACGGTTACGCCATCCCCGCACCACCCCATCGGCGCCAAGGGCATCGGCGAGTCCGCGACGGTCGGCTCCCCGCCGGCGATCGTTAACGCGGTGGTGGACGCGCTGGCGCCGTTCGGCGTCGTGCACATGGACATGCCCTGCACCCCCGCCCGGGTCTGGGCGGCCATGCAGGGCCGGGCAAGGCCGCCGATCTGATGGCCAACACCGCAGAATCCCTCGCCGCCCGGGCCGGCGAGCTCACCGCCCGCCGCGAGCCGTTCGTGCACGCCACGGTGGTCCGCGCCCAGCATCCGACCAGCGCCCGCGCCGGGGACACCGCCCTGCTGCTGCCCGGCGGCGAGCTCCAGGGCTTCGTCGGCGGAAACTGCGTTGAGTCCTCGGTCCGGGAGTACGGGCTGCAGGTGCTGGCCTCCGGGGAGCCCCTCCTGCTGCGCGTCCTGCCCGGCGAGCCGTCGCACCGGTCCGAGGAGGGCGCCGTCGAGGTGTCCAACCCGTGCCTGAGCGGCGGTGCGATCGAGATCTTCCTGCAGCCCCGGATCCCGGCACCCCGGGTGGTGGTGGTCGGCGCAGCACCGGTGGCACAGGCGCTCGCCGAGCTGGGACCCGGCGTCGGCTTCGACGTCGAACTGGCCGAGGGCGAGGCGGCCCGGCCGCGTCCCGGGGACGCCGCCCTGATTGTCGCCTCGCATGGAAAGGCCGAAGAGGGGGCCCTCGAAGCGGCGTTGCGCGCCGGCGTGCCCTATGTCGCCCTCGTGGCCAGCGAAGTGCGCGGCGCGGCCGTGCTCGACTCGCTCGAGGTGGACGATGTGCTGCGTTCGCGGGTCTACACCCCGGCAGGGCTGCAGCTGGGCGCACGCACCCCCGGGGAAATCGCACTGTCCATCCTGGCCCAGCTGGTCCAGGAACGGGCCGTGGCACGGGCCCACGCAGACACCGGCGGGGTGCCGGCACCGTCCACCCCGCAGCCAAAGACCGCGGTGGACCCCGTGTGCGGCATGTCCGTGCCGGCGGTGGAATCGTCCCTGCACCTTGAGCACAACGGCGTCACCGTGTATTTCTGCTCCCCCGGCTGCCGCGCGGCCTTCCGCAAGGACCCGGAGCGCTATGCCCTCAGCACCTGACTCCCCCGCCCTGGCCGGCACCGCGGCCGTCATCCTGGCGGCCGGGGCCTCACGGCGCCTGGGCCGGCCCAAACAGCTGCTGCCCTACGGCGACGGCGTGCTGCTGGACGCCGTCCTCGCGACGGCACGGCGCTGCGGCTTCGCCCAGACCGTGCTGGCGCTGGGCGGCTCCGCCGCGGAGGTCCTGGGCGCCGTGGACACCTCGGGCTGCGAGGTGGCGCTCAACCCGGACTACGACGAGGGTTGCTCGTCCTCGATTGCCGCCGCGATGGCCCTGCTGCGGCCGGACACCAGCGCGGTGGTGCTGCTGCTGGGCGACCAGCCGGGCGTGCGGGCCGAGTACGTGGCGCCGCTGCTGCGGGCGCTGGCAGGGCAGCACAGTCCCGGCGCGGCCGTATGCCGCTACGACGACGGCGTCGGCCACCCCCTGGCGTTCAGCCGCCGGCTGCTGCCTGAACTGGCCTCGCTGCACGGCGACAAGGCCGTGTGGAAGCTGCTGGAGCAACGGGCAGACGACGTCGTCGAGGTCCCGACGCCGGGCACAGTCCCGCTGGATGTCGACACCGAGGACGACTACCGCCGGGTGCTGGCCGAGCTGCAGGGGGCCGGGTGAACACGGCGGCCCGGACAGGGGCCGAGGACGAGGTGCGGCGGCGGATCCCGGACGTGGCGTCGCTGATGGCGGCCCTGGACCAGCACGACTACCTGGCCGACGCGGGGCTGGCGACCGCCCTGTTCCTCGCGGTGCGGCTGCCGCAGCCCATCCTGCTCGAAGGCGAGGCGGGCGTGGGCAAGACGGAGGCGGCCAAGACCTTGGCGGAGCTGCTGGACACACCCCTGTTCCGGCTGCAGTGCTACGAGGGAATCGACGCCGGCGAGGCGCTCTACGAGTGGAACCACCAGCGCCAGCTGCTGGGCATCCGGCTGGCCGAAGCACGCGACGCCGAGGTCAGCGAAGCCGAGCTGTTCGGCCCCCAGTACCTGCTGCGCCGGCCGCTGCTGCAGGCCATCGAACACCCCGGGCCGCGACCGGCGGTGCTGCTGCTGGACGAAATCGACCGCGCCGACGCCGAGTTTGAGGCGTTCACCTTCGAGCTGCTGGCGGAGGCCTCCGTCACCATCCCCGAGCTCGGCACCATCCGCGCCACCCATCCGCCCATCGTTGTCCTGACTTCCAACCGCACCCGGGACCTGCACGACGCGCTGACCCGCCGCTGCCTCTACCACTGGATCGACTACCCCGGGCCGGCGCGGATTGCCGAGATCGTCCGCCGTAGGGTGCCGGCCAGCAGCGGCCCGCTGGCGTTGCAGGCCGCCGCGGTGATCACGCGGCTGCGGACCCTCGACCTGGCCAAACCGCCCGGCATTTCGGAGGCCATCGACTGGGTTTCGGCGCTCGCCGTGCTGGGCATTGAGCGGATCGACGCCGCCACCGCCGAACAAACCTGGGGCTCGATCGTCAAGAACCGTGACGACCTGGAACTGGTGGACTCACGCGGGGCCGCCTGGCTGGTGGGCGGCGCCGGTGACTGAGACGAGGCCGCCGGTGCAGGCTCCCGCGCCGGCGTTTGTGGAGGCTGCCGCCCTGGCCGCAGGCTTCATTACGGCGCTGCGCGGCGCCGGCCTCCCGTGCTCCCCGGACCGGGCCGCCCGGCTGGCACAGGCTCTCCGGCTGGTGCCGCCGACGAATCTGGAACGGCTCTACTGGACCCTGCGGGTGGTCCTGGTCTCCAGTCTCGAGCAGGTGCCGGTGTTCGACGCCGTGTTCGATTCAGTCTTCCGGGCCGGCTTCGATCCCGCCGCAGCGCTGGACCGCAGCGCCGGCACACCCGTGCCCGCGCCGCCGGCCCCGCCGCCCGACGAGGGGTCGCACCCCGGCCCGCCGCGGATAGCGGCCGCCCAACCGAGCCCGGCCGCACGGCCGGCCGGCGGCACCCTGCCGTGGCGACGGGCCGCGACGACGACGGCGCCCGCTCCGGCCCCGACCGGGAGGCCGTCCTCGCGATGGCGTCCACCGAGGAGCACCTGCACACTACAAACTTTGCCGAACTCTCCGAGCAGGAAGCCGCCGAGGTCCGGCGGCTGGCGGCCCGGATCCTGCTGGCGACGCCCTCGCGGCTGAGCCGGCGGACCCGAAAGTCCCCGCACAGCGGTGCCCGCCTGGACATCCGGGCCACGGTGCGGGCGGCCCGCCGCTCCGGCTACGACTCGCCCCGGATGCTCTACGCCCGGCGCCGCGAGCAACGCCGCAAACTGGTGCTCCTGTGCGACGTCTCCGCCTCGATGGAGTCCTACTCCCGGGTTTTCCTGGCCCTGCTGCAGGGCGCCGTCACGAACGCCGGGGCCGAGGCCTTCGTCTTCTCCACCCGGCTGACCCGCCTGACCCGGCAGCTGGCCCACCGCGATCCTGATCTGGCGCTTGCCCAGGCGGCTGCCACGGCGACGGAGTGGGCCAGCGGCACCAGGATCGCCGAGAGCTTCCGGCACTTCCTGGACGAATACGGCCGCCGTGGGCTGGCCCGGGGAGCCGTGGTGGTGGTGTTCTCCGACGGCTGGGCGCAGGAGGATCCGGGACAGGTCGGCGCCCAAATGGCCCGGCTGCGCCGGCTCGCGCACCGGGTGGTCTGGGTGAACCCGCGAAAGGCCGCACCGGGCTACCGGCCGCTGGCCGGCGGTATCGCCGCGGCCCTGCCCTACTGCGACGCCTTCGTCAGCGGACACAGCTACGCTGCGCTGGCGCAGCTCGCCGCCGCAATCCGGGGTGCAGGCCAGCCCGCGGCCGGCGGCCACGAAACGCGACTTGGAATGATCGGACGACAAGCGGAAGACAAGGGAGCAGCTCATGCAGATTGACAGCAGTTTTTCGGTGGTCGCACCGATCGGCAAGGTTTGGGACACCCTGATGGACTTCGAACGGGTGGCCGGCTGTCTGCCGGGCGCCCAGATCCTGAACAAACTCTCCGACGACGCCTACCAGGTAGGCATGACGGTCAAGCTGGGTCCGGTGAACTTGCAGTACAAGGGGCTGCTCAACGTGCTGGAGCGCAATGCCGCCGAGCACCGGGCCGTGCTGGGCGGCAAGGCCCAGGAGACGCGCGGCCAGGGCACCGCGGAAGCCCAGGTGACGCTGGCCCTCACGGAAGAAGGAACCACCACCCGTGGAACCGTGAGCGCCGACCTGGCGTTGTCCGGAAAGGCCGCGGCGATGGGCAAAAGCGTGATCGGCAGCGTCACGGAACAAATGATGGGGCTCTTCGCCAGCAACCTGCAGGCCATGCTCGCCGAACCCGGTGCCGCTGCCGGGGCCGGCGCCGGGACTGCTCCCGAAGTGGAGCCGGCGGCCGCGGCAGCCACGCCGGCCTCGTCCGCCGCCCCGGCAACTGCGCCCGCAACCACCGGGACCGGGACAACGACGCCGTCCCCGAGCACGACGCCGAGCACGCCGTCGCCGTCGCCGTCGGGCAGCCTCGACGCTTTCAGCCTGGCCAGAGGCATCGCCGCCGATCAGCTTTCCAGTCCCGGCAAGGTCCTGGGTCTGGTTGCCGTGGTGGCCTGCCTCGCCTACTGGGCCGGACGGCGGTCCGCGTTCCGCATGCTCCGCCTCTTCGGAAGGCTCTAGGGAGGGCACGGTGCGGGACGTCCTGGAAGCCATCATGCCGGACTGGCGGGATGGCAAGACCGCCGGCCTGGCGACGGTCGTGAATACGTTCAAGTCCGCCCCGCGGCTGCCCGGAGCTTCCATGGCCGTCACCGCCAGCGGCGCGGCCGTCGGCTCGGTTTCCGGCGGCTGCGTGGAAGGCGCCGTGTACGAACTCGCCAGCCAGGTCCAGGGAGACGGGGTCCCGGTGCTGGTGCGGTACGGGATCAGCGACGACGACGCGTTCGCCGTCGGCCTGACCTGCGGCGGGATCATCGACATCTTCGTCGAGCCGGTCTCGAGGCAACGCTTCGCGGAGCTCGAGGGCGTCCGGCAGGACATCGCCGACGGGAGGCGGGTGGGGGTGGCCACGGTCATCGAGCACCCTGACAGCAGCTGGCTGGGCCGGCATCTGGTGGTGCGCCCGGACGGCTTTGAGGGCAACCTGGGCTCCGAGCGCGCCAACCTGGCCGTCGGCGACGACACCCAGGGCTTCCTGGCGGCGGGCCGGACCGGCATCCTGAGCTACGGCCCGGACGGAGAGCGGCTGGACAGCGGGATGCGGATCTTTTTCTCGAGCTACGCGCCGGCGCCGCGTATGCTCGTCTTCGGCGCGATCGACTTCGCCTCGGCGCTGGCGCGGCTCGGCACCTTCCTCGGCTACCGGGTGACCGTCTGCGACGCCCGCGCCGTTTTCGCCACGCCGGCGAGGTTTCCCGACGCCGCCGAGGTGGTCAACGAGTGGCCGCACCGCTACCTCGCCGGGCAGCAGTCCCGTGGGCTGGTGGATGAACGGACCGTCATCTGCGTCCTCACCCACGACCCAAAATTCGATATTCCGCTGCTGGAGGTGGCCCTGCAGGGAAGTCCCGTGGCGTTTGTCGGGGCGATGGGCTCCCGCCGGACGCACGAGGACCGGCTGAGGCGGCTGCGCGAGGCAGGACTGGGCGGCGCCGAACTGTCAATGCTGCACAGCCCCGTGGGCCTGGACCTCGGCGCCCGGACCCCGGAAGAAACGGCGGTATCCATCGCCGCGGAGATCATCGCCAAGCAGTGGAGCGGCAGCGGCGAGCCGCTGCGGCAGCTGGACGAACGGATCCACCACGACGAACAGAACCGCGAACAGCCGCAGTCCTAGCCGGAGCTCGGCACCTGCCGCAGCGCCCCGGCCCGGCCGGGGCCCATCCGGGCCCCGGGAAGCCTAGCGGCCGGCGGCGGCGGGAACGGCCGAGAGCAGTTCCCGGTAGCGGGCGGCGTGGGCCGCAAGTTCCTCGGGCGTCGTCCGGGGCGCCGCATGCAGGACCAGGGGTTCTGCCATCTCCAGCCCGCAGAGGTGCGCGGTGGCCTCCAGGGGCCGCAGCAGCTCGGCCATGGTGAAGCGGTTGTGCCCCGTTGGCGTATAGGAGGATTCAGGGCCGCCGGTCGAGATGACCAACTGCAGCCGCTTGCCGTGCAAGGCGTCGCCGCCGGCACCATAGGCGAACCCGTAGGTGAGGACCTGGTCCATCCACTCTTTCAGCACCCCGGGAACTGAGTACCAGTGCCAGGGGAACTGCAGGACGATGGTGTCATGCCCGCGCAGGAGCTCCTGCTCCCGGACGGCGTCCACGCGCCGGTCGGGGTAAGCCGATGCGAGTTCCCGGACGGTGACGCCGTCGAGGTCCTTGATGGCGGCGGCGAGCGCCGCTGTGATCCGGGACGCCGCCAGGTCAGGGTGGGCAACGACGACGAGGGTGCGGTGAGCGGTCATGGAAGGTTTGTGCTTCTTTCAGAATCAGATTCGAGGCCCACCAGGGCGGCGCTGAGCTGCCAGAGGCGGTCAGCATCGGCCCGGCTGTAACTGCGTTTTGATGATTTCTTTGCCGTGCTGTTGGCAAAGTACTGGCCCGTGACATTTTCAAGTTCGGGCGCCGAGGCGAGATGGATGGACGTCTGCGCCCCCTGCTCCGGAGACTTCATCCACCGCTGCACCAGCGGCGTCAGGAACCCCTGCAGCGGGCCCGGATCCTCGGCCCCGAAGGCTGTCCGCACCACACCGGGGTGCAGCGCGTTGGCGGTGACCCGGGTGCCGGCGAGCCGGGCGGCGAGGCCGTAGGTGAACAGGACGTTTGCCAGTTTGGACTGGTTGTAGGCTCGCTGCCCCGAGTAGGATCGCTCGGCCTGAAGATCCGCGAAATCCATGCGGCCCATGGCCTGGGCTCCGGAGGAGACCGTCACCACCCGCGCGGGCGCGCTGTCCTTCAACGGCTCGAGCAGCAGGTTGGTGAGCAGGAACGGCGCGAGGTGGTTGAGGGCGAAGGTGTACTCAAGCCCGTCCGCGGTGAGTCGGCGGCTGTTCCAGAACCCGCCGACGTTGTTAACCAGGACGTCGAGGCGGTCCAGGGTCTGCATCACTTCGCCGGCCAGGCCGCGGACCTCTTGCTGGGAAGAGAGGTCCGCGATGAACACCTCGACTGGGGCCGAGGCTACCGCGCGGATCTCTTCCGCCGCCCGAGCCGCCCGCTCGGCGTCGCGTCCCGTGATGGCTACCCGCGCTCCCCTGGCTGCCAGCCCCAGCGCTGTGGCCTTGCCGATCCCGCCGGTACCCCCGGTGATCAGGACAGTCTTTCCCGCCATGGATTACGAGCCTCGTTCCCGGTGCCGCGTTCGCCGGATGACACTCCCTGCCGGCGGACCTAGACAGGATTGTCTAGGCCGGGATCGAAGTTATCAGACAGAATTGTCTGTGCACAAGCCGGGCTCGTGGCCCGGCCGGCATTGCCGCCCCTGCCCCGGGGCGCCGGGCGTAAGCTCGTGCCATGGCGAGATATTTCGATGTGCACCCCGACAACCCACAGCCGCGCTCCATCACGCAGGTGGTGGACCTGGTGAAGTCCGGCGGCCTGATCGCCTACCCGACCGACTCGTGCTACGCCCTCGGCGCCCAGCTCGGAAACAGGGAAGCGCTGGACCGCATCCGGTCCATCCGCCACCTTGACGATAGGCACCACTTCACGCTGGTCTGCAAGGACTTCGCCCAACTCGGCCAGTTCGTGCAGATCGACAACGACGTGTTCCGCAGCATCAAGGCCGTCACCCCGGGCAGCTATACCTTCATCCTGCCCGCGACCAAGGAGGTGCCCAAGCGGCTGCTGCACCCGAAGAAGAAGACGGTCGGCGTCCGGATCCCGGACCACAAGGTGGTCCAGGCGCTGCTGGCCGAACTTGGCGAGCCGCTGCTCTCCAGCACCCTGCTGCTGCCGGACGAGGAGGAGCCGCTGACCCAAGGCTGGGAGATCAAGGAGCGGCTGGACCACGTGGTGGACGCCGTGATCGATTCCGGCGACTGCGGGGCAGAGCCGACGACGGTCATCGACTTCTCCAGCGGCGTCGCCGAGGTTGTCCGCCACGGCATGGGCGACCCGTCCAGGTTCGAGTAGGGCCGATGGCCGGGTGAAGAGTAGGTTGCAGGCGCCGGGAAGGGCCACGCCGCTCCCCCTGCTGCTAGGTGTGCTGTGCTGGCTCGTCCCCGGCGCGTGGACCGGGCCTGGGATCTTGGTCCCCTCGCTGTTCGTGCCGGCAGAGGTTAGGGACTCCGGCTGGCTCGGGTCCAGCACCCTGGCCGTACTGGCCGCCTACACGGCCATCGCCATGGGCCTCCCGATCCTGATGCTGTACCGCCTCCGAATGGCCCGGACTGCTCTAACCGCGGTGGCCGGCGTCGTCTCGGCCGCCGTCGCCTCCGCCGCCACCCCGGAACCGCTGTGGGCGTACCTGGCCGTCATGGCCGGGACCGTACTGATGTGGCTTCCGCCGTCCAACCGGTATCTGCACACGCGGGTCCCCCACGGAAACGGCGCCGTGCTGTAGGTGCCTGCGTGGCACCAGGGCCGATGGCCTGGAACCGCAGCGTCGTCGACTAGGCTCTTGGGATGCCTCACCTCATCGCTCCGGACGTCCGCTACCACTCCACCTGGTTGGAAGCATCCGCGGAGTTCGACGGCGCCCACCGGGACGGCGGGGGCGCGGAAGACTGGTCCTTGGAAGAGCTCCGGAACGCGGAGTCGTTCGGTCGCTTTGTGGAGGCCCTCCTCCTGGACGCGCTGCCCGAGAGCCCACGGAAGCCGGGCTATGTGCCCTGCACGTATTTGTGGATCATGGACGGTGGCACGTTCCTCGGCTCACTTGCCATCAGGCACGTACTGAACGATTTCCTTCTCAACGAGGGTGGCCACATCGGCTACAGCGTGAGGCCTTCCGCGAGGCGCCGCGGCCACGCGGCGGCGGCGCTGGCAGATGCCCTGCCGATTGCCCGGGACCTCGGAATCGCGCCGGTCCTGCTCACCTGCGATGAGGACAATGCCGGCTCGCGGGCGACTATCGAAAAGAACGGCGGCGTCTACGAGGACAGCCGCAACGGCAAGCGCCGCTACTGGATCGACACACCCTCAACGGGCGCGCCCCGGACGACGTCGACCAGCGCGTGAGCCGCCGGCCGGCGGCCGCGTCGGGTTGTCCCATGTCCGTCGCAAGTTTTCCCGGGTGTGCCGGCCAGTAGCGAACTCGGCCATGAAGGTCCTGCGCCAGCGCCACGGGCTAGCCGCATCGGGGCGTCTTTCGTCCCCATGCCAGATCCAAGGGCGCCACCGGGCGGAGCGGGTCCAGGGGCGAGCTAGTCTGCTTCGAGGACGAAGAAGATGAAGGACAGGAACGCCGACTTCTCGCCGCTGAGGATGCGCGGCGGAAGGAGTTCGCGCGGAGTGTCGGGAGCCGGTTCGGGTTCGCTCACGGTGGCGACGCGGTACCCCGCCGACGTGAAAGCGTTGAACATAGCGTTGAGCGGCCGGTGCCAGAAGGTCAGGACCGCCGGCTCGCCGTCGAACTCGTAATCCTCCGAGTACTCCCGGATGACGAAGTAGTCCTCGGCTGGTTGGGTGACCACGCTGACGGTCGGGTGGTTGACCGACAGGATCAGTCGACCGCCCGGCTTGAGCACGCGACGCAGTTCGGCGAGCGGTGCCGACCAGTCCTCCAGATAGTGCAGGACCAGGGAGGAGACGACGTCGTCGAAGGAGTCATCGGCGAACGGGAGCGGCTTGCTGAGGTCGGCCAGGTGCAGGTCCGCGGTTGCGCCCAACCGCTGTCTTGCCAATTCCAGCATCGCGGGGCTGGCGTCGAAGCCGGTCATGATCGCGCCCTTCGCGCTCAACGCCGCGGACAGGGGGCCGGAGCCGCACCCTGCGTCCAGGACCCGGTGGCCGTCGACGTCGCCGGCGAGCGCGATCATCGCGGGCCGCTCGTAGTAGGCGTTCAGCAGGCTGGCCTCGTTCTCTGCGGCGTAGCTCTCGGCGAAGCTGTCATAGTGGTCGGCTTTCACGGCTTTTCCCTTCGGGCGAAGTCTCACGGGCGGGACAATTAGGGTTGACCCTAGCAAGCCGGACACGTCTTTCAACACCACCTCAGGGCACGCCCAGCGGCTTTAATGCCTCATCCAGGAGGGTGCGATCCCGTTCAGTGCATCGCAGATGGCCTGCAGGGACGCCGCCGGTGAAGGCCCCCACGCGGAGCGCTATTCCGGGATGTACCGCACTACCCCGGGCGGCGGGCCCGGACGTGCCGGCGTGGGCGAGTCGGTCGATCTGCTCCTTATCGACAAGCCTGAGCTGGCGTGGTTGACTCACCGAAAGCTTTGGACGGCAGGGGCCCGGTTCGGCACCCAACTGCGGCAGGAGAAAGAACGGCAGGAGAAAGAGATGGTCCGTAGAACCGCGTTCGCGCTGACGGCAGCGCTTGTCAGCCTGCTGGTCCTATCCGTGTGCGCGCAGGGGTGGCTTCTGCCCGCAGCGGTGGCGCGCGGGGTTGCCGCCTTCCCGGAGGTCGAGCCCCTCGCGGTCCCCGCCATCATGTGGGGAGTGTGCGCGATTGCCTGCTGGCAGGCCATGGCCGTCATTGGACTGCGGCTTGTTATCAGGGCCAGCGAACACAGGCTCAATACATTGTCCGGCCCATTGCTGCGCGCAATGCTTGGTTGCCTCCTCGCCTTCATCTCGCTCGTTGTGGCAGCTTTCATCGCACTGAACGCGTGGGGGTACACGACCCCGGGGGTGATGCTTGGTCTCATCGCTGGAGGATTCGGCGCTCTCATCGCGGCAGGCGCTCTCCTACTTTTCCTGGGGACCAGGCCGGCAACTCGGTATTTTTCGCACAGCTGACAGGCAAGGTCGGTTCATTGTCAGTCCGCGGGGCTACACTTGGATTCGAAGATATGTTCGAATAAGGGTGTGTTGTGGGCGTAATCATCGGGCCGCGCGTGATAGATGCGGGCTCTTCCCTACTGTCGGTGCTGATCTCGCCGGTGCCGGTCGCCGCAGGCTATCCGTCGCCGGCCCAGGACTACTTTGACGGCAGGATCGACCTCAATGAACACCTCATCAAGGACATCACCAGCACCTACGTGGTGAGGGTGTCCGGGGACTCGATGGAGGGCGCCGGCATCAGCGACGGCGACGAACTTATCGTCAACCGGGCGCTGGAACCCCGCGACGGGAGCGTCGTCGTCGCCGTCCTCGACGGCGAACTCACCGTCAAGCGCCTCCGCCTGACGGCTCGCGGGGTGGTCCTGCAGGCGGACAACCCGCGCTACCCCGACATCCGGGTGCCCGCCCTCGCCGACCTCGTCATCTGGGGCGTCGCCACCCGGTGCCTCCACCATGTCTGAGCCGCTGCATGCCTGAAACCCAGGCAGGCCGCGGCAGCATCGCCCTCGTGGACGTCAACTGCTTCTACGCCAGCGCCGAACGGGCCTTCGACCCCTCGCTGGAGGGCCGTCCTGTGGTGGTGCTGTCGAACAACGACGGTTGCGCGGTCACCCGCTCGCCCGAAGCCAAGGCCCTTGGCATCCCCCTCGGAGAACCCTGGTTCAAGATCGCCCCGCGGGCCAAGGAGTGGGGGCTGGTGGCCAAGTCCAGTAACTACGAGCTCTACGGGGACATCAGCGCCCGTGTGATGGAGCTCCTGGGGCGGTATTCGGCCTGGTTAGAGGTGTACAGCATCGACGAGGCATTCCTTGGCGTACGGGGCGCTCCGGAGGAGCTGCTGCGGCTCGGCCACGCCATGAAGACGGCGGTACGCCGGAACGTCGGCGTTCCAGTCTGCGTGGGCATCGCCGGCACCAAGACCCTTGCGAAGCTGGCCAACAAGTGGGCCAAGCACAACCCGGACTTTGACGGCGTCTGCCATTGGGACTCCGTTCCCGCGGACAGGCGGGATCACCTGATGGCCCGCCTGTCCGTGATCGAGCTCTGGGGTGTCGCCACCCGGCTCACCAAGCGCCTCAACGGAATGGGCATCCGAAGCGTACTGGACCTGGCCCGGGCGGACCCGATCAGAATCAGGGACCGCTTCTCGGTGGTGCTGATGCGCACCGTCCTGGAGCTCCAGGGCACACCGTGCATCCCGCTTGAAGAGGAGCGCGTCGGCCGAGACCAGCTGATCGTCAGCCGGTCTTTCGCCACCCCGATCAGCACGGCGGCCGGAATGCGCCAGGTCCTCGGCGTTTATGCGCAGCAAGCCAGCGCCAGGCTCGCCAGGCACGAGCTGCAGGCGTCTGTCCTTACCGCCTTCGCTGCTACGTCCTACTACAACCCCCGGGACAGCTCGCATCCCTCGGTCTGTGTTCGGCTGCCAATGCCCACCGCGGATCCGGTGCTGCTGGCCCGGGCGTCCTATGCCCTGCTCCCCCGGATCGACGGCGGCATGAAGTACGCGCGGGCCGGCATCATGGTCACGGACCTGCGCCCGACGGCCCGCCAGGCGCCGCTGGCTGTCTTTGAGAACCCCCACGAGGAACGCGGCATCGGTCCGCTGCTGGAAGAGGTCAGCCGCAAATACGGCCGGGGTTCCATTGGCCTGGGTCACGCCGGAATCCGCGGCGGCCCGGACTGGACGATGAAGCGCGACATGCTGTCGCCGCGCTACACGACGCACTGGGACGAGCTTCCCGTGGTGAGGGCGGGCTGACGGCTGCCCGCCGCCGTGCGCGCCGCGCGGTCTGTGGCGCGGGGTTCGTCGCCCGTCAGACGGCCGCGCGGACCCGCTGGAGAAATGAATCCAGAATCCGCCCGGCGTTCTCATGCAGCCGGTCGTCGGACGCCAGGCGTTGCGGTCCGGCACCCTGCAGCCTCTCGCCGAGGAAGAGCAGGGCCGCGAGCACTTCGGAGAGTTCAGTGTTTGCCTCTGCACGCTGCCGGAGGAGCCTCAGATGCACCGCCTGGAGGGCAGGACCCGGCGAGCAAGCCAAGTCGCGGTCAAAGAGGCGGCGGCAACGGTCATAGGCTGACAGGCCCTCGACCGGCAGTCCGGCAAGTTCGTACGCCGTCACCAGAACCGTCCACGCCCGCTCATTGAGCGGCTCCGCCCGGATAGCGACCTGCGCCCAGCGGATGGCCTCGTCGTACCGTTCCAGGAAGGATGCAGTCTCGGCAGCGAAGATCATCGCAGCGACACGTTCGGCGGCGTGGCGCGCGCGGGCCTCTTCGGCCCAGTCGGCAACGAGTTCGAATCCGAGGAGCGGCTCGGCGGAGAGTTCCAGCGCCTCGAGCAGGAGCGGATACGCATCGGCCGGCGCCGCAAGGTTTGCGGCGCGGAGCAGGCTGCGGAAGCGGGAAAGGTCCAAGTCCACGAGCTGCGGATCCAGCACATATCCGCTGTTGGCGGTGCGGAGCGGCCCTGTCTTGGTCTGTCCCGGCTGAATCGCGCGGCGGATGCCGCTGACGTAGCTCTCCAGGGTGGCCACGGCCCCGTCGCTGGCACTTGGACCCCAGAGGATTTCGATCAGGCGGGTTTTGGAGACCGGGGTGCCCAGATTCAGCAGGAGAATCTCAAGAATGTGCCGGGGTTTGCACCCGCCCAGATCCGCGGCGGTGAGCGCCATGCCGTCGCGGCGGATTTCCAATGATCCAAAGAGTCGAACGGATATCGATGGTGTTGCTCCCGGCAAATTGTTCACGATGTTCTCCGATTTCCCCAGGTAAAACGATTTAAATCGCGTCATTCAAAGGCCGAAGTAGAGACGGAACAGTGCGGGCTGAAACCCCTGTTCTAGCCGACCCCATAAAGCCACCGTGACACGATGAACATTGGGCAACAAGCAGGGAAACTACCCGATTTTCGGGGGAATGAAAGACGGGTACCGGGGCCAGTACCGTTGAGTAAGCGCGGGAGCAGATATGTAAGTAATCGCGCTCCGGGCCAAGTAGGCCGACCAGGGAAACAGGGCCGCTTCAAGTATTCGCGGAACCTCACCTGCAACTTTCGCAGACTCGCCAATCACGTAGCCGGAGCGCAGCCGCGGGCCCGGAAAGGGAAGGGGGACGGCGGCCCTATTTGCCTGCCGAGGTGCTGCTGCCTGATTTCCGCCGACGCAGGGCCCTGGCGACAAACCAAGCCACCAGGGCGGCGATGGCGACGTAGACGGCGTAATTAAGATACCGCGAGTATTGCTCGATCAGCTCATACTGGGCTCCGAGCACGGCGCCCAGGCCGATCAGGAGCCCGTTCCACAGCCCGCTCCCGGCTACCGTGAAGAGGCTGAAGCTGAGCATGTTCATTTTCTGGGCACCGGCAGGAAGGCTGATCAGGCTGCGCACCCCGGGGATCAGCCGGCCGAAAAAGATCGCGGGCTTGCCGTGGCGGTCAAACCAGTGCGCGGCCTTCTCGAAATCCTCGCGGTCTACCAGTGGCAGCCGGGACAGCCAGCGGATGGACCGCTCCAGCCCCAGGCGGGCGCCGAGCCAATAGAGCAGCAACGCCCCTACGTAGGCGCCGAGGGTACTGGTGAGGAAAACGAGGAGCAGGTTCATGGAACCCTGGCGGGTGAGGAATCCGGCCAGCGGCAGGATGACCTCGCTGGGGATCGGCGGGAAGACTGTTTCTGCCAGGGTAAACAGCCCGACGCCCCATTCCCCCAGGGCATCGATGGCGCGGGCCGCAAACCCGACGATTCCGGTCAGATCCTGCGACTGGGCAGTTATCGGCACCAAGACGGGCACGGACATCATTCGGACTCCTCGGGCGCGGCAGGACTCGGGTCATCCACTACCCTGCCACACCCTCTCCCGCCACACCCGGCCACCCGGCCCCCAGACGCCCCGACGCCGACGCCCGGCGCCCCGGAAGATCTTCGGTCACGGTCGGGCGCCACAGGGAGGTGTCATTTGCCCGCACCGGGAGGAAAATTGGATCAGGCAGCTTCACTGCCAGAGCCACGAAACTCCAAAGCCACGAAACGCCAGAGCCACCAACCGGGTCGCGCCGGGACAAGGGGTTTGCGCCATGAACACAGGAAATGCACGCGTCACGCTGCTGCTGGCGGCGGTCCTGCTGGGAGCGGCAGGTTGCGCCCCGGGAGGCGGATCAACTGCCTCCCCTGCCGCAAGCGCCACCTCAGCAAGCGCGGCGACGGCCATCACCATCCGCGACTTCGGCTACGGGGCGCCGCTGGTGGTCCCCGCCGGAGCCGCACTGACCGTGACGAACATGGACAGCGCTGAGCACACCGTCAGCGCCGATGACGGCTCGGCGTTCGACGTCGAGGTCAAAGGCAGCGGCGGCACGGCCACGTTCACCGCACCGTCCAAACCCGGAACGTACGCCTATCACTGCCGCTACCACCCCAATATGCACGGAACGCTGACGGTCAGGTGAGCGTGCCAATCAGCCGCGGCGCACTGGACCGGGGACGGGCCCGGGACCTCGGCCTGCGGGCGCTTACGGCGGCGGCCCTGCTCGTGGACGCCGGGGTGCACATCCATCTCGCCCCCGGTTACCAGGCCGGATCCCCGCAAGGCATCGGCCAGGGGACCCTGTTCCTGCTCGAATCCGCCGCGGCCGCGTTGGCCGCCCTCGCCGTGCTGCTTCGCGGCAGCCGGGCCGCCTACGCCTTCGCCCTGCTCGTGGCGCTCAGCGCCTTCGCCGCCGTCGTGTTCTACCGCTACGTGGACCTGCCCGCCTTCGGCCCGTTCCCGGCCATGTACGAGCCCGTCTGGTACTTCGAGAAGGCAGCAAGCGCCGTCGCCGAGGGCGCCGGGGCAGTCCTCGCCGGCATCGGCCTGGCACGGACGCGGCGGACTCCCCGCCGCCGGCCGGTGCGCTGACGGCCGCCGGCGTCCGTCACGCGCCTGTCCCGTGTCCGACTCCGTCACGAACGGCTCGTTGTTAGCATGGGGGCGAGGTGCCGATGCCAAAGAGAACACCCCGCCGTGCGACGGCCGACGTGGCGGCCGCCGCGGCCGCTTACTTCGTCGCGGGTGGATGGCTCGCCTCCCTCCACGCCCCCGCCCCGATCTCCGGGGTCCTGGCCGTCGGCGCCGGCGCCACGGTCTTGCTCCTCACGGCCGGGTCCATCCTGCAACGCAAGCCCCGGGTGTGCAGCCCGGCTGACCGCGTCACCCTGGTCCGGGCCGTACTGACGGCCTGCTGTGCGGTGCTGACCGTCACAGGCCTCCTGGGCTGGCAACTCCCGGCCACCCTCCTGGTCCTCCTCGGTGCCATGGCGATGGCGCTGGACGCCGTCGATGGCCCGGTGGCACGGCGCACCCGCTCCGCCTCCGACGCCGGCGCGCGGCTGGACACCGAAACGGATGCGGCGCTGACGCTCGTGCTGTCCTGCGCCGCCGCGGCGGTCGTCGGGCCGTGGGTGCTCCTGATCGGCCTGCTGTACTACGCTTTTGCCGCCGCCGGCCGGTTTCGCCCGGCCTTGAGGAAGACGCTTCCGCCCTCCCGGGCCCGCAAGGCAATCGGCGCTTTCCAGCCGTGCACCTTGTTGCTGGCGCTGACGCCCGGCATTCCGGCGGTTCCGGCGGCAGGCGTCCTGTTCGCGGCCCTTGCCCTGCTGCTGTTCTCGTTCGGCCGCGACGTCGCCGTGCTGGAACGGAGGGGCCCTGCGGAGCCTGTGGCCGCCGGAACCGCAGGCACCCTCGGCAGTTGAACGGAAGGTGCCCCCACACGGACGCCGGACATGTGTCCGGCCGCGCACTGGTTGAGGAGAGTGCGCGGCCGGGATCTTTGGTGTCGGAGTACAACGGGGCCTGCCTCCACTGTCGCCCATTGCACCTGAGAGGACCCTGAGGACGATCCGGCCGGCTGAACAGTTGTCGCGGACCCCGAGTTGCACCATTCTTGGATCATGGAAGACGACGCGCCTGTGGATGGGACCGCGGACGCTGGGCGCGGCCGGACCCGCCCACCCCGGGGCACCGCGACCTGGGGCCTGCGGAAGCGTTCGACGGCCGTCGCCGTCGCCGTCGTCGCCCTCGCGCTCCTGCTGGGCAGCGTGGTGCTCCTGGGGCTGTTGGAGACCTCGCTGAGCGCCTCCACGGAATCCGCGGCACGACGCAAGGCCCACGACGTCATCGCCCAGGTCGAGGACCAGAACATCGCCGACGCCGGCGAGTACCTCTTCGCCACCGCGCACGCCGGGCAGGTCGTGCAGATCCTGGACCCCGCAGGAGCCGTCGCCGCAGCCTCCGACCAGGCCGTGGAAAGGGTCCCGCTGACGGCCCTGCGTCCCCCGCCGGGCCGGACCCTGACCGAAGAGGTGAGCAGCCTGCCCGGCGTCGACGGCGGGGACGATTTCCTCGTGGTGGCCACCGGCGCCCAGGTAGGAGCGACTGCCTACACGGTGATCGTCGCCTCGACCATCCAGCTCCAGGCGGACACGCTGGCCACGGTGGCGTGGTTCATCTTTGGTGCCACGCCGTTGCTGCTCGCGGTCGTGGGGGTCTCGGTCTGGCTGCTCGTGGGGCGTTCCCTGCGCCAGGTCGAGCGGATCCGCGGCCAGGTGGCGCGGATCAATGGCCAGCGCCTCGACGGCCGGGTGGATGTGCCGCCCACGCACGATGAAATCCAGGCACTGGCCGTGACCATGAACATGATGCTGGACCGGCTGCAGGCGGCGGACCGGGAGCAGCGGCGCTTCGTCTCAGACGCCAGCCACGAACTGCGCAGCCCGCTCGCCACCCTGAGTGCCGGCGTCGAGATCGCCTCGGCCGATCCGAGCGGCGCGACCTGGAACCAGATGAAGGCCGTCCTGGCCGGGGAAACCGCCCGGATGCGTTACCTCGTGGAGGATCTGCTGACGCTTGCCAAAGCCAATGACGGGGGCCTGCGCATCGAGAACGCCGACGTGGACCTGGACGACGTCGTGGACCAGGAGGTCCGCCGGCTGCAGTCCACCAGTACCCACAAGGTGACGGCGCGGCTCAGCCCGGCGCGGATCACCGGGGACGCCCGGCGGGTCGGCCAGGTGCTCCGCAACGTGTTGGACAACGCCGACCGGCACGCCACCTCCCGGATCACGGTCACCCTCCGCACCGAGGCGGACGGGGCAGTACTGACCGTGGACAACGACGGCGATCCGATCCCCGCCGCTGACCGGGACCGGGTTTTCCAGCGGTTCGTCCGGCTTGATCAGAGCCGGTCCCGCGAGGGCGGCGGCAGCGGACTCGGCCTAGCCATCGCCGCAGGAATCATGGCAGCCCACCATGGCGCCATCCGGGCCACGGAAAGCCCTACGGGCGGGTGCCGCTTCGAAATGACCTTCCCCGCCCAGCAGGACACCGCCTCGCCCGCCGTTATGCCCCACGCTGCCGAGAAGCCCCGGCCGCTGCGCTCCGGTCGGCGCTGAGCAGATAACCCATGCCGCGGACCGTCGCCAGGCTTTGGACGCCGAACGGGACATCGATCTTGCGCCGCAAATAGCCGATGTAGACCTCCACCACGTTGTCGCCGCCGTCAAAGGCCGGATCCCATACGTTGTCGAGGATCTCGGCCTTGGAGACCACCTGGTCGTGGCGGCGCATCAGGTACTGCAAGAGGCCGTATTCGCGTGCTGTGAGGCTGATGGCTGAGTCCCCGCGGCGCACGGCCCGGGTGACCGGGTCCAAGGTGAGGGTTCCCAACGTCAACACCACCGGCCGCTCGGGAGCACCCCGCCGCACCAGCGCCCGGACCCGCGCCACCAGCACCATAAAGCTGAACGGCTTCGTGAGGTAGTCGTCGGCACCCAGATCGAAAGCGTCGGTCTCGTCATATTCGCCGTCCTTCGCGGTGAGCATCAGCACCGGCGTCCACACACTGCGTTCCCGCAGTTCGCGCAGCACGTCGTAGCCGTTCTTGAGCGGCAGCATCAGGTCCAACAGGATCACGTCGTAGCTGTTCTCGACGGCCGCGGAAAGTCCGCTCACGCCGTCGTGCGTGACGTCGACCACGAATCCCTCGTTGCTCAGGCCGCGCCGGACCGTCTCCGCCAGCGCCACTTCGTCCTCCACCATCAGGACTCTCACGGCTGCCCCGGATCCTTGCTGCGGGCCCGGCTGGGCTGCACCCGCGGCGGTTCGCCCGGCATCTTTGGAAAGTCAGGCGGGAAGGGAAGTTCGCCAAGGCCCGCGGCCAGGTCGCGCTCCCACCACCCGAGCAGCGGCCCGATGGAGCCCGGGCTGGCGTGCATGCCGGCCCACGGGTCCCCGGTGGCCTGCAGCCGCCCCGGCACGGTGGCGACGGTGAACTGCACCGGGTCCGCGTCGTCCAGCTCGTCCCACTCCAGCGGGCAGGAGACGGTGGCGGCGGGCAGCGCCCGCGGGCTGTAGGCCCCCGCGATGGTGCGGTCGCGGTTGGCCTGGTTGAAGTCGACGAAGACCCGGGTGCCGCGTTCCTCCTTCCACCACGCGGTGGTGACCTGTTCCGGCATCCGGCGTTCGAGTTCGCGCGCGGCGGCGATGACAGCGTGCCGCACTTCGAGGAACTCATGCGTCGGCTCAATCGGTGCGAAGACGTGCAGCCCGCGGTTGCCGGAGGTCTTGATGAAGGCCGTGAGCCCCGCCTCGGCCAGCACTTTGCGCAGTTCCCGGGCGGCGGGCACGGCGTCCTGGAACCCGGTGCCTGGCTGCGGATCAAGGTCGATCCGCAGCTGGTCCGGGTTGTCCGGGTTCCCGGCCCTCGATGCCCAGGGGTGGAAGACCACGGTGTTCATCTGCACGGCCCAGACGGCGGCGGCAATTTCATCGATCACCAGCTGGGGGTGGGAGCGGCCGCTCGGATAGACCACGTCCACAGCACGGACGAAGTCCGGGGCGCCCTTGGGCGGGTTCTTCGAGAAGAACTGTTCGCCGTCGACGTTGCCGGAGAACCGCTGGAGGGTGATCGGCCGGTCGCCGTTCGCGGCCAGGAAGGCATCCCCCACGGCGATCATGTAATGCGCCAGGTCCAGCTTGCTCAGGCCAGCCTCGGGCCAGAGCAGCCTGCTGGGACTTGAGATCCTGAGTTCCCTGCTGCCATCCGGCCCCTCCACGGAGACCGTTGTTTCTTCCCGCGCCATGAGGACAAGCTACCCCGGGGCGCTGCCCAGTGAAAGGGAGGCACCCGCGGCGTCAGGAGCGGCGGAGGGTCTTGTAGATTTCAAACCACGCGACGCCGGCGGCCCCCGCCAGGATGGCCAGCAGCCAGTCGCCCGCCGCGAGCGGGCCCAAATTGAAGGCACCGCGCAGCCCGGGGACGCTGAGCAGCACCACCAACAGCAGGGCCGCGCCGCCGACCACCCACTTCAGCGTGCGGTTGCGGCGCTCGCGGAACGTGCGCCAGACCGGCAGCCGCCAGGACCGGTTCACCAGGATCAGCGACAGGTTACCGGTGACGAGGGTGGCGAACGAGATTGAGCGGATCACATCGTCGGGCCGCCCGGCGGCGAGGCTCCAGAGGTAGACGCCGACGACGGCCGCGAGCACGGAGAGCCCCTGGCAGGCGGCGATGGTCAGCACCCGGCGGCCGAAGATCCCCTGGCCGGCCTCGCGCGGCGGCTGGTCCATGATCGCCGGGTCGATCTCCTCGGCTTCGAAGACCACGGAGCAGGCCGGGTCGATGATGAGTTCGAGGAACGCGATCTGGACCGGCAGCAGCACCAGCGGCCACTCGCTGACGAAGACGGGCAGCAGGGACATGCCGACGATCGGGACGTGCACGGCGATGGTGTACGCGAGGGCCTTGCGCAGGTTGTCGAAAATGCCGCGGCCCTGGCGGATTCCGCCAGCGATCGAGCTGAAGTCGTCGTCGGTGATGACTAGGTCGGCGGACTCGCGGGCCACGTCGGTGCCGCGTGCGCCCATCGCAATGCCGATGTCCGCAGCGCGGAGGGCAGGCGCGTCGTTGACGCCGTCGCCGGTCATGCCGACTACTTCGGCGTTGGCTTTCAGGGCGCGGATGAGCCGCAGTTTCTGCTCCGGTACCATCCGGGCGAAGACACTGACGGTCCGGATGCGCCGGGCGAGTTCGTCGTCCGTGATGGCCTCCAGCTCGGGACCGGTGATGACGCCGGCCCCATGGTCCAGGCCGATCTCGCGGGCGATCGCCAGGGCGGTACCGGGGTAGTCTCCGGTAATCATCACGGTGCGGACTCCGGCGCGGGCGCAGGCCGCGACGGCGTCGGCCGCGCCGGGCCGCAGCGGATCGTGGAGACCGACGAGGCCCAGGTACTCGAAGGCGAAATCGGCCTGCTGTGCCGGCAGGCGCCCGGCGCGGTCAAACGTTGCGCGCGCCACGGCCAGGACGCGCTGGCCGCTGGCGGTGGCCGCCTCCACCTCTGCCATCAGGACTGCGCGCTGGTCGGGGTCAAGGCGGCACAGTGTGGCGATCGCTTCCGGGGCGCCCTTGGCGGCCACGACGTAGTGGCTTCCGTCGGGGGCGCGCCAGACGTGTGACAGGGCGAGCAGGCCCTCGGAGAGCGGGTATTCCCGGATTAGTTCCCAGTCGGCGTGCAGATGTCCGGAGCCGTTGAGGTACCGGGCACCCACGGCCTTGAACGCCTTGTCCATCGGGTCGAAGGGGTCCACCGGGGAGGCGAGCACACCGAATTCTGCGATCGTGTGGAAGGCCTCCGGCAGCGGTCCGTCGTCAAGGGTGTGGCTCGAAGCACCGACCACCAGTTGGCGCACGGTCATGCTGTTCAGCGTCAGGGTGCCGGTCTTGTCGACGCAGATGACGGTCGCCGAACCGAGGGCTTCAATAACCGGTGACCGCCGGGTCAGGACGTGTTTTTGCGACATCCGCCAGGCCCCGAGGGCCAGGAACACGGTGAGCACCACCGGGAACTCCTCGGGGAGCATCGCCATCGCGGTCGCGATCCCGGCCAACAGGCCCTCCAGCCAGTTTCCGCGGGTCAGCCCGTACACCGTCACGACGACGACGGCGGCCGCGAGTCCGAACACGGCCAGGTACCGGACCAGCCGGTCGATTTCGCGCTGGAGCGGCGTGGGTTCATCCTCGATCGACCGCAGCGCGGAGCCGATCCGGCCCAGTTCCGTTCCCGCACCGACCGCTTTGACGCAGGCCAGGCCGTGGCCCTTCACCACCAGCGTGCCCGAGAAGACCCAGGGCGTCGCGTCTCCGCCGGGTCGGCCCATCGCCTCCTCGGCAGTGCCGGCCGGGCCCGGCGCTTTGCGCACGGGGACGGACTCCCCCGTCAGGGCGGACTCGTCCACCGAGAAGTTGCGGGCCTCCAGCAGCACCGCGTCGGCCGGTACCCGGTCCCCCTCGGACAGCAACGCGATGTCCCCGCGCACAACGTCACGTCCGGCGATGCGCACCTGTTCCCCGTCACGGAGCACGAGGGCCCGCGGCGAGGAGAGGTCCCGCAGCGCCGCGAGGGCGTTCTCCGTCTTGCGCTCCTGGTAGATGGAAATACCGATCACCACGACCACGAAGGACATCAGCAGTACGCCGTCGAGCGGTTCGGCGAGCAGGAAGTTCACCGTACCGGCGCCCAGCAGGAGCAGCAGCATGGGCTGTCGGATCACGGCCCAGGCCTGCTGCAGGAGGTTCCGCGGTTTGGCGGTCGGCAGCTCGTTCGGCCCCTCCGCGGCCAGCCGCCGGGCCGCCTCCGCCGAGGAAAGCCCCTCCGCGACGGCAGCGCCGGGTTCCGGTGCCATCAGAGCCAGGCGGTTCGGCGCAGCGGGGGTGCGGCTCCCCCGGCGCGTTGCACCAGGACCTGGTTGACTCCCGTGGTTCCGGCTTCGAATCCCAGGGCGCTGGCGGCCATGTAAAGCCGCCAGACCCGGGCCCGGCCCAGGCTGCTGGCCTGCACGGCCTCGTCCCAGTGGGTTTCCAGGTTCTGCACCCAGGCCCGCAGCGTCAACGCGTAGTGCGGGCGCAGGGCCTCGACGTCAAGCACTTCCAGGCCGCCGCCCTCCAGGGCGCCGACCATCTCTGCCAAGCTGAGCATCTCCCCGTCCGGGAAGACGTAGCGCGGAATGAAGGAATTCGGATCCGGGTCGGTGGGGCCGGCATTCCAGGAAATGGCGTGGTTCAACAGCCGGCCGCCGGGACGGAGCAGCCCGTGCAGGCGGGAGACGTAGTGGCCGATCTGTTCGCGGCCCACGTGCTCGGACATGCCTATGGAGCTGATCGCATCAAACGGGCCGTCGTCCACGTCACGGTAGTCCTGGATCCGGATCTCCACTCGGTCCGTCAGGCCCGCCTCCGCGACCCGCTTGCGCGCAAGTTCCGCTTGCTCGGCAGAGAGCGTGACTCCGACGACGTCGGCGCCGTAGCGTTGCGCGGCGTGCAGGGCGAAGCTGCCCCAGCCGCAGCCGACGTCCAGGACCCGCATCCCGGGCCGGAGGCCGAGCTTGCGGCACACCAGGTCGAGTTTGGCCTCCTGGGCCGCCTCCAGGCCGGTTTCCGGGCTCTCCCAGACGGCGCAGGAGTACACCAGCGACGGCCCGAGAACGAGCGAATAGAAGCGGTTGCCGACGTCGTAGTGGTGCGAGATGGCGGCGGCATCGCGTTTCCGGGAGTGGCGGCGGCCCTTGCGTGCCACGCGGGTTTCTTCCGGCGGCGGCGCCGGGTTGGGCCCCAGGGCGCCGAGCCGGACCGCCGCCGTGGCGAGGGTCCAGAGTTCCCGCGCCGTGGTCCGGCGGAACGGCCCTGGTTCGGCGAATTTGCCCGCCGAACTAAGGGCCGCGAAGCTGGCGAAGATGTCGCCCGGGGCCTCGATGTCACCGGCCACGTAGGCCCGGCTCAGGCCCAGTTGCCCGGGCGAGTAGAGGATCCGCCGCAGCGCCCGGCGCGAGTGGAACACCAGCAGCGGCGCCCCGGCGGGCCCGGCTTCCGAACCGTCCCAGGCGCGCAGCCGGAGCGGGATGTCCTTGGTGCCGAGCACAATGGCCAACGCCCCGGCCAGCCGCGTCGCGGCCCCAGCAGTGGTCGACATGCTTCTTTTCCTCTCTGCGCGTGGCTTGCCCCAGCCCCAATCTATTGGCAACCGGGGCGCCCGAACAGGGGCCGGACGTCCCTTAAGCGCAGGCGCGGGCGACTGTTCGGGTGCCGGTACTGGTGCTCGCCGTGGCCGCTGGTTAGGGTGGCTGACATGGCTGAGGCTTTTTCGTCCCTCGTGGACGCGTTCAGGACTGTCGGGGTGTCCCGCGCGTACGGCGACGCCGTGCAACTCGGCGGCGAGGAACTCATCCCCGTGGCGCTGGTCTCCTTCGGTTTCGGCGGGGGCAGCGCGCCCGCCTCCGACGACGCACCGGCGGGGGCCGGCGGCGGGGGCGGCGGCTTTGTCCTGCCCCTCGGGGTCTACGCCCGCAGCCAGGGAGGCTGCATCGTGTTCCGGCCCAACCCCATCGCCCTGCTGGTGGGCCTGGCCCCGGTGGTCTGCGCCGCGGGTTTGACGCTGCGCGGAATCCTGCATGCCCGCCGCTGAGCTTCCGCTCAGCATCGACGTCGGCGGCTCCATGGTCTCGGGCGTCTATGCCCGGCCCGCCAGCCCCGTCGCGACGCTGGTCGTGGCCCACGGCGCGGGCGCCGGGATGGAGCACCCGTTCCTGCGCGGCTTCACTGCCGCCCTGAACGGCGACGGCGTCGCCACGCTGCGCTTCAACTTCCCGTACCGCGAGGCGGGACGGAAGTTTCCGGACCGGCCGCCGGCGGCGATCGCGGCTTGGCGCGCCGTCATGGAGGCTGCCGCCGCCCGCTCCGACGGCGAGCCACTGTGGGCTGGCGGCAAGTCCTTCGGCGGCCGGATGGCGTCGATGGCGGTGGCGGAGGGCATGCCCGCGGCGGGGCTGGTGTACCTGGGCTATCCGCTGCATCCCCCGGGGAAGCCCGAGAAACTGCGCGACGAGCACCTCTACGGGCTGAGCCTGCCGATGCTGTTCCTCCAGGGCAGCCGCGACACCTTCGCTACCCCGGCGCTGCTGGAGTCCGTGGTGGCGCGCATCGGCCCCGCCGCGACGCTGCAGTGGTGTGAAGGGGGCGACCATTCCTTCGCCGTGGCCGGGACGAAGCGGGCGCCGGAGGAGGTCGGTGCGAGCCTGGCACCCGCTGTGGCGGAGTTCATTCGGCGGCACAGCGAGGACCGGTCAGATGAGGGCACGCCGTGACCTGGCCGGAAACCCGCAACGGGCGGCCGGGACCGCTGCGGGACAGCGATGTCCCGGCCTGGTGGCAGCGGCTGGGACTGCCGGGTCTGATCGATATCCACACACATTTCCTCCCCGAGCGGATGCTGCGGCGGGTCTGGGCGCATTTCGACGAGGCCGGACCGCTGGTGGGCCGGCCCTGGCCGATCACCTACCGCACGGACCAGGACAGCAGGCTGGCCCAGCTTCGGGCGCTGGGGGTCCGCCGCTTCACCGCCCTCGCCTACGCGCACCGGCCCGGGATGGCCGCAGACCTCACGGATTTTGCCCTGGATCTCGCCGCGGCGGAGCCGGACTGCGTGCCCAGCGCCACCTTCTACCCGGAGGACGGCGTGCTGGGGCAGGTCGCATCAGCCCTCGACCGGGGCGCGAAGGTCTTCAAGATCCACGCCCAGGTGGGCGGCTTCGACCTGCGCGAACCGGTCCTGGACCCGGTCTGGGGACTGCTTGCGGAGGCGGCCATCCCCGTGGTGGTGCATGTGGGCAGCGGCCCGGTCCCGCGGGCCGGGTTCACCGGCCCGGACAAGCTCGAGGGCGTGCTGCGCCGGCATCCCGGGCTGACCGCCGTGGTCGCGCATCTGGGCACCCCGGAGTATGGCGAGTTCCTGGCCCTGGCCGAAAAGTACCCGCACGTCCATCTCGACACCACGATGGCGTTTACCGACTTCTTCGAAGAGGCGGCCCCGTTCCCTGTGCGGCTGCTGCCAAAGCTCGCGGAGTATGCGGACCGGATCGTGCTCGGCAGCGACTTTCCCAACATCCCGTACCCGTACGCGCATCAGCTGGAGTCCCTCGAACGGCTCCGCGACAAGGAGCCACGGCTCGACGACGACTGGCTGCGTGCGGTCTGCTGGGTCAACGGGGAACGCCTGATCGGCAACTGATCCCCGCTGCTCCGCTTCCGGCGGGTGGTTCCCATAACGGCTCCGAGGCTGAAAGATGGTGCCCATGAGCAAACCATACGAATCCTCCCGGCGCGTTGAATCCGACAATCCCGATGCCGTAGTAACAGCGGTCCGCGAGGCCACCAGCGAACTCCGCGACGAGCTGCAGCGCGACGGGATCGACGTCAGCTTCCAGGACCTGGCCCTGCTCGGCCACTCGGAATCCTGGGACGGCGAAGGCCAGCGCTGGGTCCACGTGGCCTGGGACGGGGCCGAGGCCGGGTAGCGGCCGGCCTGCTCGGCCAGTCCACGGGCCAGGGCCTGTACCTGCTGCTGGACGACGTCGACGATTTCTACCGCAGGGCCGTAGCCGCTGGCGCCACCAGCGTCATCGAGCCCGAAAGCACGGCGTGGGGCGCCCGGCGGGCGCGGGTGCTGGACCCCAGTGGCGGGAGTGGAGCGCCGGGACCTACGAACCAGGCCTCCCGCAGGACTGACGCGCCGCCCCCTTGATCGGTGACATCCGGCTTTTGACCTTCGCCGTCGCGGGCGCGGTCCACGGGTCCTCCGGCCAGGGGTGCTTCGGGTAGCGTCCGCGCATCTCCGCCCGTACCTGCGCGTAGGGGCCGGCCCAGAAGGACGCCAGGTCGTCGGTCACAGCGAGCGGCCGCCTGGCCGGCGAGAGCAGGTGAAAGAGCACCGGCACCCGACCCTCCACCAGGCGCGGCGTCTGGTCCCAGCCGAAACACTCCTGCAGCTTGACCGCCACCACCGGCCGGCCGTCGTCGTCCCCGGCGTCGGGGTAGTCGATGCGGATCCGCGAGCCGCTCGGCACCGCCAGCGTCTCCGGCGCCAGCTCCCCCAGCCGGGCCGCTTCGGGCCAGGGCAACAGCCGCCGCAGCGGCTCGGCCAGGCTGATGCCGCTGGTGGGCGCCCCGGCGGCCAGGGCCTCGAGCTCGGGTGCCAGCCATTCGTCCAGCCGTGCCAGCAGGGCCGGCTCGGACATGTCGGGCCACGGCTCGCCGAGTTCACGGTGCAGCAGGGCAAGGCGGCGGCGCAGGGCGTCCGCGGCCGGGGACCAACCGATCGCCTTCAGCCCCGCCCGCTCCAAGGCGCGCGACACCGCGGTGCGGCCTTCCGCCGCGGTCGGCCGTACGGGAGTCGAGGAGAGCACGATCGCGCCCAGGCGGCGCTCCCGGCGGGCCGTGACCTTGCCTTGGCCGAACGCCGCCTCCACCGTGTCGCTGAGCAGCTGGCTGGCCGCGGCTTCCCCGGCTTCCGCCGTCAGCGGCGCGGCCGACCGGATGACGGCGCCGGTGCCGGCCGCGTCGTGCCCTTCGGCGCGTGAGACCTCGGCCACGGCCAGCCACTCGTGCCCGGAGAGGCGGCTCCCGGCGGGAAGTCCGGCCCGCGTGCCGGACGAGAGCAGGTACCGCTCCGCCGAGCCCGGGACGCGGCGGGCCACCCGGTCCGGGAAGGCAAGGGCGACGACGAACCCGGTAGCCTCCGCACTGCCCGGGGCCACTCCCGGCGCCGGTGCGGCCGCGCTGCCGCACTCCTCAGCGCGCGCGATTGCCTCCATCCGCCGTACGTCGTCGGCCCAGCGCCGGGAGCCGGGGTCCCGGCCGGAACGCAGCGCGTGCAGGAGTCCGGGCAAATCCGCGCCGGGGGCGCGCTGGCCGCCGGCGACGACGGCGACGGCTTCCGCGGCGGCGCGGATCCCGACGGCGGACGAGCCGTCCAGCAACGCACGAGCGAGCCGCGGGTCAGCGGGGACCCGGGCCAGCGTTTTGCCCAGGTCCGTGGCGAGGCCGGCGGGTCCGACGGCGCCGAGTTCCCGCAGCACGTCGACGGCCTCGTCCATCGCCGCCTTGGGCGGGGCGTCCGGGAGCGCCAGCCCGCGGCCCCCGGGGGAACCCCAGCAGGCCAGGACCAGGGCTGCGGCCGTGAGGTCGGCGACGGCGATCTCCGGGGTCTGGTGCGCCGGGGCCGCGCCGTAGCTTTTCTGGTCGTAGCAGCGCACCACCCGGCCGGGGCCCTGGCGGGCGGCCCGTCCGGCGCGCTGGTCAGCGGAGGCCCGCGAGCACGAGACCGTGACCAGGCCTGTCATACCGCGCCCGGAGTCCCGGCGCGGCTCGCGGGACAGGCCGGAATCGACCACCAGACGGACGCCCGGAACGGTCAGCGAGGATTCGGCGAGCGCGGTGGAGACGATGATCCGCGGGGGGTCGCCGGGCCGGCGGCCGGACACGGCACGGTCCTGCGCGTCGGCGCCGGCCTGGCCGTGCAATTCCAGCACCTCCGCCCCCACCCGGCCGCGCAACCGGGCAGCGACGTGGGAGACCTCCCGGGCCCCCGGAACGAAGACCAGTGCGTCGACGTCCTCTCCGCCGGCGAGCGCCGCGGCATGCGCGTGCGCGGCCGTGTCCGCTACGTGGTCCAGGAAAATCCGTGTCACGCCGCGGGCGTCGAGGCGGGGACCCGGGGCGGGCACCCACTGGATTTCCAGCGGGTAAAGTGCCGACGCGCAGCCCACGACGGGCGCCGCTGCTGCTGCATGGTGCAGGGCGTCCCCGGGCGGGGTGTCGCGGTGCGGGGTGTCCCCCAGCAGGGCGGCAAAACGGGGCGCGTCCAGGGTTGCCGACATCGCGACGAGGGTGAGGTCCCCCCGCAGCTGGCGGACCTCCGCGAGCATACCGAGCAGCAGGTCGGTCTCCAGGCCGCGTTCGTGGACCTCGTCGAGCACCACCGCGCCGGTTCCGTCCAGGCCCGGATCGGCCAGCAACCGGCGCAGCAGGATGCCGGGCGTCACGAACTCGATCCAGGTTCCGGGGCCTGCTTGACGGTCTCCACGGACCGTGTAGCCGACCCGGCCGCCGAGCTTGCTGCCGTCCAGCTCGGCGAGGCGCCGGGCCGCGGAGCGCGCTGCGACGCGGCGGGGCTGGGTCACCACGATGCGCGGCGGGGCGCTGCCGCCGCCGCGCTGCAGGGCGAGGTTGGCCAGCAGTGGGGGTACCAGCGTGGTTTTGCCGGTTCCCGGCGGTGCTTCTACCACCGCAGCGCCGGAAGATTCCCCCGCATGCAGCACGTCCCCAAGGGTGCCCAGCGAGCCGGCAAACACGAGGCCGGCTCCAATCGTCTCGAGGTCGAAAGGCCTGCGCGCTGATTCGTGGGCGGTGGGGGTTGAAGTCACCCCTCCATTGTCCCCGCGAACGGCTCGCGGTCTGGTGCGCTCCGTGACCCCGGGCCCCCGGACGGCTTTCCCGAGCGTCTTTTCTGAGCGGCTTCACTCGGTGCGGAGGTCCCGGGACCGGGTTCCAAGTAGCGAAGGAGTGGTCGCCGCAGTAATTCGAGTAACAGATACGCTTGTCCGCGAAAATCCGCGCTTCTAGGGTCGGGGCATCGAGTAATTCTCAGTCGAAGGCAGGTCTCTCAATGTGCGCGACCAGACAACTCCTCACGGAATAACGCCCGGCGCAGGGTCTATTGCCCGTCAGCCAGCCACCGTTCCCTTTACTTAGACCAGCAACGAAACCGACGACGTCGGCCACGCCCTGCCGCGAACTGTCGCGGCCTCGGGCCGGGGCCCGGGAACGGCCGCCGGTGGCGGCTGAGAGTTCGGGAGCAAACGCCTCCCTGGAACCATTTTGAGCATTTATCGTCGCCGACGTTTCGAGGACAGCATGAGAAGTCTCTACCGATTGGGCGCCGCAGTGGCGCTCACCCTTCCGCTGTTTGGCGTTGCAGCCTTCACCGGAGGGGCGGCGGTCGCCGCACCGCCCACCTGCCAACCGTCCACCCCGCTCCCCACCAACAGTTTTCCCGGCACCGTCGCCGTGGCCTCCAACTTTGAATCCGGCGACCTGACCGGGTTCACTCCCTTTGTCGCCGGCGACGCTACGGTGGGTGTGTCGTCCGCTTCGGCCCACGCCGGTGCCTGCGCGGTCTACATCCACGCCACCTCGACCAGCGGTTCCATCGCCAACATCCAGGCCCCCATCAAAGCCGGCGCAACCGAAGCCTACGCGGATGGCTGGTTCAACATCGCCTCTGAAGGCGTGCCGGGCAACAACGTTCCGTTCTTCCGCTTCTTCGAAGGCAATCTGCGGTTTATGGACGTCTTCCGCGGAAACGTCACCGGTGAACTGTCGCTGCGGATCACTTCGCCGGCCGGAACCTTTGGCTACGCCACCTTGGTCAACAAAGTCGATCTCGGCACCTGGCACCATCTGGCCATGCATGTTGTCCCCAATGGCACCGCGACCGGCGTCGAAATCTGGTTTGACGGCAGGTCCGTCTACGCAAAGACCACCCTCGTGACGAGTGCCACGACGGTGTCGGCGGTGCAGCTTGGCGCCGAGCACGACCAGCAAAAGGGCGAGATCTACGCGGACGACGTCATCGTCAAGAGCACAGCGGGAACGCCGGGACCGATTCCCGGCCCCGGTGGCGACCCGGGCCCCGCGCCCGGTCCCGGCGTGCCGCCCGCGGCGGTGACGGCGATCCAGGCGGCGGCGGCCGCGAATCCGGCCCTCGGGCCGGCGACGGGACCGGTCACCTGCGGCCTCGTCAACAGCGGCTGCTACCAGGTCTTCCGTTACGGCGTCATCTACTGGACCGCCGGCACGGGGGCGCACGCAACCTCCGGAGCAATCCGGGCCGCCTGGGCCGCGCTCGGCTTCGAAGCAGGCCGGCTTGGCTATCCCCTGACGGATCTGCTCAGCTACCCCAACGGCGGCTTCGCCCAGGCCTTCCAGCACGGCTCGATCTACTGGACCGCGGCAACCGGGGCACACTCCACCTCCGGCGCCATCCGGACCGCGTGGGGGGCGCTGGGCTATGAACAGGGCCGACTCGGCTACCCCGTCACGGACGAACTGAGCGGCTACCCCAACGGCGGCTTCGCCCAGGGCTTCCAGCACGGCTCGATCTACTGGACCGCCGCGACCGGGGCGCACTCCACCTCCGGGGCGATCCGGGACCTCTGGGGGGCGCTGGGCTTCGAGCGTGGACGCCTCGGCTATCCGGTCACGGACGAACTGAGCGGCTATGTCAATGGCGGCTTCGCCCAGGCGTTCCAGAACGGGTCGATCTATTGGACCGCGGGGACAGGCGCCCACTCGACCTCCGGTGCGATCCGCACCGCCTGGGGGGCCCAGGGCTTCGAACGCGGCGTGCTCGGCTACCCGGTGACGAACGAACTGGGCGGCTATCCCAACGGCGGCTTCGCCCAAGCCTTCCAGCGCGGATCCATCTACTGGACCGCTGCCACCGGCGCCCACTCCACCTCCGGTGCCATCCGCACCGCCTGGGCCGCCCTGGGCTTCGAAAGCGGCCGGCTCGGCTACCCCACCACGGACATCTATTCCACCGGCAACGGCGGCTTCGCCCAGAATTTCCAGGGCGGTTCGATTACCTGGACCGCAACCGGCGGGGCGGTCGTGCGGTAGCCGCGGCGTGGTGACGCGCTGCGAGGCGATGTGACGGAGTCCGGGGCGGAATAGTCCGCCCCGGACTCCGTTGCCGTGTCGTGGCGCGCCCGAAAGTACGGGAGACTGGAACCCTCCCGATGACGAAGGCGGAACCATTGATCAAGCTCCAGCAGGATGCCGAAGGCTTCATCCGCATGAAGCGGCACTTCCCCGCCAGCACGCCCATCACCATCACCTTTGCCGACGGATCCAGCGAGGAATTCACCGGCCTGCAGCTGAACGCGGCGTACGACGACGCCCTCGCCGAGTACCGGGCGCAGAACCACCTGGACGCAAAGGGTTTCTCGCGGGCGCCCAGGAAAAAGGCCGGCTCCGGCAACATGATCGAGTTCGTCCGCGTCCACCCGGGCATGGGCAGCTAGCCGGCGGAGCAGGGAGTCCCTGCCGGTACCTGTACCAGCAGGGACTCCCGCGCCGCCGCCCGGGCGCGGTTAGCTGGATCCATGGGCATTCACAGCACCGCACCGGCCACGGTCCGGAAAAAATCCGGTCCGCTGCGGAACAATCCGGCCCGGCATGGTGTTTGCCCATACTGTGCCCTCGTGCGACGTGCCTACCGGCTCACCAGCCGGTTCAGGACCGTGGTCCTGAACGAGCACACGCCCCTGGACCCCAACCCACTCTCCCCCACGACCGCAACCGCTCAATCGACTCTTACTGGAGAAGAATGCTTACCGTAAACGCATACGCCGCCCCGTCCGCCACCGAAGATCTCGTCCCCACCACCATCCAGCGCCGCGACGTCGGACCGCACGACGTCCTGATCGAGATCAAGTTCGCCGGCATCTGCCATTCGGACATCCACACGGTCCGCGGCGACTGGGGACCGCAGTCCTACCCGCTCGCCCCTGGCCACGAGATTGCCGGCATCGTCACCGAAGTCGGCTCGGCCGTAACCAAGCACGCCGTCGGTGACCGCGTCGGCGTCGGCTGCATGGTGAACTCCTGCGGCGAGTGCGCCAACTGCCAGGCCGGCGAGGAACAGTACTGCCTCAAGGGCAACACCGGCACCTACGGCGCTGTGGACCGCGACGGGACCATCACCCAGGGCGGCTACTCCACCCACGTCGTGGTGACCGAAGACTTCGTCGTCAGGATCCCCGAGGGCATCGAGCTCGACGTCGCCGCACCCCTGCTCTGCGCCGGCATCACCACCTACTCGCCGCTGCGCCACTGGAACGCGGGCCCCGGCAAGAAAGTGGCCGTCGTCGGACTCGGCGGCCTGGGCCACATGGCCGTCAAGATTGCCCACGCGATGGGCGCCGAGGTCACCGTCCTCTCGCAGTCGCTCAAGAAGCAGGAAGACGGCCTGCGCCTGGGCGCGGACCACTACTTCGCCACGAGCGACGAGAACACCTTCACCGAGCTCGCCGGCAGCTTCGACCTGATCATCAACACGGTCAGCGCCTCAATCGACATCAGCTCCTACCTGCAGCTGCTGCGCCTCGACGGCACCATGGTCAACGTCGGCGCCCCCGCCGAACCGCTGCCCGTGAACGCCTTCGCGCTGATCGGCGGACGGCGCTCCTTCGCCGGCTCCATGATCGGCGGCATCCGCCAGACCCAGGAGATGCTGGACTTCTGCGCCGAACACCACCTCGGGGCCGAGATCGAGGTCATCCCGGCCGAGAAGATCAACGAAGCCTACGAGCGTGTGCTGGCCTCCGACGTGCGCTACCGGTTCGTGATCGACACGGCAACCCTGGTCTAGTCTCCGCGGCGGCTTCGCGACGCGGTTCCAGGTTGCCGCCGCGCAAACGGTCCGGCGCTACGGGAATCCCCGTAGCGCCGGACCGTTTCCGTATCGCGGGACCATGTGCTGCGCGGAAACCGCCGCCAGGCCCTACGGCCCTTGCCGGCCAGGGCGGCTGCGGAGGAGGATGGCCGGCAACCCCAGGAGGCCCTCGATGACGCAGCTCGGCAGGCCTAACCCCGCGGCGGCAGCGTCGTTCCGCCTGATCCAGCTGGCACTCCTCCCGCTGGGGACCGCCGGCTACCTCTGGGCTCTGCCCAGGCTGCTCGTCTACAGCCATCGGACCGCCGTGTCCGCCACCCTGCTCGCGTCGCTTTACTCCCGGTATATGCAGCACCGGCTGGGGACACGGGCGGACACGCCCGCGGCGCGGCTGATGCTGGTGATGCCTAATGTCTCCCGGATCGGATTCGGCCTGGTGGCGGTCCCGACGGCGGTGGCCCACCGTCTCACCGGCTACGTGCCCAGGATCTACCGGTACCCCTATGAAGGACAGCCGCCCTTGAGCCATCAGGAGGCGGCGCGGACCAGCTTCTACGACGCCGCCCTCGTGCGGCACCTGCCCGGCATCGACCAGCTCGTTATCCTCGGCGCCGGCTTCGACACGCGAGCCTACCGGCTTCCCGCGGCCGGCCGGCCGCGCTGCTTCGAACTGGACAAGCCCCGCACCCAGGCCTTCAAACTCAGCATGCTCCAGCGGGCCGGACTCCCCGCCCGCACGGCGAGCTACGTGGCGGCCGACCTCCGGGAGGACGGCTGGTACGACAAGCTCGAGGCGGCCGGCTTCGACCCGCGCCGGCGGTCATTCTTCCTCTGGGAAGGGGTGACCATGTACCTGGACCGCCCGGCCGTCGAGGAGACGCTGCGCCGGATCGCCGGAACGGCTCCGGGCAGCGTGGTTGCCTTCGACTACTTCTCCGCGCGGACGCTCGCGTCCCGCTCGCCCTACATGCGCTTCGCCCGCGCCACCACCGCCTTTGCGGGCGAACCCCTCGGCTTCGGCATCGACACCTCGCCCCCGGCCCGGGAGCGCGTCGCTGAATTCCTCAGGCCCTTCGGCCTGGCGGTGGAGGAGCACCGGAACTTCGGCCGGGAATCCCGAAGGCGCGGGGCGCCGGCGGGGTTCGTCACCGCCGTCGTCGGCCGGACGGCGGAACGACCGGCGGCCAGCCGGCGTTAATCTACCGACGGTCTTCCCGTCGCCTGGATATCACCCTCCGGAAATGCGGCTGCAATATAGCGGGTGCAAGCTGGAAGGGGCACCCTGAGGGCGTCCAGCCGGTTGCAAGAGAGAGCAGGACCGCCATGAACCCCTTGATCATCCTGACCGCAGCGACCGGTCCACGTGAGGGCACCCGCCCGGCCGCAGCGATACGGCCCATCCAGGCCACGGACCTCCCCGAACTGTCCGCGATGTACCGGGACTCCTATGCCGACGGCCTGCCCCAGCCCCCGGACCGCGCGTCCGGATGGATCGACGCGCTCCTCGACGGCGCCGAGGGGCGGCACGTGCCGGAAGCGTCCGCTGTCCTGGCGGGCCCCGATGGCCAGCTCGCGGCCGCCATCATCGTCACGGAGCCAGCATCCGGCACCGCCGGGAACTGGGATTCCGTCATCGCCGAACTCTTCACCCACCCGGACCACCGCCGGCAGGGACTGGCGGAAGAGTTGCTGGGCCACTGCCTGCACGAACTGCATACGCTCGGCCGGACCAGGGTGGCGGTCACGGTGGACAGCGGCAACGCGGCTGCGCTGGCGCTCTACCTGTCCAGGGACTTCCGCCGGCTGGCCGACGACGACGGCGACTGAACTGCCGACGTCGCCCCGGAACGCCGGCACCCTTCCACGGACGTGGGAGCCGGTGCTAGCTTGTTGCGGATGAACGTCCTCGACTGGCTCCTCGACTCCGACCCCGCCATCCGCTGGCAGGCCCTGCGGGACCTCGCGGACTCCCCGGCGGAGGAAGCCTCCGCAGAGCGTTCCCGTGTTGCGGCCGAAGGCTGGGGCGCCCGCCTGCTGGCGCTGCAGGGCGAGGACGGGCAGTGGGACGGCGGCACGTACTTTCCGTCCCCGTTCGACGACGCCGAGCCGGGCCAGCCCTGGACCGCAACGACTTACAGCCTCCTGCTCCTGCGGGACTTCGGGCTGGACCCCCGCAGCGCCGCGGCGCGCGACGCCGTCGCCCGGGTCCGGGCGAACAGCTGCTGGGAAGAGGCGGGCCAGCCGTTCTTCCAAGGCGAGGTGGAACCCTGCATCAACGGAATGGCAGTCTCCCTGGGCGCCTACTTCGGCGAGGCCGTCGACGGCATCGTAGCCCGGCTGCTCGACGAACAACTCGACGACGGCGGCTGGAACTGTGAAGCGGAAAGGGGCTCCACCCGTTCCTCGTTTGGCACGACGATCAATGTACTGGAGGGACTCCTCGAGTACGGCCGCGCCACCGGAGGAACACCCGAAGCAGCAGCGGCGAGGCAGCGAGCCGAGGAATACCTGCTGGAGCGTGGCTTGCTCCGCCGGAAGAGCACCGGAGCACTCATCGACCCGAAGTGGCTGCAGTTTTCCTACCCGACCCGCTGGCACTACGACGTGCTCCGCGGCCTCGACTACTTCCGGGACGCCGGAACTGCCCCGGATGCCCGTCTGGCCGAGGCCGTGGACCTGGTGCGCTCGAAGCGCCAGCCCGACGGAACATGGCTGTTGGAGAACAGCCATCCCGGCCGGATTCACTTCCCGCTGGACGAGGGCGACGGCCGCCCCAGCCGCTGGAACACCCTCCGGGCACTTCGGGTGCTCAAGTGGGCCGAAACCGCCTAAAGGTATTTGTCACTTCGATGGAAATATGGCTAAATTTGGCTGTAGCAGCATCTTTTGGCGGAGCGGTTTTTTGGGGGAAGCATGAACAAGGCGCAACGACGCGCACATATGGAGCCGCCCTGCCCGGCCTGCGGCTCGCGGGTGGTGCCGATCTGGAAGGACCAGCGGCCAATGTCTGCCCGCCAGCCTGACTGGCAGGTCAGCGCCCGGCAGTGCAGCAGCCAGGCGTGCAGGATGAACGAACCGGAGAACTGGTAGAGGCAGCCGGACCGGGGCTGCCATCCACGGCGGCTCCGGGCCGGCCGCGCTTGCCTTCCCCGGGGACGCGGCCGAAGATTGTCCGGAGCCCGCCCATTGGATTGGAGGCCGGATGAGTGTTCGGAGCGCAGGACTCCTGCTGTACCGGCGGAGCGCGGAATCCCCGCTGGAGGTGTGGATCGCGCACATGGGCGGACCGTTCTGGGCCAGAAAGGACTCCGCCGCCTGGTCCATTCCCAAGGGTGAGTACAGCGCGGACGAGGACGCCCTGTCGGCCGCGATCCGGGAGTTCACCGAAGAAATAGGCACGCCCCCGCCGGCGGCCGCGTACTTTCCGCTGGGCAGCTTCCGGCAGGCCTCGGGCAAAATCATCACGGTCTTCGCGGCGGAAACCGATTTCCAGCCGGGACGAATTGTCAGCAACACCTTTCCGCTCGAATGGCCGAGGGGATCCGGCGTCGTCCGCAACTTCCCGGAGATCGACGACGCCGCATGGTTCAGCGAGCCTGAGGCACGCACCAAGCTGGTGCGCGGGCAACTGCCGGTCCTGGACGCTCTCCAGGAGCACCTGCTGGGAGACGCCGGATAGGCGCTGCGGCCCTGCCGTTAATGTGACATTGCTGTATTGAAATGTCACAACCTGGCCAACTAGTGTGACAAACACTGTCAGTTCACACGAGCCCGGGAGCGACCATGCACTACGTAGGACGTCGGCTGTCTGCCGTCACGGCGGCGATGGCCCTGAGCGTGGCAGGCGGCGCCGTCGCCAGCCCTGCCTTCGCCGACCCCCGTGAGACGCACAAGAACGCCACCGCCACCGGCTACGGCGGCGCCGTCAGCACGGTGGACCCGGAGGCCTCGGCCGCGGCGATCGAAGTGCTCCGCAAGGGCGGCAACGCAGCGGATGCCGCCGTTGCCGCGGCCGCCACGCTGGGCGTGACCGAGCCATACAGCGCCGGGATCGGCGGGGGCGGCTACTTCGTGTATTACGACGCGAAAACCGGAAAGGTCGGCACCGTCGACGGGCGCGAAACGGCGCCGGCTACGATGCCGCACGATGCATTCATCGACCCGGCAACCGGCCAGCCCTACCGCTTCACTCCGGAGTTGGTGACCAGCGGCGTCGCGGTCGGCGTCCCCGGCACCCCGGCCACCTGGCAGCGGGCACTCCAGCGCTGGGGAAGCCTGAGCCTCGGTGATGCCCTGGATCCCGCCATCAAGGTGGCCACTCGCGGCTTCGTCGTCGACGGGACCTTCCGCCAGCAGACGCTCGACAACAAGGCCCGCTTTGCGGCCTTCCCCGCGACCAGCGCCCTCTTCCTCCCAGGCGGCGACGCTCCCGCCGTCGGCAGCATCTTCCAAAACCATGACCTCGCCGCCACCTACCGGCTCCTCGCGCAACAGGGCACGGACGGCTTCTACCGAGGCCCGCTCGCGGCGGACATCGCTGCCACCGTGCAGGCTCCGGCAAAGGCTGCCGGCACCACACTGCCGGTTCCGGCGGGGTTCATGACGACGGCGGACCTGGCCGCTTACGGGGCACGGGACCAGGCGCCGACCCATGTGAACTACCGTGGCCTGGACGTCTTCGGCATGGCACCCTCGAGCAGCGGCGGCACCACCGTGGGTGAAGCCCTGAACATCCTGGCCCCCACCGACCTCGCCGGGTTGTCCAAGGGCAGCGCCCTGCACCGCTACCTGGAGGCCAGCGCCTTGGCGTTCGCCGACCGGGGCAAGTATGTGGGCGACCCGTCCCAGGTGGACGTCCCCACCGCTGCCCTCACCGATCCGATCTTCGGCAAGGAGCGGGCATGCCTGATCGACCCGCTGCACGCCGCCGCCAAGCCGGTGGCGCCGGGGAATGTGTCCGCGTACGACGGCGTCTGCCCGGCGTCGACCGCGCCCCTCGCGGCCGAAAAGGACACCGAGAACATCTCGACCACCAACCTGACCGTCGCGGACAAGTGGGGCAACGTGGCCGAATACACCCTCACGATCGAGCAGACCGGCGGCTCCGGCATGGTGGTGCCCGGCCGCGGATTCCTGCTCAACAACGAAATGACCGACTTCTCCACCGTGTACGACCCGAAGGACCCGAACCGCATCGAGCCCGGCAAGCGTCCGCGTTCCTCCATGGCACCGACCATCATCCTCAAGGACGGGGCCCCGTTCCTCGCGCTGGGCTCACCGGGCGGATCGACCATCATCACGACAGTGCTGCAGACCATCCTGAACCGGGTGGACCTGGGGATGACCATCTCCGAGGCCATTGCGGCGCCGCGCGCCTCACAGCGGAACACGGCCAAGGTCACCGCCGAGCCGGCTTTCATTGACGCGTACGGCGGCGTGCTGGCACCCTTCGGGCATCGGTTCACACCGTCCGGGGACGCGTTCACGTCGGCGGCGGAGATTGGCGCGGCAACGGCGATTGAGTTCGGTCCGGACGGGCGCCTTGTCGCCGCCGCCGAGCCGGTCCGGCGCGGCGGCGGCTCGGCCATGGTGCTGAAGCAGTCTCCGTAGGCCCGGGAGGCACTCGTTGAGGGGCAGGGCACCGATGCCCTGCCCCTTCACCGGCCTGAGTTCAGGCCCTTGGCGTACGCGGCCTGGCCGACGTGCTGGAGGCAGTCCGCGGCGATGCTCACCAGCCGGACCCCGAGGGTGACGGGCGGGTTCCAGCGGGTGTCGACGACGCGGTCGAGGTCTTCGTCGCCGAGAGACTCGAGGAAACCGACGGTCTGCCGGTGGACGGCGTCGTAATAGGCAATCAGCAGCTCAGCCGGGGCCTGGACGGCGTCGACCTGGTCGGAGGAATGTCCGTAACCGGTGTCCGTGACGGCCAGCGGAAGGTCAAAGCGTGCGGCAAAGCCCTGCGAGGTCCAGACCTGTGCCAGGCCGGCGGCCGATGCCACCTGCGCGTCCTCGCCCCGACCCAGGTGCCACACCAGCCACACGATCGAATTCCCGTTGCCTTCCGGACGCCGGCCAAGGGCCCCGGCATCGATGCCGCGAAGCGTGGCGCCGACGGCCTCGTGGATCCGGCCGAAGGCGTCTAGCAACAGCTCATTGGCTTTCATAGCAGTCCCCTCACGTTGCGTTGTCGGTGGGCCCCATGCTCGCACGGCCGGAACCGGTTGCGCTATCACTTTTGGCTGTTCTGGGCGTTGCAGAGGGACCATAAGTGATAGAGCAACTGGCTGGTTCGGGCCGTGCGCTGGACCCTGGCGGTGCGGCCTCGTGGTCAAGGTAACGGACCGCCACCTCACCCTCGGGGACACTGCGTCGGCGTCCCCGACCGTGGTCTCCGCCACGGAGTGATCTGACGTGGCTGCGTTGCTGCCCGTTGTCTGCCCGGGAATCCGCTCTGTGCCGGGAACACGCCCCGCACTTGGGCGTGTCGCACCAGGGAAGCCGGCAGGAACGCAGCCCCGCGCGGGCCTGCTCCTAGCCTGTGCTAGATTTCGGCCCATGACCACTCACCCGGCCCACCAGGCCGATGCGCCCGCTGCCGCCGCGATCGCGCTGCTCGCACGACAGGGGTACGACGCTACGTCAGTTGACGACCTGGCCGACGCCGCGGGCATGAGCCGCAGTACCTTCTTCCGGAAGTTCGGCTCCAAGGAAGACGTCGTTTTTGCGGACCACGAGCGGATCCTGGGCCAGGTGACCGAACGGCTGGCCGAATCCAGCGGCGAGCCGTTGGCCGCCATCGAGGACGCCGCGCTCCTGGTTTTCAACCACCACCTGCGCCACCGGGAAACGTCCCGCGCCCGCTACGAGCTGATGCAGGCCGTGCCCGCGCTCCGGGACCGGGAGCTGGTCACCTCGCACCGCTACGAGCGCGCGTTCCTGTTGCACCTGCTGGACCGGCTGCCCGACGGCGGCCCCGACCGGACCGGCAACCACCGCGAACACACCGCCGTTGCCTTCGCCGCCGCCACTGTCGCGGTGCACAACGCGTTCCTGCGGCAGTGGCTCCGCTCCCCTGCCGTCGCCGGGGAATCCGCGGGATCGGAGCACAGCCGGGCCGACGCCCTGGCCGCGGAGCTCCGGGGCTTATCCGCCATCTTCCGGCCGGCACTGCTTGGGCCGCCGCCAGCGGCCCAGCTGCCACCGACCGTCGTGGTGACCGTGCTGGCCGGGGCAGCGGACAAGGATGCGATTGCCCGGGCCGTCCGCGACGCGCTCCCCTGATTCGGCGGCACGCGGCGGCAACCGGCGGAGCAGAGGGCACCCCGACGCACACTGATGCGGTGACACGGAGTTTCTTGACGTGGGACTGGGTTTCAATGCATTCTTAGTCGACGTGGTGTGAGCCACGACACGAGGCGGCCGGGAGCCGCCGTCGCTATCGACGAGGACCAACACATGACGACGACGTCGCCCGCTTCAGGGCTCTCCGCTGAGCGCACCGGCGCCGAATTCCCCGCCGGAACGGTGGAACCGGACTACGTTCTGACCGAGGCGCTGGGCACCGACCCGGCCTCCCTGTTCACCGGCATCAGCGCTGAAGACCGCGCCTACTGGGACCGGGCCCGGAGCTTCGTCCAGGACGAGGTCCTCCCGGTCATCGACGGCTACTGGGAACGCGCCGAATACCCCGTCCACCTGCTCCGGCGCCTCGGCGAGCTGGATCTGCTGCGCGACGGCGTCGCCGTCGAGGGCTTCGCCCCGATGAGCAGCATGGCGGCCGGACTGGTCAACATGGAAATCAGCCGCGGCGACGGATCCGTGGCCACGATGATCGCCGTCCAGGGCGGGCTGGCGCTGCGATCGGTCGCCGAGTGCGGCTCCGAGGAGCAGAAGAAGCGCTGGCTGCCGGCCATCGCCGCCGGCACCGAGTACGCGGCCTTCGCGCTGACCGAGCCCACCCACGGATCGGACGCGGTGGCGCTGGAATCCACGGCCACCGCCACCGACGGCGGATTCCTGCTCAATGGCGAGAAGAAATGGATCGGCAACGGCTCCATCGGCGGCCTCAGCGTGGTCTGGGCCCGCGGCGGGGACGGCCAGGTCCACGGCTACCTCGTGCCGCAGGATTCCCCCGGCTACACGGGGACCAAAATCGAGGGCAAGCTCGCGCTGCGGGCCATCTGGCAGGCCCACATCCGGCTGGAGAACGTCTTTGTGCCGGACGAAAACGTCCTGCCCGGGGCACGCAGCTTCAAGGACACGGCCCGCGTCCTCCTGGCGACCCGGCTCAGCGTCGCCTGGTCCGCCGTCGGCCACGCCACCGCCTGCTACGAGACCGCGGTCCAGTACGCCAAGCAGCGCATGCAGTTCGGCCGTCCGCTGGCCGCCTCACAAATTGTGCAGGAGCGGCTGGCCCGCATGCTTAGCGAGCTCTCCAGCATGCAGCTGATGGCGGTCCAGATGACCCGCCTGGACCAAGAGGGCACGCTCACCGCCGAGCAGGCCTCACTCGCCAAGTACACGTGCACCCGCCTGGCCCGCGGCATCGCCGCCAACGCCCGGGACCTGCTCGGCGGCAACGGCATCCTGCTGGCCAACCGCGTCGCACGCCACCTGGCCGACATCGAAGCCATCCACACCTACGAAGGCACGGAGACGGTGCAGGCGCTCATCATTGGGCGCGGCATTACCGGCACCTCCGCCTTCGCCTGACAGACGCCCTCCCCGAAAGGACCTCCCATGACCCAGCACGACACCACCCCGGTGATTCTCGGCGGCGCCCGAACCCCGTTCGGCCGCTTCCGCGGCGGACTAACGCCGTTTTCGTCCAGCGAGCTCGGCGCCCACGCCATCCGCGCCGCCCTCGAGCGCACGGGGGTGTCCCCGGAGCAAGTCGGCGCCGTAATCGTCGGCCAGGTGATCCAGGCCGGTGCGGGACAGGGCCCGGCACGGCAGGCCAGCCTGGCCGCCGGCATCGGCTGGGATGTCCCGACCGTCACCATCAACAAGCTGTGCCTTTCCGGGCTGACCGCCGTGATTGATGCCGCCCGGACGATCCGGGCCGGGGAAGCCGACTTCATCGTCGCCGCCGGCCAGGAGTCCATGACCAATGCCCCGCATCTGGTCCCCGGGCTGCGCGCCGGCGTCGTTATTGGCGACGCCCCCATGCTCGACTCGCTGAACCACGACGGACTGCAGGACCCGGTCAGCGGCAAGCTGATGGGTGAGGCCACCGATGCGGGCAATGCCGAGCGGCAGATCAGCCGCGAGGAGCAGGACGCCGTCGCCGCCCGCTCGCACCAGCGCGCCGAGGCCGCCCGCGCCGCCGGGGTGCTTGCCGAGGAAATTGCCCCGATCCAGGTGCCGCAGCGCAAGGGACCCGCCGTCACCCTGGAACACGATGAGGGCATCCGCGCCGAGACCACCGCCGAGTCCCTGGCCCAATTGCGGCCCGCGTTCTCGAAGGACCAGGCCGCCACCATCACCGCGGGCTCCGCGTCCCCGCTCTCCGACGGCGCCGCCGCGCTGGTGATTGCCAGCAAGTCTGCCGCCATCGCCGCCGGCCTGGAATGGATCGCCGAAATCGGGGCCCACGGCCAGACCGCCGGCCCTGACGGCTCCCTGCACTCCCAGCCGGCCCGGGCGATCGAGCGGGCGCTCAAGGGTGAGGGTCTCAACGCGACTGACCTTGACCTGGTCGAAATCAACGAAGCCTTCGCCTCCGTCCTGATCCAGTCGGCCAACGACCTCGGCATCGAAACCGACGCCGTCAACGCCGAGGGCGGCGCGATCGCCCTGGGCCACCCGGTGGGGGCCTCGGGCGCCCGACTGGTCCTGCACCAGGCGCTGGCCCTGAAGCGCCGCGGCGGAGGAACCGGCGTCGTGGCCCTCTGCGGCGGCGGCGGCCAGGGCGATGCCCTAATTCTCAAAGCTTAATCAACCCTACGAAGAAGCAGGCCATGACCAACACGACCACCGGCGACGGCTTCGCCACCATTTCCGTTGCGGCGATCCTGGCGGAATCCGCCAAGCGCACGCCGGATAGCATTGCCCTGATCGTCGGAGAGGACAAAACCAGCTACGGCGATCTCTGGCGCCAGACCAAGGCGTACGCCGGCGCGCTCCGGGACCGTGGAATCGGCCCCGGGGACGCCGTCGCGGTCCTGATTCCCAATGTGCCTGACTTCGCCCGCGTCTACTACGCTGTGCTGTCCCTTGGCGCCATCGTGGTGCCGGTCCATGCCCTGCTCAAGGCCCGCGAAATCGAGTACGTGCTCCAGGACAGCGGCGCTCGGCTGATGATCTGCGCCGACGCGCTGCTTGGGGAGGGAGCCGCGGGTGCCGCTGCCAGCGGCGTCGACGTGCTGACGGTCATGTCGCCCGACGGCGGCGACCTCCCCCGGCTCGAAGCAGAGGCCGCCGCTGCCGAACCGATCCGGAGCTACGAACCCTGCCGGCCCTCGGACACCGCCACCATCCTCTATACCTCCGGCACCACGGGCAAGCCCAAGGGCGCACTGGGCACGCACTTCGCCCTCGTGGAGCAGACGTCCGTGATACTGACCAGCGTGATGGACTTCAAGCCCGGGGATGTCCTCTTCGGCGGCCTGCCGCTGTTCCACACCTTCGGCCAAACCGTGGTCCTGAACGCCGGGCTGCGCGCCGGCGCCACGGTGGTCCTGATGCCGCGGTTCAGCGGCGAGGGCGCCCTGGCGCTGCTGGACCGGCATCAGGTCAACATCTTCGTCGGGGTCCCCACGATGTATGTGGCACTCCTGGAGGCGGCGAAGTCGACCGACGTCCGGCCCGACGCGTTGCGCTACGGCATCTCGGGCGGGGCGTCTCTGCCGCTGGCGGTGATGGACAAGTTCCGCGACGTGTTCGGCGTCGAGATCCACGAGGGTTACGGCCTGACCGAGACGTCCCCGGTGGCTGCCTTCAACCACGTCGGCATGACCCCGCGGCCGGGCACGATCGGCATTCCCATCTGGGGCGTGGACATCGAGATTGCCCGGGCGGAAACGGTGGAGCGCATCGAACTGCTGCCCAACGGCGAACTCGGCGAACTGGTGGTCCGGGGCCACCTGCTCATGAAGGGCTACCTGAACCGGCCCGAGGCCACGGCGGAGGCCGTGGTGGACGGCTGGTTCCGCACCGGAGACCTGGGCACCAAGGACGACGACGGCTACCTCACCATCGTGGACCGCAAGAAGGACATGATCATCCGGAACGGCTACAACGTCTACCCCCGCGAAGTGGAGGAAATCCTGCTGACCCACCCGGAAGTTGTCAGCGCCGCCGTCTACGGCATTCCGCACGACGTCCACGGCCAGGAGATCGCGGCCGCAATCGTGCTCGACGCGGGAGCCACCGTGTCCGAGAAGGACCTGATGGACTTCGCCAGCGCACAGCTTGCCGCCTACAAGTATCCGCGCGTCATCCGGCTGCTCACGGAACTACCCCTCGGCCCCAGCGGGAAAATCCTCAAGCGGAACCTGGCCGCCGAGTCCAGCTGACGCTCGCCGGCGGCAACGTTTTCGAGGACGACGGCGTGGCCCTGGCCGACGCGGATGCAGATCGCGGCGACCCAGGGCCGCCCGGAGGCCTGCAGGGACCGGGCAGGGTGCCGATGATCCCAGCCCCCTTTCAGCACACCACTAATAAGTCTTTTGCAAGAATCGCATGTCGATTGGGTATTGGACGGCGGATAATCGCGGATGCAAGAGTGTTCAGGTGAAGAAGACCATCAAAATCCACGACGTCGGTGATGCCGTCCACGTCGAACTCAGCAGGCCGGAAGTCCGCAACGCCATCGATCGACTGATGGTGGACGAACTCCATACGGTCTGCTCGGATCTCGAGCGGAATCCCCGCGTCCTCATCCTCTCCGGGGCGCAACTTCCATCTGGCGGTGGTGTCTTTGCCTCCGGCGCGGACATTGCCGAACTCCGCGATCGCCGTCGCGACGATGCCCTGGCGGGGATCAACTCCGGACTTTTCCAGCGGATCGCCAAACTGCCGATGCCCGTGATCGCCGCCATTGACGGCTTTGCACTTGGCGGTGGCGCCGAACTTGCCTACGCGGCGGACTTCCGCATCGCCACAGCCCGGGCAAAGATCGGCAATCCGGAGCCCGGCCTGGGCATCCTTGCCGCTGCCGGCGCAGGTTGGCGCCTCGTGGAGCTCGTCGGAGAGCCCCTGGCCAAGGACATCCTGCTCGCGGGAAAGGTACTCGACGGCACCGAGGCGCTGGCTGTCCGGCTCGTCACCGAACTGCACGAGCCGGACCAATTGATCCCCGCGGCTTTTGCCCTCGCGGCCAGGATCTCGACCCTGGATCCGCTTGCCGTCCGGCTCACCAAGACTGTGCTCCACGCCCCACGGTCCGCACACCCTGCCGTCGACGAACTCGCCCAAGGCATCCTCTTCGAATCCGAGGCCAAGTTCGAGCGGATGCAGTCATTCCTGGATCGAAAAAAGCACAAAGGAGCCACCAGATGACCATCTCCACCCCAGCCACGGAAACTCCGGGCATGCCGGCGAAAGTAGGCGTGCTAGGCGGTGGCCGGATGGGTGCGGGCATTGCCCACGCCTTCCTGGTTTCCGGTGCGCACGTAACGGTCGTCGAACGGGACGCGGACTCCGCGGCCGCGGCCCGCGACCGCGTCACCGGGACGCTGTCCAAGGCAATCGAGAAGGCCGCGGTCAGCGAGGACCTGGAGTCACTGCTGCGCCGGTTCACCGCCTCAACGGACGCCGCCGACTTCGGCGGCTCCGGTCTGGTGGTCGAGGCCGTCCCGGAGGATTTCACGCTCAAGCAGGCAGCTCTGCGCACTGTCGAGCGCACCATCGGCGCGGATGCCTGGATTGCCACCAACACCTCTTCACTCTCGGTCAGCCGGCTGGCGGATTCACTCGGCAGCCCGGAGCGGCTGTGCGGGCTTCACTTCTTCAACCCGGTCCCGGCGTCAACCCTGGTGGAAGTCGTCCTCGGCCCCCGCTCCTCCCCGGAACTGGCCGAAGCAGCGGGCAACTGGGTTCGCGGGCTCGGCAAGACGCCAATTGTGGTCCGGGACGCCCCCGGCTTCGCCAGTTCGCGGCTGGGCGTTGCCCTCGCGCTCGAAGCCATGCGCATGCTTGAAGAGGGCGTGGCCAGCGCGCAGGACATCGACGCTGCCATGGAACTGGGCTACCGGCACGCCTCCGGTCCGCTGCGCACTACCGACATCGTGGGTCTCGATGTCCGCCTTGGCATCGCCGAATACCTGCACGAAACGCTCGGCGAACGGTTCGCCCCGCCGCAGATCCTGCGCGACATGGTGGCTCGCGGCGAACTGGGTCGCAAGTCCGGCCGGGGCTTCTACAGCTACTCCTGAACAACCACGGCCCGGAAAGCAGCGGCGCCGTCAGGCTATCCAAACACCCGCGCGCTATGGACTGACCCCGCCCGAACTGAACAGCGGCGCCCAACTGGTGCGGTCCCGGCTGGGCGACGACAACCCCGAACTGGCCGACGCTTTCGCAGGCACTCCCGCACAATCCCACGAGGAGCACTCATGACCACCGCAACGAATCTGTCCGTCAATTCCGATTTCTACGTCCTGGACGACTACCTCAACGACACCGACCGTGAGCTGATCGCCCGCGTCCGTGGCTTTGTTGAACAGGACGTCACTCCGATCATCAACGAATACTGGGAGAAGGCGGACTTCCCGTACCAGCTGGTGCCCAAGTTCGCAGAGCTGGGCATCATCGGTACAGCGATCAAGGGCTACGGCTGCCCCGGCCTGACCCGGTTGCAGGCCGGCCTGGTGGCGATGGAACTGTCCCGCGGTGACGGCAGCATCAACACCTTCAACGCGGTCCACTCCGGTCTGGCGATGGGCAGCATCAACCTGCTCGGCAGCGACGAGCAAAAGCAGCGCTGGCTCCCGGCCATGGCGAAACTGGAGAAACTGGGTGCCTTCGCCCTGACCGAGCCGGACCACGGGTCTGATTCCGTGGCCCTGGAAACCTCCGCGCGGCTCGACGGCGACCACTATGTCATCAACGGGTCCAAGCGCTGGATCGGGCTGGGCCACGTGGCCGACCTCGTCATCATCTGGGCCCGCGACACCGCCGACCAGAAGGTGAAGGCGTTCGTCCTGGACAAGAACGAGGACGGCAGCTACCCGGCGGGCTACCACGCCGAAGCCATCACCGGGAAGATGGCAAAGCGCGCCATCCAGCAGGCACAGATCGAGATCGACGGCCTGCGGATCCCCGCCGGGAACATGCTGGCCAAGTCGACGTCCTTCCGCGACGTCGGCGCGGTGTTGAACACGACGCGCAGCACCGTGGCCTGGGAATCGCTCGGCCATGCCACCGCCGCCTACGAAATGGCTGTCACCTACGCCCGGGAACGCGTCCAGTTCGGCCACCCGATCGCCAGCTACCAGCTCGTGCAGAACAAGCTGGCCAACATGCTCGCGGACCTCACCGCCATGCAGCTGATCTGCTTCCGCACCGCGGCACTCCAGGACGAGGGCAGGCTCAGCAACGAACAGGCCTCGCTGGCCAAGATGTTCACCGGGGACAAGGCGCGTACCCTGTGCCGGGACGCCAGGGACATGTTCGGCGGCAATGGCATCCTGTTGGAAAACCACGTGGCGCGGCACCTGACCGACATGGAAGTGGTCCACACCTACGAAGGTACCGACTCCATCCAGTCGCTGATCCTGGGCCGTGAGATCACCGGAATCTCGGCCTTCTCCTGATCCGCACCTGCCGCACAGGGCAGCGGGCGACGGCGGGACCTCCCGCCGTCGCCCGCTGTCCGCGGCTTCCCCCTTGGCGGAACCGCCCAGGGGGAACTGCGGGCAGACCTCGACGCAGAAATGGTCACCGATTTACTGCTCGGAGCCATTTAATACCGCTTCTTCCTCGGGGGCTCCCCCGTGGACGAGGGCTTCGGAAAGCGCCTCGTCACGCATAGCGATATATAAAAATAACGTCCTATTGGGATACAAAATTAGTATTTGCGGTTTCTAATGCCCTCTGGAAGGGTTGCCTAAACAAGGGCCCGTGCGAATTGACGCATCCCCGGGGCCGCAAAACCGCCATGGGAGGGCAGTTCGGGTTGCTCATCGAAACCATCCTCGACGACGGCGTGCTGACAATCATCCTCAACGACCCGGGGCGCCGGAACGCCATGGGCGACGGCATGCGCGGCGAACTCTTGGCCGCCTTGGAGCAGGCCAGCGCTGACATCAGCGTGCGGGCAGTCGTCCTGCGCGGCGCCGGCGGCACTTTCTGCTCCGGAGGCGACCTGGCGGCGATGCCGCCGACAAACCTGGCTACCGCACGCAACCGGCTAGCCCACGTCGCCAGCGTGGTCAGGACGATCCGCAACTCCCCCACACCAACCTTCGCGGTCGTCGAGGGAGCCGCGGCGGGCCTGGGGGCCAGTCTCGCCCTCGCCTGCGACTACCTCTACATGGCCGATGATGCGCGCCTGCTGTTCCCCTTCAGCCGGCTGGGACTGCTGCCGGACGGAGGCATCTTGCACAGCTTGGCGGCCCGCATTGGCGTGCACCGGGCAAGGCAGCTGCTGCTCGAGGGCCGGTCCGTTAACGCCGAGGAATGCCTCGACCTGGGGCTGGCTGACTACCGCTACCCGCCGGACCGGGTCATGAAGGAAGCAGCGGACAATGCCCGCGCTCTCAGCTCCGCGGCGCCGCGCTCCGTCGCGGGGATCAAGAGTGCGTTGGCGGGCGGGCTGCCGTCCCTGGAGGACGCTTTCCGCGCAGAACACGCCGGCCAGCCCGCGTGCTACTTTTCCGACGATTTCGCCGAGGGCAAGCGTGCCTTCTCCCGGCGCGAACTCCCCCACTTCAGCGGGTCCTAGGCAGCACCCATCGATTAAGGAACACTAGTGCTTTTGCAGAACAAGACCAGTGTTGTTACCGGCGGCGCCCGCGGGATCGGCCTCGCCACGGCGCAGGAACTCGCGGCGCACGGCAGCAATATTGTCCTTGCCGATCTGGACGCCGCGGCCCTGGGGCGGGCCGCGGAGACCCTGCAGACAAACGTCGTGAAGGTCGTCTGCGACGTGACCTCGCCCGGCGACGTCGACGCCCTGGTGGCGGCAGCCGTCGACTCCTTCGGTTCGCTTGACGTTATGGTCAACAACGCCGGTTTCACTCGAGACGCGACAATGCGCAAGATGACCGAATCCGACTTTGACGACGTCGTCTCCGTCCATTTGAAAGGTGCGTGGCTGGGCACCCGGGCCGCGGCCGACGTGATGCGCAGGTTGGGCACAGCGGGTTCAATCATCAACGTGTCCTCCATTTCCGGCAAGGTAGGCATGCCCGGCCAGACCAACTACAGCGCCGCCAAGGCCGGAATCGTCGGCCTGACGAAGGCGGCAGCCAAAGAGCTCGGCTTTGCCGGCATCCGGGTTAACGCCATCCAGCCGGGCATCATCCGTACGGACATGGTCGAGAGCCTCCGTCCGGAGATCCTGGACCAAAAACTCTCCGAAATCCCCTTGGCGCGGTTCGGCGAGCCCGGCGAAGTTGCCAGCGTGGTGCTCTTCCTTGCCAGCGGAATGTCCAGCTACATGACCGGAACGGTGCTCGAAATCACCGGCGGCCGGCATGCCTAGGGACAATACGAAAGTCGTGCCCTCTGCCGGCCGCGCCTCGGAGAACCATCCCACCCAGCAGCGCTTCGAGTGCGCCATGCCGCTGCGCTGGTCCGACCAGGACATCAACGGGCACATCAACAACGCCCGCATTGTCACGCTGATGGAAGAGGCTCGGATTCTGTGGCTCAACCAAAGCGCTGCGGCGGAGGGACTGGACTCGTTCCGCTGTCCGAAGGTGGTCGCATCCCTGAACGTGGAGTACTTCAGGCCGGTCAGTTACGGGCCGGAACTGTTCATGCTGCTCGACGTCTCCAGAATTGGTAGCGGATCCTTCACGGTCCGCTACGCAGCATTCCAGGGCGACGCGCCAGTCTTCAGCGGCAGCACCGTCCTGGTTCCGCTGGATGCTGTTTCAAACGCCCCCGTAAGCTAAGTGCCGCCGAAAACGCGTATCTGCTGCCGTATCTGGCCGCGGAAGCCTCGTGATCGAACCCGTCAGTGCCCGGTGAGCCGCCGGCCGCCGTCGACCACCAGCTCTGTACCGGTGATGTAGGCGCCAAAGTCGCTGAGCAAAAAGGCGCAGGCATCGGCAATTTCCTCTTTCCGGGCGAGCCTCCCCAACGGAATGGTCCGAAGGTGCTCCTGCAGCTCAGCGTCGGTTCCGTACAGGACCCCGGCGCCGCCGGTCTGCTCGGTGAGCCCGGGAGTGACGACGTTGAGGCGGATGCCGTGCGGCGCCCAGGCTGCCGCCAGCGACTTCGTCATGGCGAGCACTCCCGCCTTGGCACTGGCTGAGTGGACCGTCTCCGGGTTGCCCAGCACGGCTGCGGACGTCCCGATATTCACGACCGACAGCGGCACCGACGCTGCGATAGCGCGCCGCCCCACAGCCTGGGTGAGGCTCCACGTGCCGTTGAGCACAATGTCAACGACGGCGTTCCAGCCATTCGGCGTCAGGTCCAGGGGGTCCACCCGGAAGTTTCCGGCCGCGTTGTTCACCAGCAGGCCCACCGGACCGGAGTGGCTCTCGATTGACTCCAGGACCTCGTTCAGTGCCGCCTCGTCGCGGACGTCCGCCCGGTACCCTCTGGCATCGATTCCTTGCGCCGTGAGGGAGTCGGTGGCGGCCGTGAGCCTGGCCTCGTCGCGTCCGATGACGGCCGTCCGGGCGCCGAGGGCTCCGAGGCGTCCGGCAATGGCCAAGCCGATGCCGGAAGTCCCTCCCGTGACCAGCGCGGTCCGTCCGCTGAAGATCGGGGTGTTGAACATTCGTCCTGTTCCTTCGTTCACCGGAGATACACCCGGCCCGGATCGATTTCTTCCCGAAGAAGGCGAAGTTCCTCCGCAGTGGGCGGAGAGGTCACTGTGAGGCTGTCCATCACCTTGACCGGCCAACCGGTCCGTTCGCGCACCTGCTCCACCGTCACGCCCTCGTGGATGCTGGCCAGGCACAGTTCACCCGTCTCGTCAGCGGTGAAGACACCGAGTTCGCTGATCACGGTGGTGACTCCGGCGCCCCGCGTCGGCACTTTCGGGTCCGCCCGCCGCGCGGCGGCCGGCGAGGGGCTGGTGCAGAAGTCGAGTGTGCCGACGAAGGACGTTCGGTTATGCCGGCGCATCACGACAAACACCTCCTGGGAGTTGGCCATCACCTCTGCGGCGCCCCCGGATCCGGGAAGCCGGACCGTCGGTGAGGCCCAGTCCCCGATGACGCTGGTATTGAGGCTGCCGCCGCGGTCGATCTGCGCCGCGCCGAGGAACCCCACGTCGATCCAACCGCCCTGCAGCACGTACCCAAACAGCACCGGCATGGTCAGGATGGTCTCGGCTCCCGTGGCAAGCGAGGCGTCAGCAATGGTTTCCGGGAGTCTCGGCGGGTGGGCGCCGCAGACACCGGACTCGTAGATCTGCTCGATCTCCGGCGACGTGGACTGTTGGGCCAGCGCGACGGCGAGGGTGGGCAGACCGATCCCGGCGAAGACGCGACGCTTGCCCCGCAGGTAGCGGCAACTGACAACCGCCAACAATTCGCTCACGGAGTAGTGCGCAGCGGGCACGGTGGTGGTGACCTCGGTGGTGCTGGTCATAGGACGCTCCCATAATTGACGGGGGTGGACAGGCGAGGGGCAGGAGTCAATCTGTCGAAGAACCCGTCGCCGAGCTTGCTGAGGTAGCCAGCGTGGTCTCCGGCGTCGTGGACCCATTCCCGGATCCATTTTTCAAGCCGGACCGGGTCTTTGCTGATCGCCGACCATGACCGGTAGAAGTCGTTATCCCGGTCATAGTGGCCCTGGGCGAAGGAGGGGTGCGCCCCGTATTTGCACTCGACGACCGCGTCGACAACGAAGCCGGGGATGAGTGTCCTATTGGGATCGGAACGGATGACGTCGTCGTCGACAATCTCTTCCACCAGCACTATGGTGCGCTTGGAGGCGAAGGCAACCTCCTGCTGCGGCCCAAGGATGCCCCAGCTCTGGATGTTCCCGTGCCGGTCCGCCCGTTGAGCGTGGAGGATCGCCACATCCGGGTTCAGCGCAGGGACCACGTAGGTCTCGACGTCCTCGTCGAAGGGGGACGTGACCTTCCTCAGCCGGGGGTTGATGGCGACCAGGTCGCTGCCCGCATAGGACCGGATGGGCATGAAGGGGATCCCGGCGGCGCCTGCCTGGTACCGCGCCAGGAGACCGTAGTGGCTGTACTCCTCCAGCTCCAGCCCTCCGGTGCCTCCGGCTTCTACCGCCCTGCGCACGGCATAAAGGGACCCGACCGAACTGTTGCCGGTGAAGGCAAAAACCATCTTGTCCACACACCCGGCCGCTACGAGCTGGTCGGCAATAATGTCGGGCGTCATCCGCACAAGGGTCAGGCCTTTGACGCCTTGGCGGATGATTTCATGGCCCGCGGCGAACGGGATGAGATGCGTAAATCCTTCGAGGGCTACGACATCGTTGTCGGAAACGAGAGAGCTGATCGCATCTCTCAGCGAAATCAATTTATCGGCCAAGGGGGAAACTGCCTTCCGGAACGAGCGGCGGGTCAGCCTCAAGCTTGCACCCCAGATTTATAGCGGTCCAATACATAAATATGACTTCTGTGATAAGAATTTAGACTCAACCAAAGGGGAAATAGTGGAATTCAGGCATCTGGCCGGCTTCATCGCCACGGCGGAGGAGCTGCATTTTGGCAGGGCCGCGGCCCGCCTGCACCTGGCGCAACCCGCCCTGAGCCAGCAGATTCGCCTGCTGGAGAAGGAACTGGGGGTCCAGTTGTTTCACCGGAACACGCGCTCCGTCACCCTCAGTGACGCCGGCCAGGCACTGCTCGGCCCGGCAAAGCAGGTCATCGCCGACGTCGATATCGCCCGTCGGTCGGCGATCCTGGGGAACTCGGAAATTGTCGGGAGGGTCGTCATCGGCTTTGCCGGGGCAAGCAGCAGGAACGTACTCCCCGAGCTGGCGCGCGCCGTCCGGGCGGAACAGCCCGGCATCGAGCTGGTGCTCAAGGGGCAGACATATGCCGGCACGGCGATTGCCGAGCTCGCGGCCGGCGACTTGGACATTGGCTTCTCGCGGCTTCCGGTCACCAATCAGAGCATCGCCACCCGTGTCTACGGGTACGAACGGATGGTCGCGGCACTGCCGTCGGACCACCCGCTGGCCGGACGCGACACGATCCGCGTGGCGGACTTGGCAGGCGAGCCGTTTGTGACGTTTCCCGGAACCCAGGGCTCCACGGTGCGGGACGCTCTGATCCATGTCGCCATGGCAGCCGGCTTCACGCCGCGGATCATGCAGGAAGCCCCGGACTCCTACACCATCCTGGGATTGGTGGCCGCCGGCGTGGGCGTGACCATTACCGTATCGTCCGTGCAGCACATCGATACGCCTGGCCTTGTGTACCGGAACCTGGAGGACGAGCTTCCGGAACTGGCCGCAGTCCTGGCCTGGCGGAAGGACAATCTCTCCACAGCCACCAAGGCCGTGCTGGACATTGCAGAACGGATCCTGCCGACCCCGGCCGCAAGCGAGCGGGCAACCCGGCATTAGGCCCGATACCTGGAGAAACTAATATCGATTCACGCTAACTGTAGGTCGAATTAGATATTGGACGTTATCAGTCGAAGCTGTGAGGGTAGGGGAGGAAATTCACCGTGTGCTGCATCACACGGTGCCACAGCCAAACAATGGAGTTGTTGTGAGCACATTGCAAGAGACGGAAGCGGGCGCAGTCCAGTTCCGCCAGAAGATGGCGCGGAAGGCCGGTTTGGCCTCCTTCGCCGGAACCACCGTGGAATGGTACGACTTTTACGCCTACGGGACAGCCTCGGCGCTGGTCTTCGGAAAGATCTTCTTCCCCGCGCAGGACCAGGCCGTTGGTACTCTTGCCGCTTTTGCGACGTTCTGGGTGGGCTTCCTCGCCAGGCCGCTTGGCGGCATCATCTTCGGACACATTGGCGACAAACTGGGCCGCAAAAAAGCCTTGGTCACCACCTTGTTGATGATGGGAATCTGCACCACCGCCGTGGGTCTCCTGCCGACCTACGCCCAGATCGGTGGCTGGGCGGCAGTCATCCTGGTGGCCCTCCGACTCATCCAAGGCATCGCCATGGGAGGTGAATGGGGCGGCGCCGTCGTACTCGCGGCCGAGCACGCACCCAAGGGTAAGGGCATCCTCTACGGCGCCTTCGCCCAGCAGGGCTCCCCGATGGGGAACCTGCTGTCCACCCTGGTGTGGCTTGCGGTCGCCCAGCTCCCCGATGATGCGTTCACCACGTGGGGCTGGCGCATTCCCTTCCTGCTCTCAGCGGTACTGGTGGGCATCGGGCTTTTCGTCCGGCTCAGCATCGAAGAATCTCCGGCCATGCGCACCCTGATGGAGACCAAGACTGTGGCCAAGGCGCCCCTTCGTGAGGTCCTGCGTCACTCCAAGGGCATCGTGGCCCTGGGCATCGGCGCGTGCGTCATTGCAGTCTCGGCAACGTACTTCAAGGGCACCTTTGCGCTCGCCTGGGCGGTGGATGAAGGGCTCTTCACCAGGACAAGCTTCCTGTCCATCGTGACGATCTCCCTGGTGGTGCAGTTCCTGGTGCAGCCGTTCGGCGCTGTTGTGGCCTCCAAGCTCACCCTGCGTAAGGCCGTGCTGCTGATGCTGGTCCCTGAACTCCTGGTCCTGCCGATGATGTTCACCATGATCGGTACGGGCGACTACATGCTGGCGGCAATCGGAATGGCGATCGCTACCATCCCCCACTCGATGTACTACGCCGCGCTGGCGGGGATCCTGGCAAAGTCGTTCCCGCCCAACATCCGGTACACCGGCATATCCCTGAGCTACCAGCTCAGTTCAACCGTCTTCGCCGGGACAGCGCCCATGATGGGCCAGTACCTGCTGAACGCGACGGGATCCATCCTGGCCGTCATCGTGCTGGCGATCGTGCACGTGGTGATCACGATCGCATCAGTCCTCGGCTTGCTGGCCCGCTCCCGCAATCTGGGCGCGGGCTACGGCACCGCGGACAGCTTTGGAACGGACAGTGACCAGGCTCCCGCTGTCGAGGCAGCGGCAGAGCCCAGCCTGCAGCGCTAGCACCGAGGCGCCTGGAGCGCGGTGTCCCCCGGCGTGCCCGTGGGATACCGCGCTTTGCGCTGTTAGGCCAGATTCAACTCGTCCGAGATGGCCCGCGCGGCCTCCCGCAGAAGCGGAACTGCACGTTCCGCAAAGGCCTCGTCAACCCGGGATACCGGTCCGGAGACGGAAATGGCCATGGGGGTGGGCGCGTTTTCTACAGCCATGGCGAAGCACCGGACGCCGATTTCCTGCTCCTCTTCGTCGACGGAGTAGCCCCGCTGCCGGATCTTCTCCAGGTCCCTGAGCAGGGCGTCGATGTCCCCGATGCTCTTGCTGGTCGGCGTGGGCATGCCGCTGCGGGAGATAATCCCCCGGACTGTCGCGTCGTCGAGCTGGGCCAGAATCGCCTTGCCGACGCCGGTGGAATGCGTGTGGGCCCGACGGCCGACTTCCGTGAACATCCGCATCGAATGCCGGGAGGGCACCTGGGCGACGTAGATGATCATGTCCGCGTCCAGGACTGCCATGTTGGAGGTCTCCCCCAGCCGGTCCACGAGGGACTTGAGCTGGGGCCGGGCCAGGACGCCGAGTTGTTTGTTCGCGGCTTCGCCCAGCCGGATCAAGCGGGGGCCCAAGGAGTACCGGCGGTTGGGCAACTGCCGGACATAGCCCAGACTGACCAGGGTGCGAAGCAGCCGGTGGATGGTGGGAAGCGGCAGGGACGTAGAGGACGAAAGTTCGCTCAACATCACTTCGCCGCCGGCGTCGGTGATCAGTTCCAGGAGGTCAAAAACACGCTCGACCGACTGGACGCCGCCGGGGGCTTTTTCGGCCATATCGCTCTGCACTCCTGTTGTTGCTGCCGACATCTAATATCCGCATCGTGAAATATTGCCCTACGATTCCCAAGATACAACAGGACGGTCGAAGCGCTTCGAGTCCCCGCCAGCGCTTCGCGTCCCCGCCCCCGCCTGGGCGTCCGGCCGCGCAGGCGGCCGGACGCGCAGGCGGCCGGACGCGCAGGGGGCCGGCCGGACGAGACAGGCGGCGGTCCTAGATTGCCTTACCCGGGTTGAGGATGCCGAGCGGGTCGAACACCTTCTTGATGGCGTGCTGCAGCTCGAGGGAATCGCTGCCCAGTTCGTCCTGCAGCCAGTCGCGCTTGAGGATGCCAACGCCGTGTTCCCCGGTGAGGGTCCCGCCGAGGCTGCGGGCCAGTTCGAACATCTGACCCAGCGCGGCTTTGGCCGGGCCCTCAGTGGAGGGCTGGCCCTCGTCAAGAACGATCATCGGGTGCAGGTTGCCGTCGGCAGCGTGGGCAACCGTGAAGATCCGCACACCCGTGCGGCGCGAGATCTCCTCGATTCCGGCGACCATCTCGGCGAGGTGCCCGCGAGGTACACCGACGTCGCCGATGCAGACGTCACCCAGCAATTCCAGGGACGGAATTGCCTCCCGGCGCACTTTCAACAGTTCGGCGGTCTGTTCCGGGTCGGTGGCCTTTTCATACGAGGACGCGAGCGGCTCGATGGCCCGAATCAGCACCTCCTGTTCCAGGAAGGCCCCGTATCCGTCGGTCTGGGCGAGGAGGAAGGCGCCGCCGCGGCTCCGGTAGTCGGTCCCGAGGGCCGCGTCCACGGCCGAAAGGGTCGGGCCGTCCATCAGCTCCAGCACGGAGGGTGTGACCCGTGAGGCAATGATGGCGGAGGCGGCCTGGGCGGCGGCAACGATGTCCGGGAAGAACGCAGCGACGGTTGCCGTCGCGGCGGGGAGCGGCCGAAGCCTCAGCGTGGCTTCGACAACGATCCCCAGCGTCCCCTCGGAGCCAATCATGAGGGCATTGAGGTCATACCCGGTGACCCCCTTGATGGTTTCCCGGCCGGTCACAAGGATCCGCCCGTCCGGCAGGACAACCTTCAGGGCGAGGACGGATTCGCGGGTGACCCCGTACTTGGCGCATCGCATGCCCCCGGCGTTGGTCGCGATGTTCCCACCGATCGAGCAAATGGCGGTGCTGGCAGGATCCGGTGCGTAGAAGAGCCCGTGCTCGCCGGCGGCGGCATTGACCTCCGCGTTGAGGATGCCAGGTTCGACGACGATGATCTGTTCCAGCGGGTCGAGGCGCAGGATGCGGTTCATGCCCGAGACGTCAAGGACGATCTCCCCGGCTTGGGCGGACGACCCAGCGGCCAGGCCGGTGCCGGCGCCCCTGGCCACGATCGGAATCCTCCCTGCCGTCGCGCGGACCATGGTCTCCACGACGTCGTCGATGCAAGTGGCGTAGACGACGCCGTCCGGCAGCGTCTCGGGTGTGTAGCCCGACCGGTCGGTGTTGACGCTCCTGCGGGCAGCTTCCGCCGTCGAACCGTGCCTGGCAGCGGCGAGCAGCGTCGTCCCTGCCTCTGAAATGGTCTCACTCACGTTGGTCCTCACAAGCTCTGCTCTCTATCGGTTTCTCTAGGTTTTCTCGATCGGTCTCGGTGTGTCTCAGGGAACCATCCAGCCCAGCGCCGGGGTGGACTGCAGGAAGATCAGGATGGTCAGGAACGCCAGCAGTGCCAGGCTCCAGCCGATGAGCTTCCGGAACAGGACGCTCTCCGCCCCGTCCAGCCCAACCGCCGCGGCCGCCACGGCCAGGTTCTGCAGGGACAGCATCTTTCCGAGGACCCCGGCCGAGGAGTTGGACGCCGCCATCAGCGTCGGCGAGAGCCCCGTCTGCTGTGCGGCCGTGACCTGCAGTTGCCCGAACAGGGAGTTGGACGAGGTATCCGAGCCGGTGAGCGCAACACCGATCCAGCCAAGCAGCGGCGACAGGAAGGCGAAGAAGCCTCCGGCGGATGCCAGCGCGATGCCCAGCGAGTTCGTCTGCCCCGAGACATTCATGACAAAGGCCAGGGCCAGGACGGAGGTCACCGAGACGATGGTCCAACGCAACTGGAACAGCGTGTCGCGATAAATCCGGAGACCCCGCAGGGGTGCCAGCTTGTACAGCGCCATCGTGATGATGCCCGAGATCAGCAGCAGCGTGCCTGTGGCCTTCAGGTGGTCGAGCTTGAACTTGTGGGCGGCGACCGGTTTCCCGTCGGGATCCACCGCGTCCAGGCCCGGCCATTCGAACGTCACCGAGCCCACGGCCGTGAGCCAGTTCTTGACGGCCGGGATCTGCGCGATGGAGAACACGGCCATGATGATCAGATACGGGGCAACAGCCATCCATACCTCGCTGTTGGAGGGCCTCGCCGCGGCGTCGGACGTCCCCGTAGTTCCGGCGGGGACGGGGGCGCCGTTCCGGCTTACGCCGCCAAGCCCGGACGACGTTCCGTAGCCGGTACGGGACTGCGCTCCGGCACTGACAAGCTCGACGTCGGCAGCATCGCCGCCCGCGACTTCGTGCATTCCGATGATCTGGGCCGGCTGCCAGAACTTCAGCATGACCAGAACCACCGCCACGGTGGCAATGGCGGCGACGACGTCGGTGAGCTCAACGACCAGGAAGTTCGAGGCGACGAACTGCGCCAGGCCGAAGACGATGCCTGACACGACGGCCACCGGCCAGGTCTGCCGGACGCCGCGCTTGCCATCGACGATGAAGACAAGGATGAGGGGCACGAGCACCGCAACGAACGGCGTCTGGCGGCCGGCCATGGAGCTGAGGTCGTGCAGCGGAATCCCGGTGACGCCGTTGAGGGCAATGATCGGCGCGGCCATCGCCCCGAACGCCACGGGGGCGGTGTTGGCCAGCAGCGCCACGATGGCTGACTTCAACGGTTTCATGCCGGCGGCCATGAGCATCGCGCCGGAAATTGCCACCGGAGCGCCGAAGCCAGCCAGCGCCTCCAGCAGCGCCCCGAAGCAGAACGCGATCAGGATCGCCAGGATGCGCAGGTCATTGGAGATGGAGCGGATGGTCCGGCCCAATACTTCGAACCATGGCGTGTCCACCGTGAGCTTGTAGATCCACAGCGCGTTGATGAGGATCCAAAGGATCGGAAAAATGGCATAGAAGGCTCCCTGGCCGGCGGCGCTCAGCACCTGGCCAAAGGGCATATGCCAGCCCACGATGGCGAGCACGATGGACAGCAGCAGGCTCGCGATGGCTGCCTTGGGCGCCTTGACCCGGAAAACCCCGAGCAGGACAAATAGCAGCAGCAGCGGCAGTGCGGCGATCACGGCTGAGATGGCGAGCGAACCCGCTATCGGATCGACGACTTGCTGAAACGGCTCAAACCTTGGACTCACAAAAACTCCTTTGTTTTTCCGAGCAATCGGTGGGCACTGGGATAGCACTGCGGCATCAATCCCCTCAGGGGTTTCCGCATCGTGAAATATATCTTTTGTTCAGTGATATTCAGTGACTGAGAGTATGTGCGATCCAGGTCACAGTCAACCGCTGTTGTCCGGCGCGGCGCAGCCTCGCGCAATACCGGTCCTCGGCGTTGACACACGGCACGGCGCTGGCTAGGTTTTATATATTGGTATTTAACTTCCACAATACGAAATTCCTTTGCGTACGAAATATCTGAGAGGTGGCCGGTATGCCGAATCACGTGGAAACTAACGGGCTGAGCGTCGCCGAAGAGCTCTACGCCTTCGTCCGGGACGAAGCCCTCCCCGGGACCGGCATCGGGGCGGACGCATTCTGGGCCTGCGCCGCCGGGCTCATCGAGGAGTTCTCGCCGCGCGTGCACGAGTTGCTGAACATCCGCGACCGAACGCAGCAGCAGATCGACGAGTACCACCGGGCACACGGTGCGGCAGCCGCGGATCCCGAGGCGTATGAGGAGTTCCTCCGCTCGATCGGGTACCTGGTCGACGAACCCGGAGACTTCGCCATCGAAACCGAGCGGGTTGACCCCGAGATCGCAACGGTCTCCGGTCCGCAACTGGTGGTCCCCCTGCTGAATGCGCGGTTCGCTGCCAACGCCGCCAACGCCCGCTGGGGCTCGCTCTACGATGCGCTCTACGGTACCGACGTCATCGACGACGCGGACGGACGCGAGCACACCGGCGGCTACAACCCGGTCCGCGGAGCCGCCGTCGTCGCACACGGGCGGCAGTTCCTGGATGAGCACACTCCCCTGGCGGCCGGATCACACACCGAGGTCACCTCCTACCGCATCGCCGACGGCGCCCTCGTCGCCGAGACCCCCAACGGCCCGCAGGCGCTGGCCGAGCCGGGCCAGTTCGCCGGTTTCCGCGGAGCGGCGGCCGAACCCGAGTCGGTACTGCTCGTACACCACGGACTGCACGTGGAGATCCAGATTGACCGTAGCCACCCCATCGGCTCGGGCGACCCGGCCGGTGTCAAGGACATCGTGTTGGAGTCCGCCATCACGACAATCATGGACCTCGAAGACTCCGTGGCGGCCGTCGATGCCGCGGACAAGGTCTCGGGCTACCGCAACTGGTTGCAGTTGATGCAGGGCACCCTGACCGCCGACGTCGAAAAGGGCGGCCGCACGTACACCCGGCGGCTCAACTCCGACCGTGTCTACACCGCACCCGACGGCTCGGAGCTGACCCTGCCCGGCCGCTCGCTGCTGCTGATCCGCCAGGTGGGCCACCTCATGACCAGCGACGCCGTTCTCGACGCCTCCGGCGCTCCGGTGCCCGAAGAGATCCTGGATGCCCTGTTTACAACCCTCGGCTCCGTGCACGACCTCCGCGGTCCGCACGCCGGCCACAACTCCCGAGCCGGGTCCGTCTACATCGTGAAGCCGAAGATGCACGGGCCGGGTGAGGTCGCCGTGGCCTGCGCCCTGCTGGCCGGCGCCGAGGCCATACTGGGCCTCGAACCGCTCACCCTCAAGATCGGCATCATGGACGAGGAACGCCGCACGTCGGCAAACCTGAAGGCGTGCATCTGGGAGGCACGGGAGCGCGTGGCGTTCATTAACACGGGCTTCCTGGACCGAACCGGCGATGAGATCCACACCTCGATGCTGGCCGGCCCCATGGTCCGCAAGGCAGAGATGCGCGACTCCAGCTGGATCAAGGCCTACGAGGACGCCAACGTCGACATCGGGCTGGAGTGCGGCTTCAGCGGGCGGGCCCAGATCGGCAAGGGCATGTGGGCTGCCCCGGACAACATGGCGGACATGCTCAAGCAGAAGGTCGCCCACCCGCTCGCCGGTGCCGACTGCGCCTGGGTGCCCTCACCGACAGCCGCCACGCTGCACGCCATCCACTACCACCAGGTCGATGTGGACGCCCGGCAGGCCGAACTCGCCGGCAAGCGCCGCTCGACACTGCGGCAGTTGCTCACCATCCCCGTCGGCGATCCCGCTGGCTGGTCCGCCGAGGCCCGGCGCAACGAGCTGGACAACAACATCCAGAGCACGCTCGGCTACATCGTCCGCTGGGTGAACGACGGCGTCGGGTGCTCCAAGGTCCCGGACATCAACGGCACGGCCCTGATGGAGGACCGTGCAACCTGCCGGATCAGCTCACAGCACGTCGCCAACTGGCTCCTGCACGGCGTAGTGACCACGGAGGAAGTGGAGGCGTCCCTGCGGCGCATGGCCGCCGTCGTGGACGAACAGAACGCCGCGGACCCCCACTACACGCCCATGTCCCCCGCGTTCGACGGCGAGGCCTTCCTCGCCGCCCGCGAGCTCGTGCTCGAAGGCGCCGCTCAACCATCCGGCTACACCGAGCCGGTCCTGCACCGGCGCCGGGCCGCACACAAGCACACCGAGATTCTGGCGAGGAACGCATCATGAACCTGACATTGGAATCCGCACAATCCATCATCAGCGGCGCCCTCGCGGCCGGAGCGGAGCGCGGCTTCAAACCACTGACCGTCGTCGTCCTCGACGCCGGCGGCCACGTGATCGCTGCGGCGCGCCAGGATGGCGCCTCGAATAACCGCTTTGAGATCGCGCAGGGCAAGGCGTACGGGGCGCTGGCCCTCGGGATGGGCTCGCGTGCGATCATGGAGCGCGCAGAGCAGCAGGCCTACTTCATCGCGGCCACGACTGCCGCCCTGGGCGGCCGGCTCATCCCGGTGCCCGGCGGCGTGCTGGTACGCGAGCAGGACGGCACGCTCCTCGGTGCCGTCGGCATCACCGGCGACAGCTCGGACAACGACGAGACGGCGGCGACGACGGCGATCGAGGCCACCGGGCTGAAGGCCCAGGCCGCCTGACTCCCGGCAGTCGGACGGAGATGGCCGGTCCCCAGGACCGGCCATCTCCGTCCCTGCCGGGAAAGGTCCGGCTGTTCCAGCCTTTCAGGCATCCTGCCCGGTACTGGCGAAGTAGGCAGCGGCCAGGTCCTGCTTCGAGCGGCCCGCGGCGGCGACTCGTTCGAGCCGCGCAGCGGCCGCCTCGGCGCCGTCGAGCCGCAGGCCGTGTTCGCGGGCGGCGTCGAGGATCAGGTGTGCGTCTTTCAGCGACGTGTCGACGCCGAAGGACGCAGGTTCGAGGCGGTCTTCGAGGATCAGCTCCGCCTTAGCCCGCAGGAACGGCAGGTCCAGGCCGCCGCCCTTGACCAGGTCAAAGAACTGCCGGGGGTCCACCTCAAGGGCCTCCGCGAGCGCCAGGATTTCCCCGGCGGCGTTCGCGGCCGCGATCACCCAGCTGTTGACGACGAGCTTGAGCCGGGTTGCCGAGCCAGCGGCCGGGTCCTGACCGGTCCAGATGGTGCGGGAGCCGATTGCGTCCAGGACCGGCGCCACGCGCTCACGCAAAGCCTCCGGCGCTGCCGCGATGACAAGCAGCTGGCCGGACTCGGCCGGCTCACGGGTGCCGGAAACCGGCGCTTCAACCAATTCGAGGCCCACCTCTGCGGCCAGGTCTGCAAGGGCAGCTGCGTCGCGCACCCCGACGGTCGTCGACTGCACCCATGCGGTGCCCGGCCGGACTCCCGGGGCTGCCTGCCGAATCACGTCGCTCACGGCCGCGAAGTCATACAGCATCGTCAGTACCACCTCCGCTCCCCTGACCGCTTCGGCTGGGGACAGCGCTACCTGCGCCCCGGCGTCGGCCATCGGGACGGTCTTCGCCGGGTCACGGTTCCACACGTGGACCTCGTGCCCGGCTTTCAGCAGGTTCCGGGCCATCGCGGCCCCCATGATGCCAGTGCCCAGCACCGTCACCTTGCGATTCGCGTTCATCCTGTCGTCCTCTCGATCGCTGTGCGCGCCTGGATGGGGTGATGCCGAACCGACCTTAACACGCCTGCGGCCACGCCCGCGCCGGGTTGCTGGATCGCCGCCCCGTCCCCGCTGCACCTGGGCTTGACCCGGCGGACACCGGACCCTTGCGGCGCCCGGCCGCGTTCATAGAATGAACGGTATTGGCCTATCCGGATGGCAGCGAGTGGACAGAGGCGGGGACATGGACAGGGACATAAACACGGCAACTTTTGCAGAACTCCACCACGCTGCGGCGCCCCTGCTGCTGCCCAACGCCTGGGACATGGGATCCGCCGTGGCGTTTGTAGCAGCGGGCTTCCCGGCGATCGGAACCACCAGTTTTGGCATTGCGGCGAGTGCCGGCATGCCGGACGGCGGCCGGTCCAGCAAGGCGGCAACCGTGGCGCTCGTGGAACAGCTGTGCCGGCTGCCTGTCCACGTCACGGCGGACATCGAGGACGGCTATTCCGATGACCCTGCCGAGGTGGCGGAACTGGTGGCCCGGCTGGCGGCCATGGGCGTGGCCGGGGTCAACCTGGAGGACAGCACGGCCGGGCACCTGATCGACCCTGCAGTCTCCGCCCGCAAGATTGCCGCCGTCAAGCAGCGCAGCCCGGCCGTGTTCATCAACGCCAGAGTGGACAACATCTGGTTCGGTGAAGAACCCACTGTTGACGCCGTCCTGCTCCGTGCCCGCACCTACGCCGAAGCCGGCGCGGACGGAATCTTTGTCCCCGGCCTTGTGGTACCGGAGGACATGCAGACCATCACCGCCGGTATTGCACTGCCGGTGAACGTACTGGCCCATCCCACGCTGACCGTTGCCGAACTGGGTGAACTGGGGGTCCGTCGGGTGAGCTCCGGCTCCCTGCCGTACCGCGCGGCAATCGACGCGGCAGTGGATGTGGTCAGCGCCCTGCGTGACGGCAGGCCGGCGCCGGCGGCCACTCCGTACTGGGAGCTGCAGTCGCGGCTCGAGTCATTTAGTAGGGGGACCGTGTCGGGCTGACCGGCTGCTGCTTCCAGGATCCTGAGTCCTGAGCCACTGTTTTTCGCGTATATCGGGATGTATCGTTAGGTATCGTTCGTGATCCACTAAGGAGAGCAACATGCGCAATTCACACCCGATGGGCGGCTTTGGCGCTCCCAACATTGATGGCATGTGGCAGGCCGTCGAAGAGCTGCGTTCGAGGTTCGAGAAGCGCTCGGGCACCCGTGCGGGGCGAGGCGAGGTACGGTCGGCCGTGCTGGCCCTGCTCGCGGAACGGCCCATGCATGGCTACCAGATCATCCGTGAGATCGAGGAGCGGAGCAACGGCAGCTGGAAGCCGAGCGCCGGCTCCGTCTACCCCACCCTGCAACTGCTGGCCGATGAGGGATTGATCCGGGCCGAGGAGTCCAACGGCCGCAAGATCTACTCGCTGACCGACGCTGGCCGGGAGGACGCAGCACACGGGGAGGCGTCAGCACCCTGGGAGGCCACGGGCCCGGCGTCGGGCCCCGGCTTCGCCGCACTCCCCAAGGCAGGCGTCGAGCTCGCGCAGGCCGCAGCCCAGGTGGGTCGCACGGGCTCCCCGGAGCAGGTGCAGCAGGCGGTGTCGGTGCTCGACGAGGCGCGCCGCCGGCTGTATTCGATTCTCGCCCAGGACTGACGGGGGTGACGGCGGCCCGTCGGGAGCGAGCAGACCCGGTACCCGGCGCCGGGGACACCCGCGCCCGTTACCGTCGCATCCTGCGGTTCGCCGCGTGGAACCTCGCGGTGACCTGGTGGTTTGAGCTGCTCCTCCCCCGCGTCGGGCTGGGCAGAATCGCCGAGCGCACCAGAGCCAGGAGGATGCGGAGCTTCGCTCAACGCTTCCACGTGCTCGCGGTGGAGCTGGGCGGCCTGATGATCAAGGTGGGCCAATTCCTGTCCTCCAGGCTCGACGTGCTTCCGCCCGAGATCACCAAGGAGCTGGAGGGCCTTCAGGACGAGGTCCCGCCCGTCCCGTTCCCGGCCATCCGCGCCCTCGCCGAGGCGGAGCTGGGCGCGCCGCTGGACCTGGTGTTTGCCTCGGTCGAGGAGACGCCCATCGCCGCCGCCTCCCTCGGACAGGCCCACCGGGCGCAACTCCTGCCCGCCAATGCCGCCGATGCCGGGCTGCACGGCGTGGTCGTGAAAGTGCAGCGGCCCGGCATCGAGGCGATCGTCGACGTCGATCTGGCGGCACTGCGCAAAGTGGGCGGCTGGCTCAGCCATGTGCGCCTGGTCTCCGACCGCGCGGACGTGCCTGCCCTGGTCGAAGAGTTTGCCCAGACCAGTTTGGAAGAGATCGACTACCTGCATGAGGCGGCAAATGCAGAACGTTTTGCGGCCGATTTCGCCGAGGATGAGCGGGTTGAGGCGCCCGGCGTCGCCTGGGAGTGGAGCACCCGCCGCGTGCTCGTGCTCGAAGATGTCACGGCGATCAAGATCACGGATGCGGTGGCACTTCGTGAGGCGGGCATCGATCCGGCGAAGGTTGCGCCTGTCTTCGCCTCGGTCATGTTCGACCAGTTGTTCACCAACGGCTTTTTCCATGCCGATCCGCACCCGGGCAACATCTTCGTCACCCCGGTCACGGATGCCTCCGAGGGGCGCCCCTGGAAGCTGACGTTCATCGACTTCGGCATGATGGGCGAGGTTCCTCCCGGCACTCGGAGGGGCCTTCGGAAATTGCTGATCGCGGCAGCCTCGCGTGACGGCAAGGGCCTCGTGAGCGCGATCAGCGACGTGGGTGTGCTGGTGCCGTCGGCCGACCGGGCGGAGCTTGAGCGGGCGATGACGCACCTGTTCGCCCGATTTGGCGGGATGGGATTCGCCCAGCTCCGCGAGGTGAACCAGCGGGAGTTCCTGGAGTTTGCCGTGGAATTCGGCGACCTGGTCCGCTCGCTGCCGTTCCAGTTGCCGGAGAACTTCCTGCTCATCATCCGGGCGATGTCGCTGACCTCGGGTGTGTGTAGTTCACTGGATGACCGGTTCAATCTGTGGGACTCCGTCGAGCCCTACGCGGCGCAGCTGCTCCGCGACGAGCGCGGCAACGTGGTGCAGGATGTGGCCCAGCAGGCGTTCGACGCCGCCGGGATTGCCCTTCGACTGCCGAAACGCCTGGATGGACTGGTCACCCGGATCGAGGACGGTTCACTGTCCGTTGCCAATCCCCGCCTGGAGCGTCAGCTGGCGCGGCTGGACCGCACGGTGCGGCGGGCGGCATCGGCGCTGATTTTCGGCGCCCTGCTGATCGCGGGTTCCATCGTACGGGCGGACGACGCCGTACTCGGCGGCGTGCTGATGATCGTCTCGGTTGTTCCGCTGCTGCACGGGGCGTGGGTGGGGCGCCGCGGCCTCTGATCAGTACTGGCCTTTGATCACGAAGTAGGAGCCGCGGATGACGCCGGCCAGCTTTGATTTTTGCCGGGCGAACTTGAACGCTGCCAGTTCCTCCGGGACCTCCATACCCTCGGACAGTTTGAAGCCCACTGCGCGCTTCCCGCCGTCCTCGATGCTGTACATGACGTTGATGGACAGCCCCAACTCGTAGAACACATAGTCCATCCGCAAGCCGTCGACTTCGAAGCCGGCGGCCTCGAGCGGCCGCGAGCCGATGACAATCTCGCGCTCCTCCCTGAGGATCCGGCTGACCCGTTCTATGACCTCCGGAACCTCGCCGGCAGGGCTGACGGTGAAGACGTGGGCGTACTTATTGCGGTAGTAGCGGGCCTCGTTGGCGCGCAGCCCGGCGAGCGCCTCGGCGACCGGGGATGACTCCAGGCCGACAGTGGAAACGTTCTGGAAATCAACGACGTACGGCATGCACCCTCCCGATATAGACGTCTTGGACCAACCATAACGTGACGGCGCTTTACCGGCCGGTGGCGGGGCCGTTCCATGGGCCCTGTCGGACAGCATGGGCCGCACCTACAATTGCGCTATGGCAGTTCCCGAGTACGGCAAGGTACCGCAGACGGTCGATGGCGGGTCTCCGAAAGCGCTCGTCCTTTCCGCCGACAAGTTTGAAGACCTGGAACTGTACGTGCCCGTCTTCCGCCTCGTCGAGGCCGGGTGGGCAGTCGACATCGCTGCACCGGAAGAGGGCAGGATCACGGGCGAGAGCAGCTGGTACTACGTCGTCGCAAACAAGCGCATCAGCGACGTCGTCCCCGAGGACTACGACCTTCTCGTCGTCCCGGGCGGCAAACCTGATGGTGCACCGACCACGGTGAGGAACAACGCCAGGGCAGTGGAAATTGCGCGCTCGTTTTTTGCCGCCAACAAACCGGTCGCCGCTATCTGCCATGGTCCGTATCTCCTGGTTTCCGCGGATCTCGTCAAGGGGCGGCGGCTCACCTCCTATTGGGGCGACGGGGTGCCGGAGGAGATCACCGGCGCCGGCGGGACGTGGGAAGATGCCGAGGTGGTGGTCGATGGAAATCTCGTCACCTCGCGATGGCCGATGGACCTGGCGGCGTTCTCACGGGAAATGATGAAGCTGGTTGGCCACCGCGCCTGAACGGAATTGCGGGGTCACCAGCCGCCGCGCGTCGGGGTATGGCTCTTTCGGGCGTCGTCAGGCATTGGCATTTCGGCCCGCAGGCCAAGAAGACGGATGGGCCGGCCTGCTTCGATTCCGGCGGCGAGGTCCAGAGCCCGCGCGAGAATTTCGTTCCGGTCGAGAGTCTGGGGAATCTTCCGCGCGTGGGTCGTGGTCGAAAACGGCGCGTACCGTACTTTCAGGGTCAGCCCAATCACGGGCCGTCCTTCGGCTGCTACGTCCTCCAGGACCCGCGCTGCCAGCTCCCTGATGGCGGCGTCCACCTGGGCCGGTTCGGTCAGGTCCTGTTGGAAGGTTGTCTCCCGGCTGTGCCCTCGCGCCACCCACGGGGTGTCGTCCACAACGCTGGCGCCGTCCCCGCGTCCGAGTTCCGCGTACCAGGGACCCATCGTGGGGCCGAACTCCGGGACCAGGTCCGCAGGGTCGGAGGCGGCGAGCTCGGAGACGGTGTTGATGCCCAGTTTGGCCAGCCGGGCGGAGACCTTCGTCCCCACGCCCCACAGTTCCTTGGTGGGACGGGCCCCCATGACCTCGAGCCAGTTTCCGGCCGTGAGCCGGAAGACGCCGGCCGGCTTGCCGAAACCGGTGGCGACCTTGGCCCGGACCAAGGTATCGCCGATGCCCACGCTGCAGTGCAGCCGTGTCCGGTCCAGGACGGCGGCCTGTACTTGCCGGGCATAGGCCTCCGGATCCGCTGACTCAATGCCGACAAAGGCTTCGTCCCAGCCCAGCACCTGCACGGTGGCGCCGGGCTGCGCACGCAGGGTCGCCATGACCGTTTCGGACGCGGCGAGGTAGGCCTCCTGGTCAACGGGCAGGATCACGGCGTCGGGCACTTTCCGGGCGGCAACGCGCAAGGGCATTCCCGAACCCACACCGAAGGCCCTGGCCTCGTAGGATGCGGTCGACACCACAGCCCGTTCCGTGGGGTCGCCCCGCCCGCCAACGATGATCGGCTTGCCCGCCAGCTCCGGCCGCCGCAGTACTTCGACCGCCGCGATGAACTGGTCGAGATCGACGTGCAGCACCCACCGGGTTCCGCTCACGGCACCAGTCTGTCTACCGGGCCGTGCGACGGCTGAAGATCATATGGACGACTCCCGCTGGAGAAGGAGTCGTTTCGATGGCAAAGCGCTGTTCGAGTCCCTCGAGCCCGTCCCAGAGCCGTTCGCCCCGGCCAAGGAGGATCGGCACGACGACGATGTGCATGTGGTCGATCAGATCGGCTTCGAGGAACTGTCTGACGGTGCTGACGCCGCCGCCGATCCGGACGTCGAGGTCACCTGCCAGGGCGCGTGCCTGCTTGAGCGCCGTGACAGGGTCGGCATCGACGAAATGGAACGTTGTTCCCCCTTCCATTTCCAATACCGGCCGGGGATGGTGGGTCAGGACGACGACCGGTGTGTGGAAGACAGGGTTATCGCCCCACCATCCCCTCCATTCCTCGTCCGCCCAGGGGCCGCGCTGCGGGCCGAACTTGTTGCGCCCCATGATCTCCGCACCGACTCCGGGTGCCCAGCCGCTCGCAAACGCCTCGTCAACGCCGAACGATCCCTCCGACTCGCCGTGGAAGCCCATCTGGCGGAAGGTACGTGTCTCGAAGGCCCACTCCATGAGCCGCGAGCCGGCGTGGCCGAACGGAGCGTCGAGTTTCTGGCCCTCGCCGGTGCCGAAGCCGTCGAGCGAGATCGAGAAGTTGTGCACGCGGACGAGGGACATGTCATCTCCTGGGCTTGTCGTTTGCGGTCACTCTATGGTGATCGAACCCCACGGCTCAAGAGGTGCCCGCCTTCTCGGCGTAGGCGGTGGCTTCGTCCCGCACCTGCCTCAAGTAGGACGCGGACTGGTTGTAGGAGTAGATGGCGTCGGTCCATCCTTGCGCCGTCGAAAGGTCACGGCCGTGGGCGCACAGATAGGCCGCCGCGCTGAGCGCGGCGTCGTCAATATTGAACGGGTCCGCTGTTCCGTCCCCGTTGCCGTCCCGCCCTACAAGCCGCCACGTGGAGGGAATGAACTGCATGGGTCCGACGGCGTGGTCCCAGCGGGCGTCACCGTCAAGGGCTCCCGCGTCCGTGTCCGCGATGGCGGCGAATCCGGCGCCGTTGAGGCTCGGGCCGATGATTGGCCCGCTCGCCTGCCCTGCAGTGTTGAGGTTGCCGCCGCCGTAGGTTCCGTGCGCCGATTCGACGAAGCCGACGGCGGCCACGGTGTTCCAGCCGATCCTGCACCCCGGAGCGGAATCGTTGGCCGTGGCTGCAGCCGCAACATAGGCACGGAGCGCGCGGGCCGGGATCCCGGTCAGCTCGGCGGCCCGGGTAAGCCACTCGGCATCAGCGCTCCGGGTCACGTTCACGGCGGTGGTGAGGCCGGAGGAGGTGAGTTTTGCCCCCGCCCGCGGCGGCGGAGCCAGGGCCGTGCGAGCGTCGGCACCGGGCTGCCGGACCGCCCAGAACGAGAATGCGGCGATGACGCAGACCGCGAACACGCTGAAAACCAAAAGACGTTTGAAACGGAGCACCGACCAATCAAACCATCCAGACCCCGTTGCCGTTGACCAAGGGGCGGCTGGGGTTGCCTTTCCTCACATGGCCGTCATCATGTGGAGACCTGGCAGCAGCTCCGGGTGGGCAGGAACGAAGAGCGCAAAGACGATCAGTGCGACGCCAGTGATCCGGCTGAGGGTGGGCCCGTATTTCCACGTCTTCTCAAGGAAGATCACCGCCGTAAGCACCGCCATCCATGCCAGGTTCATCACGCCCACAGCAACGAGCACCACCATCAGCCCCCAACAGCAACCCACGCAATACACCCCGTGGTACATGCCGACGCGGACATCCCGCAGGCGGCCCTTGTACCCGGATACGTGCAACAGGAACGCTACGGGCGACCGGCAGTGCCGGAGACAGAAATCCTTCAGCGGCGTCAGCTGGTAGGCGCCGGCCGCCACGAGCACTCCAGCTCCCACCCAGGGTGCGACGTCCGCCGCGTCCTCAGCAAGCAACCCGGCGAGCGCCGCGGCCGCGTAGGCAACGACTCCAAATCCGATCCACGTCACCAGGTAACCGCCAACCAGGGCGATGGTTCGGATGGCACGGACCCGACGGCTGCGGACGGCCCGGATCGACCTGAGGTACGTCGAGGTGAGAGGCGCCAAGGCCGGCAGCATCATGGCCGCCATCATCAGCGTCCAGACGCCCAAGAAGCCCAGGAGCCCCAGCCCCATGGTTCCCGGCCCCGACATGTCGGCGAGGCCGGAGAACGTGAAATACCACGCCAGGGCGGCACACCCGATCAGTGCCAACTCTGCGGCATGGCGGCTGAGCGTCAGGCTGCTCCTGCCGGGCACTTAGGCGGACCAGGCGAAGGGGGCCGAGAAGGAGTTCTTCCCGGCGTTGTCCCAGGTCATTCCGAGCGCCTCAACGTGGGCGGTACTGGCTGTGCCAGCTGCCAAGGTGTCCGCAGGGAATCCAACGCCGCTGATTGTCACTCCTCGTCCTGTGGCATCAAAGGGTGACACGAAGTCCTCGACCACCATGTCGACGGCACTGCCAATCCGGACCCGGTGAACCCGCCCGTCGTCGGCGTAGGCCATGGTGAGGGACTCCATGCCCGCCATTTCACCGATCAGGGGGGCGAGGCCCTCCATCGGTCCGCCGAGCTGGCCGCCGAAGACTGCGCCGAGCGCTTCGGCCTGCTCAGCTGAGGCGGCGGCATCGAGCAGAAGTCCGACTTTCCAGCCGCCGTCACTCATCAGGGCCGGCGTGTCGGCAAGGACGCAGACTGTCAGACCGCCGACGTCGACACCGTTTACTTCGCCGGTCTCGACGTGGAAAGCCAAGGCCACGTTGCAGCGTTCGTTATCCGCCGGTGCCGTCTGCCCTGAAGCCGTACACGGGCAGACCATGTTGCAATTGCAATTCTCAAAATACGTGCCCTCGATATGCCACGGCATTTCGGGCTCCTTTCGAAGAGGCACCCCCAAAAGAAAGTCTCCTCGCGGCCCTGAACAGTGTCAACGGGACGCTGCAACCCCTTCAGCTCCCCCGTTCGGCCAGACGGTGCGACGTATGATCACAGCGAAGGGCCCGTGCCACGTTCCACGCGGTTGCTGGCCACCGGACCCGTCCGAGAAAATCAACCACCCCGGTGCAACCACGCCCTGGGCAGACCCCTGGAGAACCTATGTTTGAAAAAGTCGTGCGCGACGGGGTCATTTTGAAGCCTCTTGAGCCATGGCAGGCCGGCGAGTTTGCCGACCATATGAACAGGGCCAGGGACCATATCCGGCCCTGGGTCGGACCGGCATTTGTCACCGATACCGTAGACGGGGCCCGTGCCACCCTTCAGCGCTACGCTGCGGCCACCGCGAATGATGGCGCGCGAATTTATGGCCTCTGGGCGGACGGCAAGATCATCGGAGGCGTGATGTTTGTCGCGTTTGATCCGGTCTGGGGCATTTGTGAGGTCGGTTGCTGGCTCGAACCGCAGGCTGTCGGCCGCGGCCTTATCACCCGGTCGGTCGAACTGCTTATGGAGTGGGCCTTCTTAGAGCGGGGAATGTCTCGCGTTGAATGGCGATGCCGCACCGACAACGACCGCAGTGTTGCGGTCGCTCGGCGACTGCGTATGCATTCCGACGGCGTTCTCCGCAGCAGCTGGGTCTATGACGGGAATCGTTACGACAAGGAGGTCTTTTCCATACTTCGTGCCGAATGGATGGGCACACGGCCCGCTATCGCCCAGTGACCGGCGCCCCCAGTGCCAGGGTTCTACCGGGCCGGCCCGGACTCCAGCAGGTGAGCTTCCAGGACGTCGCGGACCGAGGTCCATGGCTGCGGGCCGTAGCGGTCGTTATCAACATGGCGAAGTTCGGCTTCGCCGCTGAACATGCTGACGAAGTACTGCATGCCTTGCCACGCGGGGAATGCCTCGCCCTTGTCTTTGGACAAGCGCCGGCCGATCTTGCTCATCGCCAGCAGGGTCCCCGTGGTCCCGGCCCACTGCGGTGAAAAGGTAGTTCCGGTGAGTTCGGTCATGGTTTGGGCGATGGTGCGGGCGCTGACGCGGTCTCCGGCGACTTCGACGACCCGGGGCGCGTCCCCGTCGAGGGCCACAAGCGCGACGACGCGAGCGACGTCGTCCTTGGTCGTAAAGTCAAGGATTTGGTCCGGTGCGGACCAGTACAGGACCCGGTGCCGGGAGAACAGAATCATCGGCGCCTGCCCGGTGAGCATGTCCGAGAACGCGCCGTTGAGGACGGACGTCACGCGAAGGGGCGCCGCGTCAAGCTCCCCGGCGAACTCACGGCGCAGCTCGAAGTTGCGGTTGCTGCCGGGGGTGATCCGGCGGTAGTCGGCGGAGTAGTCCGACGGGATGAACCGTGCCACGCCGGCTTCGACGGCGGCGGCGAGGAGTGCCCGCTGGACGTCGACGATGACCGGACGCGCACCGCTGACGGCCGAGACGACGGCGTCGACGCCGGCCAACGCTGCGACGAGGGCGGGCCTGTCCGTGTAGTTGGCCTCATGGACTTCCACGCGCTCCTGCCCGCCGAAGATTGCGTGGGCCTTGCCGCTGCCGGGGCGGGTCAGGACCCGGACGAGGGTGCCGGGCTGCCGGAGGAGCTCGCGAACAACGCGGCGGCCAAGGTCACCGGTGGCTCCGGCGACGAGGACGGTGCTGGCGGTCATGGTGGGCTCTTCTCGGTGGGGTTGGCGCGGACGGGGCGGCGTTGGATCAGACGGTTGGCCCCGGACGAAGGTTAACCGCGACTCTACATCCCGGGCTCGGTGCCCAAGCACGCGACTCCCGCCGGACCGGGGGTTCAGGATCCGTCCGGTCTTCTACCTTTTACCTGGGGCTGGAATATTCAGCCGTGAGGAGCTACCCAGTGGAACAGCCCACCTACCCAGACAGCGTCGGCGGGGCGCCGGTCGCCCCGCACCAACGGCCAGGGACGCCGCGGCGGCGGACAGGGCCAACCGACTGCCCTGAGCACCCCCGGCGGCGACACCAACCCGTAGTCCGGGAGCCGCTTGCGCCGCGTCCGTGCAGGAAATCTTCAGCCGCGGGGCTGGCTCGGCCGACTCGGCTGGCGCCCCGCGGCAAGGAGCTTCACGGCGAGGACTGCGGAGAGGCCGGCGAACGGCAGTTCAACGAGGGCGGCCTCGAGGATCGCCGTCGTCAGGGGCGGGCCTTGGGCCGCGGTGGCGACGTCGAAGAGTGCGTCGATGCACAGGCTCGTGGAGAAGGCTGCAGCGCTCAGTGCGGCGTACGGACTTCCCTTGAAGAAGAAGGCCGCCGTCAGGAGCGCCGCAACAGCCTCGAACCCGTCCAGCGCGAGCCAGGCCGTACTCCAGTTGTAGGCAACCGTCACCGCGGGCATCGTGCCGCTCAGGTAGAAAATCCAGACTGCGTAGAAGAGTCCGGCTGCGGCACCACAGGCAAGGGCCATCCGCCGCCACTCCAGGCCCCGCAACCGCGCCCAGACCCGCCGGCGCATGCGCAGTAGCAGGGCGATGGCCAGGGCCGCCAAGGCGATCTTGAGCCCGACAAAATGCGGCCCCGCCGGCCACATCGGGTATCCGGTTTGGAACGAAAACACGGGTGACCATCCTCTCCCTGCCGCGGCCCTCGGTGCCTGGCGCTAAGCAGAGGGTACCGGACGGGCCTGAGAGGGTGGCTTCGAAGACAAGGCTCCTGCCCTGCGTGGGGCCAGAACCGGTTCCACCCGGGAATTTCCCCCACTCCCCCCGCAAACTTTCGCGATCCACCCAGTCCGGCGCCAGTTCGACCCGTTCAAACGGTCGCGGCGTCGCCAGGCCGCCGCCGGAAGTAACGGCTGGCCCGCTGGCGATTAGACCGAGTAGGGCGCATGCTGGTCCGGAGGGCGCAGGGATCTTCGCGAAGAAGTAACTGGCGGTCTCTTGTAGTGCCAAGCCCTGGCCACCTAGACACCGGTCCGGGCTCCGTTGGAGCCGTCAAGCAGCCGGCGGTTCTGATGGTGGTACCGGAAGGCAGTTGCAGAACCGGACATTTTGGACTGAAACGTCGGATGCGGATCACCCGACACACGCCACTCCCCCTTGATCCCAGCGGGACATTCGCGCCTGATGACCACTCTGGACACGCTCTCGAAGGCGACGTAAATTCAGAGAGTCCAAAAACCCTAGGGTATTTGGTCCTTCACGGCCGGGTGCACGGCCACGAAGAGAGCCGCTGTAGCAGCACGGCGGCACCACGGATGCACCCGAGGAACGGAGCCCGGAATGGCCACCTCGCACATCACACGATTCCTCCTGGACGCCACAGTCCCCGATGAAACGCACGATCCATTGGGACCGGACTGCCTCTACGGTCTGTACACCAGCTGGTGCATGCTGCACAACATCAAGCCGGTGGAAGACTTTGCCTTCCGGTCCGCCATCCGGCGCCACGGGATAGATCCCAGTGGCAGCCGACGACGAATGGCCGGTCCCGCAGCCGGCGACTACATCCTTGCTAGCTACCCGGACTAGCCTTCGCACTCGACGCAGTACGAATGGCCCTTGCTTTCGCGTGCGAGCTGGGACCGGTGCCTAACCAGGAAACACGAGTAACAAGTGAACTCGTCCTCTGCCTGCGGGATGACTTGAACAATAAGTTCCTCCGCGACAAATTCCCCGCCGGGGGTCATGGCCTCGTCCAGTGCGTCGGACTCGTCCAGCTCTCGGACGACGCTGCGGGCGTCCGGGGCGTTGGCGGACTGCAGCGCCTCGAGTGAGCGCTCCTGGGATTCCTTGACATCGGAACGTACTTCGTCGTAATCGGTTGCCACTATGGTGCTTCTCTTTTCTGGCGTTCTTGTCTGACGGAACTGCAACGAATACGACGGCCCTGGAATTCCCGACCCCGCCCAGACCCCGCCGGACAGGGTACGCGAGGCAACGCTGAAACGACCCCAAGCAACCCGTCCGCGATCCAAAGTGTGGACACTAGCTCCTCGGCACCAGAGCCCTCCGTAGTCCGAAGCCGTGCCTGCACTGAGGCTCTGGCGGGACAGGTGGACCATCATGATGCACCGATGCATATGGGTGTTGGGCTGCCCCCGGTGCGGCTTCGGGCCGAACGGCTCTGGCAGGAGTATACCGGCCTGCTCACGATAGCCCTGTGGCACACGCAGCGCGCTCGGCAGGTCCCCCGAACCTGACCGCAACTGCCACATGGCGGCACCACCTGGACTCGCCGGTCACCTCCTCGGCGGAGGGTGTGCTGCGGGTGGCGCGCGATACCGTCGGGCTGCACTCGACTCTGCCCGGAACGCCCTACCTGTCATTGAAAGCGCGAATCGGCGACTTCACGACCGACGACCTCGACATCGAGGTCTATGAACACCGCTCGCTTGTCCGGCTGAAAGTCATGCGTGGAACCGTGTTCCTTTTGACCCGGGCCATGGCCCAGATTGCCTTCGCTGCGACCGTTGAGCTCACCCTGGGCCGCGATCGGAAGTGGCTTCGCCTCGATCCGGGCGTGTTTCGCCGCGTCGCACCCCTCGTTCTTGAGGCCTTGGGCCAGGAGTCGCTGACCACGTCGGAACTGCGCTCCCGGGTGCACCACGCCGATCTGGCCGCCGTGGTGGCGCTCCTGTGCGATGAGGCGAGAATCGTCCGCGATCGCCCGGCCGGTGGTCGCACCAGCACCAGCTACCGGTACCGTCGCTGGGACCACGCCTTCCCGGACCTGGACCTGGCTGCCTACGACGGCGAGACTGCGACGGATGAGCTCATCCGCAGGTACGTGGAAAGCTACGGGCCCGTGTCGTTTGCAGATGTTGTGTGGTGGACGGGATTGCCGGCTCAACGGGTCCGGGCCGCACTCGGCCGCATGGCCGACGAGTTGCAGACCATCAATGGCCCGGCCGCCGGGCAGCAGTGGTTGAAAACCTACGACACCAAGGATGGACAGCCCGTCCCGGGAGGACGTACGCCCCTAGTCCGGCTGCTGCCACAACTGGACCCGTACACGATGGGCTATCGCGAACGTGCACGGCTCATCGACGCGGAACATGAGGCTCTGGTCTACGACCGCGGCGGAAATGCCACCTCGGTCGTGCTCCAAGACGGACGGGTCACCGGCGTCTGGGACCTGACCGAATCACCCGCCCGCGGCGGGCGGGTGATGCTGTTCGACCCGGCGTCGGCAGTGAAGCGACGAGTCCTCGACCTGGTAGCCGAGACCGGCGAGTTCTGGTTCGGGCACAGCATTCCGGTGCGGGAGTACGAACAGATGGTGCCGTTCGGTCGGCGAACCGGGGTGATGCGCAACCCGCTCGACGGCGCCACCCCGGCAGCCTGACCACGACTGCCCGAATCCAATGGTGCGTCATCGCTCCTGGTCGCGCTGGATTGCTTCGGCGATTCCCTTGATGCGGTGCAACCTGGCGTCCCACGCGGCCCCGACTGATGACAGTTGCGCGACGGCGCGGGCGAGCTGGGCCTGGCTCACCTCGAAGATGCGCTCCCGTCCTGAATTCGTTACCTGGACCATTCCGACTCGTTGGAGGACGCCGAGGTGTTTAGCGACCGCCTGACGTGTGATGGGCAGTTGGCGGCTCAGCGTGGTCGCCGTGCCTTCGCCGTCGGTCAGCAGCAGGTCCAGCATCCGTCTCCGGGTCGAATCCCCCACCGCCGACCACAGCTCGTCGTCGATGGCGGTGTTCACGGCGTCGAGACCAGCCGAGCGACGTAAGTGAGGAGACGGGGCAGGAAATAGTCCCAGCCGCTGGCGTGCTCGCGGTACTGCTTCTCGAGGACGGCCGATTCCCAGCCCTTCTCGCGGAACCCGGTCTCAGTAAAGCGCAGCAGTGTGCCGACACCTGATGGAATCAGGTCGAAGGTTACCAACAGTGAGTTGGCTGGCGTCGCGGTCTCCCCGTCGTCGTATACCCACCGGAAGGAGAACCGCCGGAACGGATCGGCCGCCACCACCGTAAGAGCCACGATCTTGACGTCTGGCGCAGACCGGTCACCAAATGAGATGACTCCGGTGGCGCCGGCCGTGGGTTCGATCTCTGCCTTATCCGGCCACCACTCCCGAAGGTGCTCGGGCATGCTGATGACCCCGTACACCACCTCGGGGGCGGCGTCGATGTGAATCTCTCTCTCGATGCTGGCGAACTCCATGGCGTTCTCCTATCTAGGTGCAACCTTTGGTTGCACCTGACTTTAGGGCATCCCTCCTGCATGCGCAACCATTGGTTGCTCTTCCTGAATGGCCAGGGAGGGCTGCGTTTTCGAAGCAACCCCCCCCCAACGGGCCGGGCGGCCAAGCAAACGTTTATTTGCTTGACGGTTAATTAACCGATCAGTAAAGTAATCCACGTGAAGAGATATGGGAGGACCTTATGACGGTAGCGGAAGAACAGCAGCTGGATGCGATGTTCAGCGCACTCTCTGATCCGACACGGCGGGCAATCGTGGTCCGGCTCGCACGTGGTGACGCAACAGTCAATGAACTGGCGGAGCCGTTCAAGCTGAGCCTTCCCGGCGTATCCAAGCACTTGAAGGTGCTTGAGCGGTCGGGGCTGATCAGCCGGGGCCGGCAGGCCCAGTTCCGCCCCTGCCACTTGGAGTTACAGGCCCTCAATGTCGCGGCGGACTGGATCGAGGAAAACCGGCGTCTTTGGTCGGAGCGCTTCGACAAGCTCGACCAACACCTCCGCACCCTGCAAGAACCCCTGAATGGAGATCACAATGAATGAGAACACCCTCCGTTTCACCCGCACCTTCGAGGCGCCGCGGCAGCTGGTCTTCGACTGCATGATCGACCCCGAGCATCTGACTCACTTCTGGGGCCCGATCGGCGTCACCACGCCCTTGAAGACGATCACCGTAGACGCCCGCGTCGGAGGTGCCTTCACGACGGTTATGGTCAACGACGGCGACGGCAGCACCTACCCGACCAGCGCTCGGTACCTCGAGGTGAACCCGCCGGATCGACTGTCCTGGATCGAAGACCACTCCGGGATGACCGTGACTATCACCTTCACGGAGCTTGGAACCCGCCGGACCCAAGTCGACATAGTGCAAACCCACGTCCCAGCGCCAATGATGGACCCCGCCGCACAGGCCGGATTCCTCACTTCCTTGGATCGGTTCGACACCTACCTGACCGAGCGGACCGGAGCTAACCGATGAGCCCCGGCAACGACCTCATGGCCGCCATAACCAGCGAGCGGCGGCAATTCAGCCATATCCTGAAAGAACTCACCCACCAGGACTGGGACACCGCCTCGCTGTGCAAGGGCTGGCGGGTCCGCGAAGTTGTTGCACACATGACCATGCCCCTGCGCCTCTCTACCCCACAGTTCGCAGTAGAGATGATCCGCTCCCGCGGCAACTTCACCCGCATGGCAGATCGCGTCGCCCGCCACGATGCCCGGGCACCCGTCAGCACGCTGCTCGACCGCTGGCAGGCAAATGAAAACACCAAGTGGAAACCACCAGGCGGCGGCCTCCAAGGAGCACTCACCCACGACATCGTCCACGGCCTGGACGTTACAATCCCGCTTGGCATCGAACACCCTGTCAGAGACGCCAACCTCCTCACGGTCCTCGACCATGCAACGAGCCCGCTCAGCCAGAAACACTTCCGGCTTGACCTGGCTGGCATCCGATTCGAAGCCAACGACCTCGACTGGGGCTTTGGCGACGGTGAGCCTCTCCAGGGGGCTGCCCACCACCTCCTCATGGTCCTCATGAACCGGAAAATGCCCCCGGGCGCCCTCACCGGCGCGGCAGCCGTTCGGTTCACAACCATCTGATCCGGCGGTACGACGTCCCGCCGCACAAGGATGTGGCTCCGGCCCCCGAAAACAGCTGCCCGGAGCCACATCCTAAAAATCATATTAGAACCGGGGCGCTGCGTTTGACCCCTGTGACTTCATCATTTCTTCCCGACGGAGACAGAGGCTGTCCGCGGCAACTCAGTCAGGAGAAATGCACTACTTGCGGGCCAACGTGGCGTGGCCCGGGGCGTTAAGGTGCTCTGCCTGCGTCTGTGCGTTCGCCCTGGGCCTGGTCGTCGGACTCCAGCAGGGTTGCAAGGGCCGCAAGGGCTGGGACGGCGTTTTCGATGGCCCTCTGGGAATCCTCGGGCAGTCGTTGCAGCGCCTGCCCAATGCGGCGGTCATTCGCCTCCTGCCATGCGTTGAGCACCGACGTTCCCTCGTCCGTCAAGTTGAGGCTTACAGAGCGACGGTCGCCCGGGCGGGTGAGACGTTCGACGAGCCCGGAAACCACCAGATGCTGGACCAGGTTGCTGACCGTGTTGACTGCCAGCCGCTGCCGTGACGCGAGGCCGCTGATGCCCAGCCCGGGTTCATCAGCCAGCCGCTGCATGATCTCCACTTGGGCCATCGGGAGTGATTCCCATGGAAACTCCTGACGCACGCTTGAACGCAGGACACGGCGCAGACGGGTGATCACCCCGGTTAACGACCATGCGTGGGCCGTACCCCCGGCAGTCTCGGATTCCGGTGCGGATTCTGCGGCCCTCATCATCTGCCCAGCTTAGCCCGATACAGTCGGTCCTAGAATAATTCTGTGGCAGAACCAATTTGTCCGTGTCCTGCCGCGCCATCTCTTAGACAGGACCGCTATGACCGCCGGTGATTCCTTCATTCCGTCCCCGACCGTCAGCGCCTTCCATGTAGGACCGCTGACCATTCACTTCTATGCCCTCTGCATCATGGCCGGCATAGCGCTGGCGGTCTGGCTGGGGTCCCACCGATGGCTGGCCCGCGGCGGCCGCCCCGGCCAGGTCCTGGACATCTGCGTCTGGGCGGTGCCGGCGGGAATCATCGGCGGCCGGATCTACCACGTGATCACCGATCCGGAACTCTATTTCGTCCCTGGCAAGAATCCTTGGAACGCGTTCGCAATTTGGGACGGCGGCCTGGGCATCTGGGGCGCGATCGCGCTGGGCTGCGTGGGTGCGTGGATCGGCTGCCGCAGGGCCGGAGTGTCCTTTGTCGGTTTCCTCGACGTGGTGGCCCCGGGCGTGCTGTTTGCCCAGGCTCTCGGCAGGTGGGGGAACTGGTTCAACAACGAACTCTACGGCGACCCGACCGGGCTGCCGTGGAAACTGCAGATCCACCAGATGGACGGTTCCGGCTCTGCCGTCACCGACGCCTCGGGCACCCCGCTGGTCCTCGGCTACTTCCAGCCGACATTCCTCTACGAATCGCTCTGGTGCGTCGCCGTCGGCCTGCTGATCCTCTACCTGGACCGGCGGTTCAGCCTCGGCGCCGGGAGCATCTTTGCCCTGTACGTCGCAGGCTACACGGCCGGTCGCTTCGCCTTTGAGCTGATGCGCTCCGACTACGCCAACCTGGTTCTGGGGCTTCGGGTAAACACCTGGGTGGCAGCCCTGATCTTCCTCGCCGGCGCGGCCGGGTTCCTGCTCACGTTCCGTCGGCAGCGCTCGGTCGCGCTTCCTGGACCGGCGCCCGACGGCGGCGACGCGCCTCCCGCCGTCGACCCGGCGCCCGCATCCGCCCAGACTCCCGAGCCGGCCTCGACCACGCGCGGGGAGCACCGTGATGCCGAATAGGAGGTCACGCTGGCGTGCTGTCCTGGCGTTCATCGCGGCCGGGGCCGCGTGCGGAATTCTTGTCGCAGGGCTTTTCCTGCCTGCCACGGCGATGGCCGGATCCGCCGTCAGCAGTTCCATCGGCATGTTCGACCGGCTCCCCGACGACCTGAACCTCAACGCGCCGCCCGCCGCCTCGAAGGTTCTGGCAAGCGACGGATCAGTGATCGCGTCCTTCTACGCCGAAAACCGCGCGCCCGTGACCTTGGACAAGATGTCCCCGTTCATCCGGGACGGCATCGTCTCCATCGAAGACGCACGCTTCTACCATCACGGCGGAATCGATACCACCGGGATCCTGCGGGCCCTCGTGGCCACCGCCCAGGGAGGCCGCCAAGGCGCCTCCACCATCACGCAGCAGTATGTGAACAACATGATCATTGAATCCCTGGTCGCGCAGGGCAAAGGTGACGACGTCAAGCTTGGCTACGCCAAGACGATCGGCGACAAACTGCGGGAAATGAAGCTCGCCATCGCCCTGGAGAAGACCTACTCCAAGGACCAGATCCTGCAGGGCTACCTCAATGTCGTCTATTTCGGCAACGGCGCCTACGGCATCGATGCGGCCGCCCACGAGTACTTTAATGTGCCCGCCAGCGATCTGACGCTGCCCGAAGCCGCAGCCCTGGCCGGCGTCGTGAACAGCCCGGTGTATTACGACCCGCTCACCGAGCCCGACCACGTGGTGTCCCGCCGCAACGAAGTCCTGGACAAGATGCTCCAGCAGGGGCGCATCACCGCGGCCCAACACGACGCGGCCACCCATGCGCCCATCGGACTCAGCGTCCATCCAAACAGGCAGGGATGCTTCGGCGCCTTAACGGCGCCGTATTTCTGCGACTACGTCCAGCGGTTGATTCTCAACGATCCCGAGTTCGGCGCCGACGAAGCGGCCCGCAAGAAGCTCCTGTACCTGGGCGGTCTAACCATCCGCACGACGTTGGACCCGACCCTGCAAAAGGTCGCCCAGGACCAGGTCAACGCGGCCATGGCCGCCTCCGATCCCTTGCAGCGCGGTTCCTCGCTGGTCAGCGTACAACCTGGCACCGGCAAGGTATTGACCATGGCGCAGAACACCGTCTACAACCCCGAGACGGCACCGGGGAACTACATGGGAAACTTCGCGCTACCGGAGCGCGATGCGAACGGCCAGCCGCTCGATGGCGCTGGCGGATTCCAGATCGGCTCCACAATGAAGCCGTTCATCTTTGCTGAATGGCTCAACTCCGGCAAATCCATGGCTACCCAGCTGGATGGGTCGGTCCGCCTCTACAAAGCGGGGTTTCCCTGGAAGAACTCCTGCGGCACCACCACAGGCTCGTACGACCCCGCAGCCGGGACCCACCTCCTGCCGAACGACGACCCGGACCATTACGTCCGCATGAGCGTCCTGCAGGGCCTCTACCAGTCGATCAATACGATCACCTTCCAATCCGCTGCGCAGCTTGATTTCTGCAATATCCAGAAAATGGCGACGGCGGCCGGAGTCGTGAACGGACATACGAACCAGCCCTACGACCTGTCCAGCGTCGCCAGCCTGATCGGGACCCAGGACGTCGCGCCGTTGTCCATGGCAAATGCCTACGCCACGTTCGCCGCCAACGGCGTGCACTGTGACCCGGTTGCCCTGGAGTCTGTCACCGGGCCGCATGGCCGGAACTATCCGGTGCCAGACGGGAACTGCCGGCAGGCGATCGATCCCGACGTCGCGGCGGGCGTGACCTACGCCCTGAAGAATGTGCTGACCCGGGGCTCGGGCTGGAACATCCCGGTCTCCAAGAGTTCGGACATCTTCGCCAAGACCGGCACCACCGATGGAAACACCATGACGTGGACCGTGGGTGCGACCTCCGCCATTGCCACAGCATCCTGGTTCGGTAGCTACCAGGGCATCGGGCCGAAATGGGTCAACCAGGACATCACCATCAACGGCAAGTACTACGTGGGCGTGGACGGCGCCGACATTGCCGGCGGCCAATGGGGCCGCCTGATGGACGCCGCGGCGCAGCGGTACCCGGCGGATGAGTTGCCGCTGCCCCCTTCATCAATGGTGCGGTGAGAATATTGCTGCCTCTGGCCTTCCGCCGCAGCGAGGCCGGTCCGGCACCACTAGGTTTCCGCCGACGGCAAAGCCAAGCGCGCTTCCAACGGGCACTATCTAACCGCTGAAGCTGCAGCCGGACAGACAGGCGCCTTGGACACATTCATCGTTCCCGGTGCCTACGGGATGGTGGCGAAGTCTTTTGACATCCTCATCCCTCTGCAAGCCACGGCCCGTCGGCTTGGAATGCAATGGCTCAGCCCCTTTGTCCTGCACGGGGTACGCGACCTGACAGATGAACAGCTGCAGGACCTCGCCCGGGACTACCGCCGCCTGCTGGAGCCAAGCTCCGTGCCCGAGCACGTGTCATGACATAGGCGCCCGCCGGCCGGGGTATGGTCCGGAGCCCGCGGGCGCCCATCACTCTGGTCGGCAGGGTGTAATCCGGCTGGGCGGTTCCCACAAAGCGGACTTTTTCACATACCGTGGGCCTGGGCCGCAGCCTGGCCCGGGACTGTTTGACGGAGGAGAAGGCGTGGAATACATCAAACTCGGAAACACCGGCATGGACATCTCACCGTTGGCACTGGGGTGCATGACATATGGGGACCCGGGGCGGGGCACACATGCTTGGACCCTGCCAGAGGACGAGAGCCGCCCCCTGATCCGCCAGGCCGCGGAGGCAGGCATCAACTTCTTTGACACTGCCAACGTTTACTCCAACGGTTCCAGCGAGGAAATAGTGGGCCGGGCTCTGGCCGATTTCACCCGCCGGGAGGAAACCATCATCGCCACCAAGGTGCACGGAGCGATGCGCCAGAGCCCGAACGGGCGGGGGCTCTCGCGCAAGGCCATCTTCGCGGAACTTGATGCCAGCCTCACCCGGTTGGGGACAGACTACGTGGATCTCTACCAGATTCACCGCTGGGACCCGGCCACGCCGATCGAGGAGACCCTGGAAGCCCTCCACGACGTCGTCAAAGCCGGGAAGGTCCGCTACATTGGCGCCTCATCGATGGCCGGCTGGCAGTTCAGCAAAGCCCTGTACCTCCAGCGGTTGAACGGATGGACCCGTTTCGTCACGATGCAGGACCACTACAACTTGGTCTACCGGGAGGAGGAACGCGAAATGCTCCCCTTATGCGCCGACCAGAAGATCGGGGTTCTGCCCTGGAGCCCGCTGGCACGCGGGAAGCTCACACGGGACTGGGACGAGAAAACCAACCGCTCGGAAAAGGACGAATTTGGCAAGACGCTCTACACCACCGAGGAAAGCGACCGGGCGGTCGCCGAGGCGGTGCGTGACATCGCCGAACGCCGCGGAGTGCCCCGCGCCCAGATAGCCCTGGCGTGGGTTCGGGCCAACAACGTGGTCAGCGCGCCGATCGTCGGCGCCAGCAAACCGGCCCATCTCCAGGACGCCATAGCCTCACTGGAGCTGACGCTCACCCCGGAGGAAAAGGCGGAACTGGAGAGCCCCTACGTCCCACACGCCGTCGCCGGATACTAAGCACTTCAATCGATAGGGCCCGGTCCTCCGGACCGTAACGCCGGTAGGCCCGGACTACCGGGCCTACCGGCGCGTTACCCAAAGACTTTCCGCGTCCGGGACGCACCAGGACAACAGCTACTCGTGGCGCCCAGCGGGGAGCCGGACGCGCTACCGGTGGAAGACACCGGCGCCCCGGCGATCAAGTGGGCGGCAGAGGGCAGGCCGCGGGCGCCGGAGCGTGCGTAAGTGTCGATGGCTGTGACGTCCTGACCGAGGCTTGTCATGGCCGCAGCGAAGATGTCCATGTCGATGATCTGCAGGTCCTTAAGGTGGTCGGCATTGGTGGTGGTGACGGCACCGGTGAGTGCCTCGAGGGCAAAGCTGCGGCCGGTTCCGAAGAGCAGCAGGTCCGTTAGCGCGCCGAGGTCGAGGTCCAGATTGTTGGCCAGGGCCAGGATGTCCTGGACGTTCTTCTGGTTCATCATCAACAGGGCATTGTTGATGAGTTTTCCTGTCTGACCCGACCCGCCGGCGCCCATGTGGGAGACCTTCCTGGAGAACGCTTCAAAGACGGGCCGGACCGTGGCCAGCGCGTGGCTGGGGCCGCCGACGATAGTCGTCAGCTGACGTGCTTCGGCTCCGGGCCGACCGCCACTGACCGGTGCATCCAGGACGAGGACCCCTACGTCGGCGGCCCGCTCGGCCAAGGCGGCGGCGTAGCCCGGAAGTCCCGTGCCATGGTTGACGAGGATGGTGCCCGGCCGCAGGCTTCCTAGCAGGCCGCCGTCGGTGAGGACCTCTTCGACGTCGGAGTCCTCGCGGAGGCACAATCCGACCATGTCACTGGCTGCGCCGAGCGCGGCGAGGGTGTCGTGTCGGACATAAGGAAGTCCGTCAAGAGCGTCCAGGGAAGCCTCGCGTCGGACCCAGACGTTCAGTTCGAAGCCGGCCTCGGCGATGGCCCGTGCCATGGGGGCACCTTGGTCTCCGAGTCCGACCCAGCCGACACTCAGTTCCAAGGCAGTGCCGGGGGTGTTCGCCAGTGTGGTCGGTGTTGCGTCAGGTGAGCCGGCGCTGCCGGTCATGTCGTTGTCTTTCTGCGTGGAGGGGTTGATGGCTTTCATGCAGTCTTCCCGGCCAGGAGTTCGGTCGAGAGATCCCAGAGGCGCTCAGCGTTGGCCGGATCGAGTGCGTAGGGTGCCACGCCGGTGTAGTCGGGGCCTCGGTGGTCCACGGTACGAGCCTCGTTGACGTCCTCAAAGTAGCGTCCGCCGATGCCCTCAAGCTCGGGGGAAGTCGCCACATACAGGGTGGTCGCCGCACCCTGCTGGGGAGTTTTCTGGCGTTCGATGGGGGTGCGCAGGCCGCCGGTATGGCGCTGAAGGTTTGTGGCGATGGCCCCAGGCATGACGGCGTTGGAAGTGATGCCGTCCTTGGCCCAGCGTGCGGTGACGCCCACGGCGAACAAGGTTGAGGCGGTCTTGGACTGCCCGTAGGCGACAAGAGCGTCATAGGGGATGAAGTTGAAGTGAGGGTCATCGAAGATGACCGGGGAGAACAGGTGTCCGCTGGAGCTCAGGGACACGATACGGGCGTTCCCCGCCTCGGCGAGGGCTCCATGCAGGGCCTGTGCGAGGGCGAAGTGGCCCAGATAGTTCGTGGCGAACTGCATTTCCCAGCCCTCCGGGGTTCGCTCAAGTTCGGGCAGCGCCATGATGCCGGCATTGTTGACCAGCACGTCCAGCGGGCCGGTCCACTCGTCGGCGAATTCGGTGATGGTGGACAGGTCGGCCAGGTCCATTCGGCCCACGAAGATCTTGCTGTTACCTGTTGACTCGCGCAATTCTTCCGCTACTGGCGTCGCGGCCTTGACGTTGCGCACCGCCAGGGTGACTTCGGCCCCGATGTTGGCGAACGCGCGCGCTGTTTCGATTCCGATGCCGGAGGCGCCGCCGGTGACGATGACGCGCTTTCCGGTGAAGTCGATGCCCTCGGTGACATCCGAGGTGGTGGAGCTAAACCCGAACCGGGTGGTGATTCTTGCCATGGGGTTGGTCTTCTTTCGGCAGGTGGGAGGTGTTTTTCGCAGGAGCCGCCCGGCGTCCTTCGGCTGCAAGCCTGAAGGAGCACGGGGTCTAGGCAGCTCCGGGATTCAGTGTGCTCCCGCAGGAATCAGGCAGCCAGAACCCTGTGATTCATATGAATACCGTGGCTACCTTTGGCGTGATTTGGATCCGCCATGGCTGGAGGTTTAGGCCGTGCCCGGGAGTGTCCGGGCCAGTCGTTCCAGTGCCCGTTCGGAGGCGCTGCCTGGCTCGGCGTGGTGAATGACCAGGAGCTGACCGTCCGTTCCGGTGACGGCCAGTTTTTCGTGGAAGAGCTCGAGTTCGCCCACCACCGGGTGATGCAGCAGGCGCTTGCCCGCCACCTTGGGGCGGACATCGTGGCGCCCCCAAAGCTGGCGGAAGTACGTGCTGCGCTCTGATAGCTCAATGACCAGCGCCTCGAGTTGTGGGTCGTTGATGCGCTCCCCCACAGCTGCGCGGAGCCCCGCGGTCGCGTCTTCCATGACGTGTTCCCAGTCCTCGTAGAGCTCACGTTCGGCGGGATCCAAAAATGCTGCCCGCAACACGTTCGTGCCGGGTTCGTTTCTCGGTGACAGGGCAACGGCCAGCGGATTGGCGGCGAGGACGTTCATGTAGCGGTCCTGAACGAAGGCAGGAACGTGCGCCAGCGTGACGAGCAAATACGACAAACCTTCCGCCACCCCGGCCGGCGCAGGACTGGCCACGGCCTGCAGGACCGGTTGCGCGAGCCGGTGTAGATGGACGGTTGAGGGCGGGTCCAGACGCAGGGCGCGTGCCAGAGCGTCGAGTACTTGCGGGGATGGGTGGTGGTCTTTGCCCTGCTCCAGGCGCACGTAGTAATCCACACTGATGCCTGCTAGGCCTGCAACCTCTTCACGGCGAAGACCCGGAACCCGGCGCCGTCCATAGCTGGGCAGTTCGACGTCCTCCGGCCGGACAAGCTTTCGGCGCGCCTGCAGGTACTCTCCGAAAGCGCTGTTCTTTGCCACGGACCTAATCTACGCCCGGGCGCTCATCAAACGCGGCGCTGCCGAACTCAAGCAAGGTAACTATCCATTGCCGTGAGGTCCATTGTCGGGGGACCGAAAACCCGTCTGAAACTGAGATAACACTGTGCCCGAGGTGGGACTCGAACCGGGTTCCAGCCCTTGCATTTCCGCCACTCCCCCGAGAACCTCCGCAATCCGGCCCAATCCGGCACCAGTACGTCGACAGTCTGGAAGATGGGCGTTGGATCGATATTTGGACTCCTGGGGGCCAAGGTTTCCTGAACCACCCCTTACCCGCTGGAAGCCTCCCTAGCCACCCATCCGGGCCTGGTGGGCGGCGGCACTCCGTTCTTCACCTCGCTGGACAGCTGGGCGTACCTGAACCTGGTGGAGACGCGGACGTTTCCCGACGGCGTGGTCCTGACCCGGTACGAGACGAGGCGCTGAGCCCAGTTCCTCCGCGCGGTCGAGGAAGGACGCCACCACCAGCGGCCCCACGTCGACGGGCGGATGCGGCGGTGACGGGAAAATCATGGCTGCGGCGGCGGATTAACTTTTGGGAAGGCCATGGCAGCAAAGCCCATCGGTTCCTGCAAATCACACTCGAGGCCGGCCCGGCCACCACCAGGTCAGGCTCAGCGAGCTCATGATCGGCTCCGGATCGGTTGCCAGGTCATGCCGTTCCGCCCGCCTTCCTGCATGAACAGGTACCTGAGCGAAAAACCGTCTCCGGCCCCAACACGAGCCCGATCGAAAGAATAATCAGTAAGTCATGTTGTACGCGGCCCTAGCCACCATGAACTGGTGAACGCGAAACCAAACGGAAGGACGAACAAAGATGAACTCCCAGCAAAGCCCCCACCGGGCGGTCCGCGGTCCGCCGTAGCCGGCCGCTCCCCCATACAACCGAATAAGTGTATCCGGGACCCCACACACCCGGAACATCAGATCAGAGGCTGGAGAGTGTGGACACTGTCCACACGAATAGACACCAAAAAGCCCCTGAACAGGGAAAACACGTGCCCGACGTGGGACTCGAACCGGGTTCCAGCCCTTGAATTTCCGCCAGTCCCCCGCAAACATCGCCAATCCGGCCCAGTCCGACGCCAGTACGACCCGATCCGAAGCCCAGGGTGTGCACATTGTGCACACCCCCTTTCTTGACCGCTTCGCCGACTCCAACCCGCTGCTTAAACGGCCGTCCGGGTTTTCATCCGCGAACGCAATGAGCTGGCGCCGACGTGAGCTCGCCGTCGTTTCGCAGCTTCTGCCGGGTGTCGGCGTGGTTTTCGCTCAGCGGGCCGGGGCTTTGTTCACTTTGATCGTGATGCGTGATGTGACCGCGTCGGGGCTGACCCCGTTGGTGGCGGTCACTGTAAACGTTGCCTGGCCGGCCGTGGTCGGGGTGCCGGAGAGGACCCCGGTGGTGGAGTTCAGGCTCAGCCCTGTTGGCAGTGCGCCGGAGGATACGCGGAAGGTTGGGGCCGGGCTACCGGTAGCGGTGAAGGTGTAGGTGTAAAAGGTGCGGGTGCTCACTTTGGTCGGGGGCGTGGCCGCGGTGAACACCGGGGCTGCCTGTGCGGGGTTCACGGTGATCGTGATGGAGTCCGTGACCGCGTCAGGGCTGACCCCGTTGGTGGCATTCACCGTAAAAGTTGCCTGGCCGGCCGTGGTCGGGTTGCCGGAAAGGACACCGGTGGTCGTATTCAGGCCCAGACCTGCCGGCAGGGAACCCGAGGACACCGTAAAGTGCGATGCCGGGTTACCGGTGGCGGTGAAGGTGTAGGTGTATGCCGCACCGACGGTGGCGGTGGTTGGGGGTGTGGCCGCGGTGAACACCGGGGGCGCCGGGTTCACCGTGATGACCGACACCGTGCTGGAAAGGTAGTTGGTGACGTAGGCTGTCGACCCGTCCGGGCTGACCGCAACATTCGCCGGACTGTCCCCGACCGGGATTGTAGACGTCACCGTGCCCGATGCGACAGCGATAACAGACACCGTGTTGGAACCTTGGTTGGCCACGTAGGCTGTCGACCCGTCCGGGCTGACCGCAACACCCCACGGAGCCGACCCGACGGTTATCGTGGAGGTCACGGTGCCCGACGCGACACCGATGACCGACACCGTGTTGGAACCGTAGTTGGAGACGTAGGCTCTCGACCCGTCCGGGGTGAACGCAACACCGCCGGGCGCCCCCACGACGTAGATCGTGGCTGTTACCGTGCCCGACGCGACAGCGATGACGGACACCGTGCTGGAACCGGGGTTGGTGACGTAGGCTCTCGACCCGTCCGGGCTGACCGCTACACCGAGCGGCTTTGTCCCGACCGGGATCGTGGAGTTCACCGTGCCCGACGCGACACCGATGACGGAGACCGTGTTGGAACTGTAGTTGGTGACGTAGGCTGTCGACCCGTCCGGGGTGAACGCGACACCGCGTGGAGACCCGACCGGGATCGTGGAGTTCACCGTGCCCGATGCGACACCGATGACGGACACCGTGTTGGAACCGTAGTTGGTGACGTAGGCTGTCGACCCTTCAGGGGTGAACGCCAGAGCTTCCGATATGACCGGGATCGTGGAGGTCACGGTGCCCGACGGGACACTGATGACCGAGACGCCGTGATTGTCGGTGACGTAGGCTGTCGACCCGTCCGGGCTGAACGCAACGCCCTGCGGATTTGGCCCGACCGGGATTGTGGAGGTCACGGTGGCCGCGGCAGTCGCCGGGATATTGCCGACAAGCATGAGTGCCATCAGGATAGTGCTGATGATGGCTACTCGCCGCCGGAACCGGAGGGATGCGGATGCCCCCCGGCGGAACCGGCGTTCGCCGGTGCCCAGTTCTTCCTGGCTTCGGACGGAAGCCCGCCGCTGGTGTGGCAGGGACAATGTTGTTGAGAACCTCATCGGGTCCTCCTCTGCGGGGCCGATGTTGCGCCGAGACCAACGGGTGCCGACGGGCACTCGTAAAATGGTCGGCCGCCGAAATAACGGCTAAACCGAAGTGTATGGACCAAGCCGCCTCTGGGTCACCACTGGAGGGTACCTGTCTTGTGGGCCACTACTACTGGGGCAACATTCGCCAGGCCGACCAGTGAAGCGTCTTGGAGGTCGGCGAGTTCGAGGGCGAGCTGGTTTCGGACGCCGGCGGCGATGTCGGATGGTTCGTTCCGAGCCGCATGTCGTAGGGTTGGATGATCTCGTCAGGGTGGAGGAGACCGTGTTTGGCCGAGAGGATGTACCAGCGGTCGCAGGTCAGTTCGGCGTACGCGGAGGCCTTCTTGAACAGTCGCGAGACGTAGATTTCGCGGGCCGGCGCCGGCCGCTATCCGATGCCTCTTGTGTTGAGGGGATGACAAGCCTGAACCGAGCCGCTACCCTGACGCACAGGGGATGGATGGGCATCTGTTGCGGTCTCAGCTAAGCAGAGGACCCAGCCATGAACCGCCATGTTGCCCCGACCCTATTCATCGCAGCTACGACAGTATTCCTGACATCGTGCACGGCAGTTCCTGGCGCCACCGGACCCACCGCAACTCAGACGGTAACCGAAACCGTGTCCGTGACTCCCCCACCACCGCCGTCCAGCGGGACACCGGCAGCCACCCCCACAGTCAAGCCAACAGACGTGATGCCCTCCACGGCCGCAACCGTGATGGTCACACGCACTCCGGAACCTACCAACACGAAAATTGCCGCTGCCGCTCCGGCGACCGCCCAAGAACTCGCAGCGAACCAACCGCAGGTCTTCTGCCCGGGAGGGTCCCACGAGGGATGTCACAACTACGCCGACATGCCCACCTACCTGACCCACATCCTCGCGCTCATCTCGCCAATGTTTGACGAGCTCTACGGGGCCGCCAACCGGCCCTCCAACTTCTACTACATAGCCGCGGACCAGGCCGGCCCGACCGCCTGCCGTGCATCGGATGGCAATATTGCCGCATACAACCACTTGTCCTACATGTACTGCGGCGGCGATCGGGCGATCTACACGGGTCAAGACAGCCTGTGGCTGTTCTATTCGGAGATCGGAGACGCAGCCCCCGCTGTCGGCTACGCACACGAATGGGGACACCATATCCAGAACATCATGGGGGTACCGCCAGGCAGTACGCTCCAGGAGAGCATCCAGCTGGAGAATCAGGCCGACTGCATTGCCGGCGCCTGGGTGTACTTCGCCCAACAGTCCGGATTCCTGGAGTATCCCAACGATCTAGGCGACATCCAGCGGCTTCTAACGACCATCGCTTCATCGGAATCTGAAGTCAACAGGGACCACGGAACACTACAAGAGCGGTCCGACTCCATTGATTACGGGTACAACTACGGACTCCGGGGATGCAACCAATACTTCCCGGCGACACCTATCTACAACGGCTAACGGGAGCAGATGCGGGCCCCGATCCGGGGACTGGATTCTTCCAGCCCGAGGCGGCCCTCGGTGACACCGACAACCAGGGCGAAGGCGTCATCTGTGTTGAAGTCGTGCCGGTAGCTGTCCAGCCACAGGAATAGCACCATCAGGGTCAAAGGAGGTGCGCTTGTTCCCGTCCACGAGAGGGTGGTTCCGGGCGGCGGATTCGAGAAGGACGGCGGCCTTCAGCTATTCATTGTCCGCTGGAAGTTGTCCGGCAAGAAGGAACGACTGCCGGTTCGGAAGTTTGGACTGCTGGCCGTGTAATTCTGTCCCTCCCATAACACCTCAGCGCGTGCAAAGCGCCTCCGGAGCACTTGTGCTCCCTCCCTGTTAGCGGCACAATAACTCCCACCACAGACGCCTCACAGTCTGGCTGAATCTCATTAAGGGAGAACCCCGTGGGAGAGCCACGAACGGACCTGCCAGCGGACCAGTCACGCGAGTTGATTACCGAGCTGGCCAGGTTGGTCATTGATCGTGCGGCGCCCGATGAGTTGATGACGTTCGACGAAGTCGTTGAGGAATACTATGCACATCCACAATCGACTCTAATGCTCATCAAGAAAGACGAAGCAGTAGGATTCGGCCTTGAACTGGTCTTGTTGACTCCCTTCGCCATGGCAGTAGCCGAGTTTGTCATTGGTTTCGTGGGCGACCTGCTACGCGACGTCGCCAAAGATGCGGCCAAATCCCCCATCTCGGATGCCCTGAAGCGAGTGTTGCGGGGGCGTACCGACCAGGCATCTCCGCCTGATGAGATGGATCTAACCAAGGCACAGCGGGCGCAAATTTTTGCGGCTGCCAAAGAGCAGTCCGCCCGATTGGGGCTTGACGAGGACAAAGCTGTTCTGTTAGGAAACGCGATCATTGGGGTGCTTGGCAACTAGTTCTTTCTTTAGCCTGTAAGCCCAGTAGAGGGGTGGAAGTGTGGAAAAGAACCCGTTGGCCTCAACCGTGGTGGTTCGCCGTGTCAATGTACTTGCATTTCCGGCACCGACCACGGGGTTGTATCTCCTGTTCATTGCCGCCCTCCTTGGCGTTGGCCTATTCGTGGGTTCCTGGATGCACAACGTAGTCCTGGGGAAAGAGTGGATACAGGCGCTCAATAACTGCTTAGCCTTGGAAGTTGACCAGCAACGGGGCTGCACGGCTCCTACTGAGTTCAGGCGTGGTTTGTGGTCATTTGCGGGTGCAGTCCTGGTGGCAGGGCTCGCTGTAGCGGTGTTATACGCCGTCCCCTCTGTGATCAGGCGCCGTCGTACGCTTGAGCTGCCGATGCCAAAGCATCAGGCGGTGGTGGAGCGTTTTGGACAGTTGGCTTCGCAGGCAAGTTTGCTCCGGGTGCCGAGGCTGTACATTGGACCCGCAAGGATGGGCGACGCCTTCTCGTTCGGGAGGCCGGGCTCGCCCGCTGTGGCGCTTCCACCCAAGATCGTGGGCATGTTGGTGCGGCCAGGGCCGGCGGATGGCGTAGTGCTCCACGAGTTCGCGCACATCCGGCACCGGGACGTAGAACTGGCCTGGACGGCACGTAGCGCTTGGTACGTGGCGCTGTTGGCCCTTTTGTTCCCAATAGTGGGGGCTTTGTGGGAGGGCCCTTCCGTCCTCCCCAACTATCTATGGCGCGCGGCATTGCTTGCCGTTGTTGTGGAGATCGTGACGGCCGCCGTGCTCAGGGCACGCGAGTACGACGCGGACCTTCGAGCCACTGCGGAGCTACCATCGCTAGAGGCCGTAAGGTCGGGTTTGGGCCTGCTGGGCACCGGCAGTCCTCTCAATTGGCTTCGGCGCTTGCGCATGCGCCACCCGACGCGGACCGAACGGCTCGATGTCCTCGAGTCGCCACATCTGGCGACTGGCAGCAGCTTTCTCCAAGCACTCTGTGCGGGACTCCTTGCTGGAGTTCTGGGTCCACTGGTGGTCAGCACGGCGACTCCATTGCTGTCCGGAACAGAAATCGTTCTGGGCGGAATCTGGACATCAGCGGCGGTGACGGGGTCACTCTTGGGATTGACCGTGGGTCTGGACATCTGGAGATCACAATTCGCCTATTCCTTGGCTCATGGAACCAATAGGCCCGGCTCGCAGACGATGTGCGGTGTCTTCATAACGGCAGCGGGTGTGTCGGCGGGCTTGGCACTTGGACAACTCATCTCGTTGGCAGGGATCGGTCAGGACGCCTCGGCCCTGTTGGACCCCATGACATTGATCGCCCCCATAATTGCCGGCCTTGGCACAGTATTTATCTGCGCAGCGTTCGGAGCTGTTTGCCTACCCTTAGCGCTTCTCGTGACACGTCCATGGCACTTCTGGCTCCCTGCCGTGCTGCTCAACATCGCTATCTTCCTAGTGGCCACATGGATCGGGGACAGCCTGGACCTAGCGTTGACGAGCTTCGGGTGGTTGGGGGCCTCCATGTGGATCCAGGATGGCTACGACGAATGGCCAGGAATTGGTTTGGCAGTGTTGCTGACTGTCGTGGCCTTCATAGCTGCGCTCCTTGGACCCATGTCACGTCGACGCGGTGCCCGGGAATGGATGTATTTCCCGAGCCACACATCCGGGGCCACGTATTCGAGCCCCGCCCTTTCAGCGACCGGCAGAACGCTCCGGTTTCCGCTGGTCTTAGGCCTCGCGGCAGGCCTTGCGGGGAGCATTTTCCTAGTCTCGCAACTTCTGCTCACCGGTCCGATCACGACAACCGAGGCTGCTGCTCAGGCTAACTCCTTGTGGGTATCGACGACCGTGGTCTGCTGGGTAGCCACGGGTGCAATTCTTTGTTTGATCGACCCCGTCGCGGGTCCTGCGAAAGTTTTCATCGCCGGGCCGTTGAGCTTGGGGTTTTGTGCCCTTGGTGTGGCTGTTTTCTGGTTCGCAAGCACTGACTCGGCCCCTATAAACCTTCTCTGGTCCATCTGGTCTACCGCCATGGAGCGTGGTCTTGCGGTCTCAATCTTGATTGTTGGCCTGGTAGTCCCTGTCCGTTACGCCACAGTGGCCGCGCGCCGCCGGTATCGCAGAGGACAGCCCTGAGCCATTGAGTCTGAGGCCTAAGTGCCGAGGTGCCGAGGTGCCGAGGTGCCGAGGTGCCAGCACAACGCCTAGACCCTGCCGCAGCACACTAGCTCTGGGCGCTGATCCACGCATACACACCCAGCAGTACCCGACACTCCGCCCCCATCCGCACCGCCATCGCCTTCATCAACGGGTGGGAAGGCAGAGGCAGCAAGGCCCACCAACTCCTACAACTCGCCCCCGACGCCGGCGCGCCAGCCGACCGGCCAGGCTCTGCGAGCTCATGATCAGCTCCGGAGCAGTGGCCATGTCATGCCGTTCCCGACGCATTCCTGCATGAACAGGCAACAGAACGGAAAATCCGGACCAGCCGCAACCCCGAGGTCGATCGAACGAATAATGAGCAAATCATGTCGTGCGCGGCCGTGGCCACCATGAAGTGATGAACGCAAACCTCAAGGGAAGGACGGACAAGGATGAAACCCAGAAAAGGGACCACAGGGCGGTGCCCGGTCCGCCGTAGGCAGCCGCTCCCCCAGAAAACCGAATAGGCCGCTGCCGGGACCCCGCACATCCGGAACATCAGATCAGAGGCAAGAGTGTGCACAATGTGCCCACCAGAAACACCAAAAAGCCCCTGAACAGCGGAAACACTGTGCCCGAGGTGGGACTCGAACCGGGTTCCAGCAGTCGAAAAGCCGCCACTTTCCGGCAAACATCGCCAATCCGGCCCAGTCCGTCACCAGTACGACCCGCTCCGAAGCCCAGGGTGTGCACATTGTGCACACCCCCTTTTTTGCCCACTTCGGTGCCCCCAGCCAGGCTGCATAAACGGCCGCCCGGGCGGGGCGCGATTTCGCTCCAATGGTGCCCCCCTCGCCGAAGAACGGACAGGACCTGACGCCCCGATGAGCTAAAGCCATTCATTCGGACTGAGCCGCGTACACTTCGGACACCACTGGCTCACCGACGTTATGGCCGCGTGGATGCTCGGCGACGCATGGCTGGACATGGTCATCACCGCGCGCCGCCTCCACCTGACAAGCCGGGCAAAACCTCTGGCCGTCACGCGGGCCAGAGGCAGACACCTGAATATGTGACGCCCTTGTGCCTGCCCGCCGCGGTGTTGAAACTTGGTCGTAAGAGCAATTTCGGCTACCAGGATGCGTCGTTCGAGGAGGAACCATGAGCAACAGTGAAGAACTGCGGCAGGCGTACGAGCGGCTCATTGCAGCCGTTGCCGCAAATGACGAGGATGCGCTGGCCCAGGTCGTCAGCACTGGCATTGAAGACCGGAGTGCCGGTCCCGGACAGCTTCCAGGTCTGGCCGGAATTGTCTCCTGGATGCAAGGGCTCCATGCCGGCTTCTCCGGCTTCACGGGGACCGTCGAGGACACCGTCGTCGAAGGCGATAAGGTTGCCGGCCGGATAACCTGGCAGGGGACGAACACAGGGCACTTTCTGGGGTTGGCCGCTACCGGCAAACCGGTGAAGATAGCCTCCATGCACATCCTCCGCTTTGAGGACGGGCGCGCTGTCGAATGGTGGGGTGTGCCTGATCTCTTCGGAGCGCTCACCGAACTGGGCGCCCGCTTCGAACTCCCACCCGACTAAGTACCTCAAATCCAGTTGGGTGCTACAACTGCATAACCCTAGGAGCGCAGGGGGCCTTGCAGTTCGGTTGGGAGTGAACGAATCGGGCCCAGGTGGGATGAGCCCTTGCTTAGAACAGGCCCCCGTATCCCGAGGAGGTTATGCGATCGATGACGTTGGTCATTCTAAGTTCAGGCATCCCTGACTATGGCGAATGCCCCCAGACCACACTGGCGGAAAACATAAGCAAAAGCGGCCCGCGGCTCTCTCGAGCGCGGACCGCTTTCCCCTGCCTTCTTGATAATCCCGCTACATATCAGCTTAGAGGCAGTTCTTGCCGTCTAAATATGCTTTGCGCCAGCGCGCAACCACCACTTGCCGGAACAATCCGGCGCGGCTAAATGGGTCGGCGGCGATAAATTCCTCCGCCGCCGTCCGGTCCTCCACGTCCAGCAGGTAGATTCCTCCGGAAGCAGTTTGCCCGTCGTCGGAGAGTTTGGCACCGCAGGCCAGCAGCAGCCCGGCGCGGCTGTCCAGGTAGCGCAGGTGCTCCTCGCGTACCGCCAATCGCAACGCTTCCGCATCCGGCTTGTCATAGGTCTCAATTAGGTAGGGCATCTAGTGGATGTCCGAGGGGTGCTTGGCCAGCGGAATTATCCCGATGTCCATGAACGGGAACAAGGGCAGGTTCGAGATCATCTCGTGCAGTTCGTCGTTGCTCTCCGCTTCGAATACCGAGTAGTTGGCGTACTCTCCGACTACTCGCCAGATGCTGACCCATTTGCCCTCGCGCTGGAGGTTCTGTGAGTATTCCTTCTCCACAGGGCATCGGCGCCGGTAACATCCTGGAATTCAGGGCCCCGACAACGTGGCGGTTGGACTCTTCGCCCTGCCTGAGATGTGTTCGACCTGAGGCGTTTGGATGCGCTGCCTGACCGCGTATCGCTGCACCGTCGGGCCTTTCGACAGGTGACCCCTGGCCGGAGATGTTGCACCGCCCACTACAGTGAAGTCATGTTGCACTCAACCCGGCAAGGCTCCGGTAAGCCACTCCTCCTGATCCATGGGCTCGGTTCCAGTATTGGCAACTGGAACCCGATAATCCCGGCGCTGGCCGCTGAACGCGATGTCATCGCCGTCGACCTCCCCGGTTGCGGCGAATCCGCGCCGCTGGCCGGCGAAACCACCATTGCCACGCTGACCGATGCCGTCGAAGCCTTTATCCGCGACGCGGAACTGGGCGACATTGATCTGGCAGGCAGCTCCATGGGCGCCCGGATGGCGATGGAAATGGCACGGCGAGGGCACGCTGGCACCACGATCGCACTGGACCCTGGTGGATTCTGGAATGACCGCCAGGCAGCGATCTTTGGAGCAAGCATCAAGGCATCCGTCGCACTGGTACGCCGTATCCAACCGGCGCTCCCCTTCCTCACGGGCAACCCCGTTGGCCGCACGGCCCTGTTGGCTCAGTTCTCCGCCCATCCATGGAAGCTGCCGCAGGATTTGGTCCTGCATGAACTTCGCGGGTTCAAGACATCGACCAGTCTGGACCCTGCCCTCAACGCGCTGATTCACGGACCCCGCCAGGAAGGCGCACCGGCCGGTTCACTCAAGGGCAAAGTGGTCATTGGATGGGGGCGGAAGGACAAGGTCACCGCTCCCAGTGAGGCGGCGCGGGCCATGGAGCTGTTCCCGGACGCAACGCTCCACTGGTTCGAAAGCTGCGGTCACTTCCCGCACTGGGACCAACCAACGGAGGCGGCGCGCCTGATCCTCGATAGCACCGGCTGAGCTGCGGCTGAACGCCGGGGGCGGAGCCATTATGTTTGAGTTGGCCTCCGAAAGGTGGAACCTGCGACGGCTGGGGATGACGCCTCAGTCTCGGGAGGCATCGACGCCGCCGTGCACTAACGAGAGGCTGTCCGAGGATCCTGTAAGCGTTGCAACCATGACGACACATCAGATCACCCTTGGTGCGATCAACCTGGAGGCTCAGAATCCAGCCACGCTTGCCGATTTTTGGGCGTCCGTGACCGGCGCCTTGCCCTCACCGGGCGGCGACAGCGTCTACCTGCCATCTGCGGGTCCCGGAGGGTTCGCAATGTTCTTCCAACCCATGACCGGTCCTCGCCCCGAGCACCAAACGTTCCACCTAGATCTGACCGTGCCCTGGGGGTCACGACAGGCCGAGGTCAGACGCCTCCTCGACCTCGGTGCCACTTACCAGTGGGACGTCCTTGACGAATTCCCACACGTGCAGTGGACCACCCTTGCTGACCGGGAGGGGAACCTCTTCTGCGTGGCCGAACACCCACCCACAGACCAACAGGGTTTGTGACCCGACCCAAGTCAAGCATCGGGTGTGTGAGACGCTCCGCCAACGGGCGCCACGAAAACACCCAAAGACTCTGATCGCCTGCGCGCTCTTAAGCTCCCACAGCTGGATCAATTCGGACTATCCACGGCTGAAGATGGGTGTGCGGTCCGGACGCCGTGGCTCGGTTTTCGTCGCTCACCATCGTCACAGCGTGGAGCCAGTTTCAGCTTCCCGTGCAGGGCCAGAAATATTCGACACACAGGCAAGAACCGTTCGAGCCGCATCTGCCCACTCTCAACACAACCCGGTACGACAAAGACAGATCCGGAAATCTTGCCATGAACAGTCGTGACCGGAATTAGTGCAAACGAGCCGAGGCGACTCCGCTCGCCCAGCCGGCATCAGGTCATGCGGTTCAAGACCCTCCCCGCCATGAACAGATAACCAGCGACACCGCTGCCCAAACCCAGGACAAGGCACAGCCACCAACAAAAGGGCCCCCGAGGGGGGTCCATCAGTGAACAGTTTGTGCACACTCAGAGGCCCACAGGCCTCTGACCTCCGGAAACACTGTGCCCGAGGTGGGACTCGAACCCACACACCTTTCGATACCGCATTTTGAGTGCGGCGCGTCTGCCAATTCCGCCACTCGGGCGCGGAGTACACCGGCTGTCATATTCGCTTGCTCCAGGCTGCTGTGAGCAACGCGATCGCTTCCGGTGCGCGAAATTACTCTACATGCAGATAGGCTGAATTCCAGAATCGCGCCAGTGACGCCGCATCGATCCCTACCGGCCCCCAGTACACCAGCGGACTTGCCTCAGATGGTCTAGTTCCCGCCGTACCTTTCCAAGGAGTACCCGTGTCAGAACAGACGGAGTCAACCCCCACTTCCCAGCCGGCGCGCCGCGTCGTGGTCGCCGAGGATGAGACCCTCATCCGCCTGGACATCATCGAGATCCTGCGCGGCGAGGGCTACGACGTCGTCGGCGAAGCGGACAACGGCGAGAAGGCCGTACAGCTCGCGGAGGAACTGAAGCCGGACCTCGTCCTGATGGACGTCAAGATGCCTGTCATGGACGGGATCTCCGCCGCCGAAAAGATCGTCAAGGCCCGCATCGCCCCCGTGGTGCTGCTGACCGCGTTCAGCCAGAAGGAACTGGTGGAGCGCGCCCGCGACGCCGGCGCCATGGCCTACGTGGTGAAGCCTTTCACCCCGGCGGACCTGATCCCGGCCCTGGAGATCGCTCTGTCCCGGCACGAGGAAATCAAGGCCCTTGAAAGCGAGGTCAGCGACCTGCAGGAGCAGTTCGCCACCCGCAAGCTCGTTGAACGCGCCAAGAGCCTGCTCACCACCAAGATGGGCCTGACGGAGCCGGAAGCGTTCCGCTGGATCCAGAAGACCTCGATGGACCGCCGCCTGAGCATGCGCGAGGTTGCCGAGACCATCATCAACCAGGTCAACTAGGCTCCACGCCGGCCACGCAACAAAAGGGCCAGGCAACAATAAGGGAGGGTCCCCGCCGCTGATGTTCAGCGGCGGGGACCCTCCCTTTGCCATACCTGGGAAGAACTAGATCTTGGAGTTCTTCTTCTTCTTTTCCGGCCAAGGGCCGAGCTTGTCCTTGGTGACGGCGTTGTCGCCGTGGCTGCCGGCGTCGGCCAGGTCACCCACCTTGTGGACCTTGAGCATGTTGGTCGAACCGGCCTTGCCGGGAGGCGATCCGGCGGCGATGACCACCATGTCGCCGTCCTCGACCAGGTCCATCTCGAGCAGGTTGCGGTCAACCTGGGCGGTCATCTCGTCGGTGTGGCCCACCATCGGGACCAGTACCGGCTGGATGCCCCAGGTCAGCGCGAGCTGGTTCCAGACGTGCTCCACCGGGGTGAACGCGAAGACCGGACGGATCGGGCGCAGCCGCGAAAGGCGGCGGGCGGAGTCGCCGGACTGGGTGAAGGTACAGATGTACTTCGCTTCCAGCTGGTCGGCGATTTCGACGGCGGCACGGGTGATGGCGCCGCCGCGCGTCTTGGGCTTGGTGCCCAGCGGGGGGACGCGCTCCAGGCCGTGGACCTCGGTGGATTCAATGATCCGGGCCATGGTCTTGACGGTCTCGATCGGGAACTTGCCCACGCTGGTCTCGCCCGAGAGCATGACGGCGTCCGCGCCGTCGAGCACGGCGTTGGCGCAGTCGGAGGCCTCGGCGCGCGTCGGGCGCGGGTTGTCGATCATGGATTCGAGCACCTGGGTGGCCACGATGACCGGCTTGGCCCAGCGGCGGGCGAGCTCGACGGCGCGCTTCTGCACGATCGGCACTTCCTCGAGCGGAAGCTCCACACCGAGGTCGCCACGAGCCACCATGATGGCGTCGAAGGCGTCGATGATTTCCGGGAGCTGCTCCACGGCCTGCGGCTTTTCGATCTTGGCGATCACCGGCACGCGGCGGCCTTCTTCGTCCATGATTTCGTGGACGCGCTTGATGTCCGAGGCGTCGCGGACAAAGGAGAGGGCCACCATGTCCACGCCGCGGCGCATGGCCCAGCGGAGGTCGTCCTCATCCTTTTCGCTCAGCGCGGGGACGTTGACGGCCACGCCCGGCAGGTTGATTCCCTTGTTGTTGGACACGTAGCCGCCAACGACCACCTGCGCGACGACCTTGACGTCGTCGACCTCGATGGCGCGCAGGGCGACCTTGCCGTCGTCGATCAGCAGTGCATCACCCGGGTTGACGTCCTCGGTGAGGCTCTTGAGCGTCGTGGAGCAGATGTCCTTGGTGCCGGGGACGTCCTCGGTGGTGATCGTGAAGGTGTCACCGACGGCGAGCAGGTGCGGGCCGTCCACGAAGCGTCCGAGGCGGATCTTGGGGCCCTGCAGGTCGGCCATGATGGCGACGGCCTTGCCGAGCTGCCCGGCGGCCTTGCGGACGTTGTCGTAGGTGTTGTCGTGCACGGAGTAGTCTCCGTGGCTCATGTTCATCCGGGCCACGTCGACCCCGGCTTCCAGCACGGCCAGCGTGTTCTCGAAGCTCGCGATCGCCGGTCCGAAGGTGGCCACAATTTTAGCGCGTCTCATATACCTACCCTAGTTGTCTCTTGGTTGTTTTAAGTTGTCGCGGGGAAGAACGGCCGGTGTCCGGCCCGGGCCCCGACGGGGCCGGGACCGGACTACAGGACGGCAATCGCCCGATCGGTCGGCGCCACAGGCGCCGGGAGAATGGTGCTGCCCATCAGGAACTTGTCCACGGCGGCGGCGCAGGCGCGGCCCTCAGCGATCGCCCAGACAATCAGGGACTGGCCTCGGCCGGCGTCGCCGGCGACGAAGACCCCTTCGGTGTTGGTCATGTAGTAGCCGTCCCGGGCCACGTTGCCGCGGCCGTCGAATTCGGCGTGCACCTGCTCGGTGATACCGGCGGGTTCGGCGCCGGTGAAGCCCAGGGACAGGAAGACGAGGTCCGCCGGGATGATCCGCTCGGTGCCGGCCTTCGGCAGGCGCAAGCCCCCGACGAATTCGGTCTCCGCGACCTTCACGCCGGTCAGCTTGCCGTTCTCGCCCACGAATTCGACGGTGGACGCCAGGTAGGTGCGTTCGCCGCCCTCCTCGTGCGCACTGGCCACCTCGAACAGGGTGGGGAAAGTCGGCCAGGGCTGGTGGGCGGCCCGCTCGGCGGACGGCTGCTTGCCGATGGCCAGAGTGGTCACCGACGCGGCCTGGTGCCGGTGTGCGGTGCCCAGGCAGTCCGCGCCGGTGTCGCCGCCGCCGAGGATGACGACGTGCTTGCCGGCGGCGTTGATCTGGTTCTCCACGGCCTCGCCGGCCACCACGCGGTTCGCGGGGACCAGGTAGTCCATCGCGAAGTGCACGCCCTCGAGCTCGCGGCCGGGGATGGGCAGGTCCCGCGGGACGGTGGCGCCGGTGGCCACCACAACCGCGTCATAGCGGCGCCGCAGCTGCTCCCAGGTCACGTCGGTGCCGACGGCGACGCCGGTGCGGAAGCGGGTGCCTTCGGCCTTCATCTGGTCCAGGCGGCGGTCCACGTGTTCTTTTTCCATCTTGAAATCGGGGATGCCGTACCGCAGCAGGCCGCCGATCTTGTCGTCCCGCTCGTAGACGGCGACGGTGTGGCCCACCCGGGTGAGCTGCTGGGCGACGGCGAGTCCGGCAGGGCCGGAGCCGACGACGGCGACGGTCTTGCCGGAAAGGCGGGCCGGCGGCAGCGGGGTAACCCAGCCGTTGTCGAAGGCCTGGTCCACGATCGAGACCTCAACCTGCTTGATGGTCACGGCCGGCTGGTTGATGCCCAGCACGCAGGACGCTTCGCAGGGCGCCGGGCAAAGCCGCCCGGTGAACTCGGGGAAGTTGTTGGTGGCGTGCAGCCGCTCCATCGCTTCCTCGCCCTTGTCCCGCCAGACGAGGTCGTTCCACTCCGGGATGAGGTTCCCCAGCGGGCAGCCCTGGTGGCAGAACGGGACGCCGCAGTCCATGCAGCGGCCGGCCTGGCTCTTCAGTACGCCCTTTTCCTGGGCTTCGTAGACCTCTTTCCAGTCCATGATCCGGACCGGGACGGGACGGCGCGGCTGGGTTTCACGCTGGCGTACTTTCAGAAATCCGCGTGGATCAGCCACCGGTCACCTCCAGGATTCGAGACCAAACTTCTTCGCCGTCGGGGTCCAGGCCCTCTTCGATGGCGTCAAGACGGGTTTGCAGTACGGCCGCGTAGTCGCGCGGCAGCACCTTGGTAATGCGGGCTGCGGTGTCGTCGAAGTCTTCAAGCAGCCGGGCCGCGTGCTGCGACTCGGTTTCTTCAAGGTGCTTGACCAGCAGTCCATGGACAATCTCGCGGTCCTCGGCGTCGAGTTCGCGCAGCTGTAGTTCGCCGGCGTCGAGGGCCTGCTTGTTGACCCGTTCGGGCTGCAGGTCCAGGACGTAGGCGGTGCCGCCGGACATGCCCGCGCCGAAGTTGCGGCCGGTGCGGCCGATCACCAAGGCCTGGCCGCCGGTCATGTACTCGCAGCCGTGGTCGCCGATGCCTTCAACCACCGCGGTGGCGCCGGAGTTGCGCACCATAAAGCGCTCCCCCACCTGGCCGCGGAGGAACAGCTCGCCGCTCGTGGCGCCGTAGCCGATCACGTTGCCGGCGATGACGTTCCGCTCCGCCGCGAACACGTTGGTGCGGTCCGGCCGGACGATGATGCGCCCGCCCGAGAGCCCCTTGCCGACGTAGTCGTTGGAGTCGCCGAACATCCGCAGCGTGATGCCGGCCGGAAGGAAGGCGCCGAGCGACTGCCCGGCGGTCCCGGTCAGCGTGATGTCGATCGTGTCCGTGGCCAGCACGTCAGTGCTGAAGGTTTTGGTGACCACGTGGCCGAGCATGGTGCCGACGGAGCGGTCCGTGTTGATGACGTCGACGGCGATCTTCACCGGGGTGCGGTCGCTGAGCGCCTCGGCGGCCATCGCGATCAGGCGCTGGTCGAAGTGCTTGTCCAGCTCGTGGTTCTGGCCGGTGAGGTTGCGCAGCGGGGCGTCGTCGTCGAACTCCAGCCCGTGCAGGATGGGGTCCAGGTCCAGCCCCTCGGCCTTCCAGTGGCTGATCGCTTCCCGGGTGTCGAGCATTTCGGCGTGGCCGATCGCTTCCTCCAGGCTGCGGAAGCCGAGCTCGGCGAGGATTTCGCGGACTTCCTCGGCGAGGAACTCGAAGAAGTTGACCACAAATTCGGGCTTGCCGGTGAAGCGAGAGCGCAGTTCGGGGTTCTGCGTCGCGACGCCCACCGGGCAGGTGTCCAGGTGGCAGACGCGCATCATGATGCAGCCGGAGACCACCAGCGGTGCGGTGGCGAAACCGAACTCCTCGCCGCCGAGCAGCGCTGCGATCACCACGTCGCGGCCGGTCTTGAGCTGGCCGTCCACCTGCACCACCACGCGGTCGCGCAGGCCGTTGAGCATCAGGGTCTGCTGCGTCTCGGCGAGGCCGAGTTCCCACGGCACACCGGCGTGCTTGAGCGAGTTCAGCGGCGAGGCGCCGGTTCCGCCGTCGTGGCCGGAAACCAGCACGACGTCGGCCTTGGCCTTCGTGACGCCGGCCGCGACGGTGCCGATGCCCACCTCGGAGACCAGCTTGACGTGCACCCGGGCCGAGGGGTTGGCGCGCTTGGCGTCGTAGATCAGCTGCGCGAGATCCTCGATCGAGTAGATGTCGTGGTGCGGAGGCGGCGAGATGAGTCCCACGCCGGGCGTGGAGTGCCTCGTCCGGGCCACCCAGGGGTAGACCTTCTGGGCCATCAGCTGGCCGCCCTCGCCGGGCTTCGCGCCCTGCGCCATCTTGATCTGGATGTCGTCGGCGTTGGTCAGGTACAGGCTCGTGACGCCGAAGCGGCCCGAGGCGATCTGCTTGACCGCCGAACGGCGCGTCGGGTCCAGCAGCCGGTCCACGTCCTCGCCGCCTTCGCCGGTGTTGGACTTGCCGCCGAGCCGGTTCATCGCGATCGCGAGGGTCTCGTGGGCTTCCTGCGAGATGGAGCCGTAGCTCATGGCGCCGGTGGAGAAGCGCTTGACGATGCTGGAGACCGGCTCCACTTCCTCAAGCGGGACCGCCGGGCGCAGGCCGTCCTTGAACTTCAGCAGCCCGCGCAGGGTCATCAGGTTCGTGGACTGGTCGTCCACTCCCCGGGTGTACGCCTTGAAGATGTCGTAGCGGCGTTCGCGCGTGGCGTGCTGCAGCCGGAATACCGTCTCCGGGTTGAACAGGTGCGGTTCGCCGTCGCGGCGCCATTGGTACTCGCCGCCGCCCAGCAGGGGCTGGTGCGGCAGTTCGATGCCGTTCTCCGGGTAGGCCATCCGGTGCCGCGCCGCGACCTCCGCGGCGATCACGTCGAGGCCGACGCCGCCGAGCTGGGAATGCGTGCCGGAGAAGTACTCGTCCACGAGGTCCTGGCCCAGGCCAAGCGCCTCGAAGGTCTGCGCGCCGGTGTAGGAGGCGACCGTCGAGATGCCCATCTTGGACATGATCTTCAGGACGCCCTTGCCGAGGCCCTTGATCAGGTTGTAGACGCCGTCCTGCGGGGTGACCCCGGTGACGTCGCCGGAACTGATGAGCTGTTCGACGGATTCCATCGCCAGGTACGGGTTCACCGCGGAGGCGCCGTAGCCGATCAGGACGGCGACGTGGTGGGTTTCGCGGACATCGCCCGCCTCGACCACCAGCGCGGTCTTGGTGCGGTTGGCGCTGCGCAGCAGGTGGTGGTGCACGGCGCTGACCAGCAGCAGGGACGGGATCGGCGCCCATTGGGCGTTGGAGTCACGGTCCGAGAGCACCACGTACTGGACGCCGCGGTTGATGGCGCCGGAAACCTGCTCACAGATTTCGGTCAGCCGGGCGCGCAGGGCGTGTTCGCCGCCGTCGGGGCGGTAGAGGCCGCGAACCTTCATGGCCACGCGGTCGCCGTCGGCGTTCTCGATGTTTGCGATCTTGGCCAGCTGGTCGTTGTTGATCACCGGGAACGGCAGCGAGACCTGCGGCTGGCGGACCTGCTTGGTGTCCAGCAGGTTGCCGTTGGGGCCGATCGCGCAGGTCAGGGAGGTGACCAGTTCCTCGCGGATGGCGTCCAGCGGCGGGTTGGTGACCTGCGCGAAGGACTGCACGAAGTAGTCGAAGAGCAGTCGGGGCCGCTTGGAGAGCACGGCCACCGGAGTGTCCGAACCCATGGCGCCAAGCGGCTCGGCCCCGGTCCGGGCCATCGGGCCGAGCAGGATCTTCAGTTCCTCGGTGGTGTAGCCGAAGGTGCGCTGGCGGATGTTGACCGAGGCGGCGGTGTGCACCACGTGCTCGCGCTCGGGCAGGTCCTTGAGGTCGATCAGGTTGTCCTTGAGCCACTCGGCCCAGGGGTTGGCCGCGGCGACCTCGGCCTTGACCTCCGAGTCGTCGATGATCCGGCCGGCCTCGGTGTCCACGAGGAACATCTTGCCGGGCGACACGCGGCCCTTCTTGACCACCTTGGCGGGTTCGACGTCGATCACGCCGACCTCGGAGGCGAAGACGACCAGGCCGTCCTCGGTGATCCAGTACCGGCCCGGGCGCAGCCCGTTGCGGTCCAGAGTGGCGCCGACGAGGTTGCCGTCGGTGAAGGAGACGGCGGCCGGGCCGTCCCAGGGCTCCATCAGCAGCGAGTGGTACTCGTAGAACGCGCGCCGGGCGGGGTCCATCGTGGCGTGGTTTTCCCAGGCCTCGGGGATCATCATCATGATCGAGTGCGTGATCGGTCGGCCGGAGAGCCAGAGCAGTTCGGCGACCTCGTCGAAGGAGGCCGAATCCGAGGCGCCCGGGGTGCAGATCGGGTACAGCTCTTCCGGGCTGTCCCCCAGCAACGGGTTCGCAAGCTGCGACTGCCGGGCGCGCATCCAGTTGCGGTTGCCCTTGACCGTGTTGATCTCGCCGTTGTGCGCGATGGTGCGGAACGGCTGGGCCAGCGGCCAGGACGGGAAGGTGTTGGTGGAGAAGCGCGAGTGGACGATCGCGAGCTTGGTCTTGAAGCGTGTGTCCGAGAGGTCCGGGTAGAACGGCTCCAGCTGGGCGGTGGTGAGCATGCCCTTGTAGACGATGGTCCGTGAGGACAGGGACGGGAAGTACACACCGAACTTGTTCTGCGCGCGCTTGCGGATCCGCCAGGCCCGGGAGTCCAGTTCGTTGCGGGTCAGCGTCTCGCCCGTGCTGGAAGCGAAGAACGGCTGGGCGAAGTACGGCATGCACGCCCGTGCCATCGCGCCGACGAGGTCGGCCACGATCGGGACTTCGCGCCAACCCAGGACGGTGAGGCCCTCATCGGCTGCCAGGCCCTCGATGCCGGCCTTCGCGGCGTCGGATTCCCGCTGCTCGGCAGGCAGGAACGCGGTCCCGACGACGTACTGGCCGGCGGCCGGGAGCTCGAAGTCGGTAACAGCGCGGAAGAACTCATCGGGAACCTGCATGAGGAGCCCGGCGCCGTCGCCGGTTCCCTCATCGGCGCCGACGGCACCGCGGTGCTCGAGGTTGCGCAGGGCGGTCAGGGCGGCGTCGACAATGTCGTAGCCGGGCTCGCCGCGCAGGGTGGCGATGATGGCCAGGCCGCAGGCGTCTTTCTCCTGCTCCGGGTTGTAGAGTCCGGCGGCTTCGGGCAACGCCGCGAAACGCTTGAACGGGGATACCGCCGTGGTGGGCTGTTCCGGACCGGACCAGCTGGGGCTATGCAGGGTTTGGGTCATGGGAGACGTCCTTCCTCCTGATCGTGCGTATGGGAGGGACAACATTGGCCCGAATCGGTGCGCCGGTGTGACGGGCACAACAACGTGATTTTCCTACTCGAATTGTAGGCCAGCGCCGCTTCCTGCACGAACAGTTACGCGGCCGCCGGCCCCGGGCTTGCATAGCGTCCAGCTGTCTGCTGTTCGATGCAACCCTGTCGCCACGACGCTGTGGACTCGAGCCCAGCCGGCGGTCGCCCTGGAGCCCGTTTTCCGGTGCTGAGCTACTTGGTGCTGTCAGCTTCCGGCGCGGTTTCGGAGACCCGGTGGCCGGGTGTTCCGGCTTCGGGTTCTCCGTGGGCGGGCTTGGTGCCGCCGGTGGATTCCGCGGTCGCAACGGCTGGGGCCGAAGCGCGGCGCGGACCGCTTTGGTTACCCGGGAGATTATCACGCGACTCAGTATCTGAGACAGCAGAGTCCGCATGGCGGACGGGTACCGCGACCCTGTCGGCGTCGTCGTCGGTGTCGTGCCTGACGGCATGCTCGGCGTCGACCTTGCCGGCATCGTCCCCGTCCCCGTCCTCGGCCGGGGCGTCCGTCGTGGCTGCGGCGTCCTCGGCGTCGACCGCGGGTTCGGGCTCCCGTCCGGGCAGGTAGGGGGTGTCCGGCACGTCGCGCTTGCGCAGGCCCAGGACGATGAAGGCTACCAGGGCGGCGAGCAGCACAAAGATGCTGGTCCAGACGTTGAGCCGGGTGGTGATGCCAAAGAGGTTGATCTGTTCGGCGTCGTCGATCCGCATGGCCTCGATCCAGACGCGGCCCAGGGTGTAGTAGATGGCGTAGAGCCAGAACAGCCGTGCGCGGCGGAAGGAGAACTTCCGGTCCAAAAGCAGCAGCACCGCCACTCCCACGAGGTTCCAGACGGACTCGTAGAGGAAGGTCGGGTGGAACAGCGTATCGGCGGGCATGCCGGCCGGGAAGTTGGGGTTGTCGGCGTCGATCTGCAGCCCCCAGGGCAGGGTGGTGGGACCGCCGAAAAGTTCCTGGTTGAAGTAGTTTCCCCAGCGGCCGATGGCCTGTGCCAGCAGCAGCCCGGGCGCCGCGGCGTCCACGAAGGCGCTGAGCTTCACACCGGCCCGGCGGCAACCGATCCAGGCGCCGACCGCGCCCAGCACCACGGCACCCCAGATTCCCAGGCCGCCGCGCTGGATCTGCGGGATCAGGGAAAGGTCACCTGTGCCGTCGAAGCCCGGGCCGAAGTAGGCGTCCGGGGAGGACACCACGTGGTAGAGCCGGCCGCCGATGATGCCGAAGGGAATAGCCCAGATGGCGATGTCCCAGACGCTGCCCTCAGGCGCACCGCGACGGGCCCAGCGCACTGAGGTGAGCCAGAGCCCGGCGATGATGCCGGCGAGGATGCACAGCGCGTAGGCGTGGATACGCAGGGACCCCCAGGGCAGCGGGATATCGAAGCCGGACCAGTCCGGGCTCGGAATGCTCGCGGGAACCATCGCTGCCGCGTGGAGGACTGACTGCATTGCTTACGCTTCTTCCTTGGTAAGGCCGGTGCTGAGCTCTTTCGTCAAGGACGCTACAGCATCCACGCCGCCCTCACCGATCGCCGCGACGAGGGCCGTGCCGACGATGACTCCATCCGCGTAGGCCGCGATTTCGCGGACGTGGCCGGCGTTCGAGACACCCAGGCCGACGCAGACCCGTTCGGCGCCGGCCGCGTGGGCCGCCGCGACGACGTCCTTGGCAGCAGAGCTGACCGAGGTGCGGGCCCCGGTGACGCCCATGATGGAGACGGCGTAGACGAAGCCGCGGCTCGCCTCAACGGTCCGCTTCATCCGCTCCGGCGACGAGGAGGGCGCCACGAGGAAGACGCGGTCCAGGCCGTACTTGTCCGAGGCAGCCATCCATTCCGCGGCCTCGTCCGGGATCAGGTCCGGGGTGATGAGCCCTGCTCCCCCGGCTTCGGCCAGCCGGCGGGAGAATTCGTCGACGCCCATCCGGACCACGGGGTTCCAGTAGGTCATGACGAGGACCGCGGCCTCGGTCTTGCTCGTGATGGCGCGCACGACGTCGAACACCTGGTCGACGTGGAAGCCCTTGGCAAGGGCCTCGGTGGTGGCGGCCTGGATGACCTGGCCGTCCATCACCGGGTCGGAATAGGGGATGCCGATCTCGATCAGGTCGGCGCCGTTTTCGGCGAGGGCAATGCCCGCGGCGATGGTGTCCTCAACGCTCGGGTACCCGGCGGGCAGGTAACCGATGAGGGCGGACCGGCCCTGGGCCTTGGCCCGGTCGATCGCTGCCGCGGACTTGCTGCCGCTCGGCACCGTGGTCTCGGTGCGGCTCTCGGGGCTGTTTTCGGCGGTACTCACAGCTGTTCCCCCTCCTGGGCGATCTCGGCTTCGGCTGAATCCTTGTCCAGCAGGTTGAACCATTCCGCGGCGGTGGCCACGTCCTTGTCGCCGCGGCCGGAGAGGTTCACGATCAGGATCTTGTCGGCAGCGTCTCCGGTTTCGGCGGCCAGCCGCTGGCCGACCTTGATGGCGCCGGCCAGTGCGTGCGCGGACTCGATGGCCGGAATGATGCCCTCGGTGCGGCAGAGCAGCCGGAAGGCCTCCATGGCTTCGCTGTCCGTGATGGGCTCGTAGCTGACCCGGCCGATGTCGGCGAGGTAGGCGTGCTCCGGCCCGACGCCCGGGTAGTCAAGGCCGGCCGAGATGGAGTGGGACTCGATGGTCTGGCCGTCGTCGTCCTGCATCAGGTAGGAGCGGGCGCCGTGCAGCACGCCGGGCTTGCCGAGCGTAATGGTGGCGGAGTGGCGTCCGGTTTCGACACCTTCGCCGCCGGCTTCGAAGCCGTAGATCCTGACCGAGGGGTCGTCCAGGAAGCCGTGGAAAATGCCGATGGCGTTGGAGCCGCCGCCGACGCAGGCGCAGACCGCGTCCGGCAGTCGCCCGGCCTGCTCCAGGATCTGGGCGCGGGCCTCCTCGCCAATAACTTCGTGGAAGTACCGGACCATGGCCGGGAATGGGTGCGCCCCGGCAGCGGTGCCCAGCAGGTAGTGGGTGGTGTCCACGTTGGCGACCCAGTCGCGGAGGGCCTCGTTGATGGCGTCCTTGAGCGTCTGCGAACCGTTGGTCACCGGAATGACGGTGGCGCCGAGGAGCTCCATCCGGGCCACGTTGAGGGCCTGCCGGCGGCAGTCTTCGGCGCCCATGTAGACCACGCACTCCAGGCCGAGCAGGGCGGCGGCGGTGGCGCTGGCCACACCGTGCTGGCCGGCGCCGGTTTCGGCGATGATGCGGGTCTTGCCCATGCGCTTGGCGAGCAGCGCCTGGCCCAGAACGTTGTTGATCTTGTGCGAGCCGGTGTGGTTCAGGTCCTCGCGCTTGAGGAAGACGCGGACTCCCCCGGCGTGCTCGGCGAAGCGCTTGGCCTCGGTGAGCAGCGAGGGGCGGCCGGAGTAGTTCTTGTTCAGGTCCGCGATCTGTGCGGTGAACTCGGGGTCCGCCTTGGCCTTCTCGAAGGTGTCTTCAAGTTCGTCCAGCGCGGCAATGAGGGACTCGGGCATCCAGCGCCCGCCGTACGAGCCGAAGTAGGGTCCCGGGGCGTGCCGCAGGGACGGCGCGCTTTGCGGCCCGTCCTCATCCGGCCGGCTGCCCTCCAGGAAGGCGTCTACGGGGTTTTCGTCTGAGCCGGCTGTTGGCGCATCGACCATCAGTCTCACCATCCTGTTCCACTGCTATCTGGGTCTTGGGTGCCGCGCGGACGCACCGCGGTCTCCGGCCGGATGCCCGGCCGGGCCGCGGGTCAGGGACGTGCGGCGATTTCTTCGGCTCCGGCCGCCATGAATTCGGCGATCCGGTCGCGGGGCGTCGCATCGCTGACGAGCGCCTCGCCCACCAGGACTGCGTTGGCGCCGCTGGCCGCGTAGTGCCGGACGTCGTCGACGCCGCGCACGCCGGACTCGCCCACGACGAGTGCCCCGGCGGGGATGCCGGCGGCGAGCTCCGAGAAGACGGACCGGTCGACGTCGAGCGTTTTGAGGTTCCGGACGTTGACGCCGATGATCCGCGCCCCGGCGGCGACGGCGCGTTCAACTTCGCCGGCCGTGTGGGTCTCCACGAGCACGTTCATTCCCAGCTCGCGGCTGAGGGCGCTGTACTCGTGCAGCTGCGCGTCGGAGAGCGAGGCGACGATCAGCAGGATCAGGTCGGCGCCGTGGGCACGGGCCTCCCAGATCTGGTACTCGTCGATCATGAAGTCCTTGCGCAGCAGCGGGACGTCCACGGCTGCCCGGACGGCGTCGAGGTCGGCCAGCGAGCCGTTGAAACGGCGCTGCTCCGTCAGGACGCTGATCACGGCCGCGCCGCCGTCGGCGTACTGCACGGCGAGGGAGGCCGGGTCCGCGATGCTCGCAAGTGCGCCCTTGGAGGGGCTGCGGCGCTTGATTTCGGCGATGACCTTGAGCTGCGTCCGGTCCGACGGGCCGCCCAGGGCGGCCCACGCGTCGCGAGCCGGGACCGCCGCCGCGGCACGCTCCTTCAGTTCGGCGAGCGTGACGAGGCGCTGGCGGGCCTCCATATCCTCCCTGACACCGGCGTTGATGTCATCGAGAACACTCACTCCTAGTGGCCGGAGTTCTTCAGCTTGCTGCCGCCGACGCCGTAACCGGCCTTGCGCATGGCAAAGCCCACCACCAGGCCGATCAGCATGACGGCCGCACCGGCGATGAAGATCGGGGTGTTGGCGATCACGAAGGCGATGGCTGCGATGAGGGCGCCGACCAGCATGATGATCACGGTGGTCCAGGCCGCCGGGCTGTTGCCGTGGCCGGTGGGCTCGCTGTGGTCGACGCCGTCGTAGACGCCGGTGCCGGCGGCGGGCTGGGGTGCGGAAACAGGGGCTTTGCTCATGGAAATCTCCTCAGGATCAATACTGCTTACATTCTGCCATTTTTTGGCGGCGTCATTGGCCGCGTTACCGGGCACGCTGCAGGGAGCCTTGCCGGGCGTGCCCGCTGCCTGGTCTCAGGTGGGATCGTCGCCGCGGGAGAGCCGGTCCCAGCTGTCGATCTCGTCGGCCGGCTGGGCGGGGCCCGGAGCGCCGGCGGTGGCGGCGGCGTCGTACTTCGTCCGGCTCTTCCAGTAGCGTCCGGCCGGAACAATCGCGAGGGCGCTGATCCCGAGCAGGGAGCCGGCGACGACGGCGAGGACCGGGAACACGGTGAGGGCGACCTGGACGTTGCTGCCGCTGATGCCGGTGGCTGCGGCAATGGATCCCTGCGCCGCGGCCAGCGGGTCGGACAGTACGGTTACGGCAGCGGCCACGATGCCCGCGGCGGCCAGCAGGATGATCGCCGTGATGACCCAGCGGGCGATGCGCCCGGCGATCGACGCCGCGAGTCCCCCGGCCAGGGCGACCAGGGCGAGGGCGGTGACCGTGGTGGCGGCCTTGCTGCCCTGGACCTGCAGCCCGTTCTGGCTGACGCCTTTGCCCAGCTGGCCGGGATCGAGCTGGACCGTCAGCCAGGTCTGGGTGGTGGTGCCGAAAACGGCCAGTGCCAGCGCCGCGATGACCAGGACCAGGGTGGACTTCCGGGCCCAGCGCGGAACGTCCGGGCTGGTGCTCTTGATCGTGCCTGCCGCGCCGGTCATGGCTGCTCCGTCCCGGCGTCGGGCACGGTCTCTGCCGTAATGGTGCGCAGCGACTGCGCCGTATGCACGGCCCGCATCGGCGCGGCGGCCTTGTTGATGGTCTCGAGCGCCTCAGTGGCGTTGACGGAGTCGGCCACGATGCCGCCGCCGGCCTGAACGTAGGCGCGGCCGTCGCGGAGCAGCGCGGAACGGATGGCGATCGCCATGTCCATGTCGCCGGCGAAGTCGAGGTAACCCACCACGCCGCCGTAGATGCCGCGGCGGTGGGGTTCCAGCTCATCGAGGAGGCGCAGCGCGCGGGGCTTGGGGGCGCCGGAGAGCGTTCCGGCCGGGAAGGTCGCCTTGAGCACGTCGTAGGCCGTGGCGGTCGGGGCGAGCTTGCCCACCACCGTGGACACCAGGTGCATGATGTGGCTGAACCGCTCCACTTCCATGAACTGCGTGACGTCGACGGTTCCGGCCACACAGACCTTGGAGAGGTCGTTGCGGGACAAGTCCACCAGCATGAGGTGCTCGGCGCGTTCCTTCTGGTCCGCGAGCAGTTCCTCGGCGAGGGCCTTGTCCGCCTCGATGGTCTTGCCGCGCGGCCGGGAGCCGGCGATCGGGTGGGTGATGACTTCCTCGCCGGTAACCGTCACGAGGGCCTCCGGGGACGAGCCGACGATCGAGTACTGGCGCCCGGCGGCATCCTCGAGGCTGAAGATGTACATATAGGGGCTGGGGTTGGTGTTGCGCAGGACGCGGTAGACGTCCAGCGGATCGGCGCCGCATTCCATTTCGAAGCGGCGCGAGATCACCACCTGGAAGACTTCGCCGTCGACGATCGCTTCCTTGCCGCGGTCCAGGGCGGCGAGGTAGTCGTTTTCGTCCCAGCGTTCCTGCACGCTCGAGGCGAAATCGAGGGCGGCGGGCTGGAGCACGGAGACGGGCTGCTCCGTCGGGGTGCTGATCTTCGCCAGCAGCGCCTTCACCCGGGCGACGGCGTCGTGCCAGGCTTCGTCGACGCGTTCGGAGCTGTTGTCGAAGTTGATCGCGTTGGCGATCAGCAGCACCGTGCCGTCCATGTTGTCGTGCACGGCCATGTCCGTCACGAGGTTCAGCGCCATTTCCGGCAGTTCCAGGTCGTCCTCGGGCGGGCTGGTGAGTTTTTCCCAGTGTCGGACGGTTTCCCAGCCGAGGAACCCCACCAGGCCGGAGGTGAAGGGCGGAAGGCCCTCGAAGCGCTCGGTGTGCAGCGCCCGGACGGTGTCCCGGATGGCATCGACCGGGCTGCCGTCCAGCGGGACCCCGACGGGCGGCTCGCCGAGCCAGTGCGCCTGCCCGTCCTTGGTGGTCAGCGTGGCGCGGGAGCGTGCGCCGATGAAGGAGTAGCGGGACCAGGCGCCGCCCACCGCGGCGGACTCCAGCAGGAACGTCCCCGGCTGGCCCTGGGCGAGTTTGCGGTACAGCCCGATCGGGGTTTCGGCGTCAGCCAGCACCTTCAGCCGGACCGGGATAACACGGCTGTGCCCGGCGAGTTCCCGGAACTCGTCCAGGCCGGGGCTGATGATTCCAAGGTCCTGCATGGCTGTTGTGTTCCGCCTGTTCTCTTGCTCTGTTGCTTTCAAAGTGCCGGGGCGTCGAGTGCCCGGGCTGCGCCGCGGGTGCGCCGGGTCAGTCGGCGTCGCCGACGACGGCGTCCAGCGCGCGTCCGTCGAAGCACGTCCGGGTCCCCGTGTGGCAGGCGGCGCCGACCTGGTCGACCCGGACCAGCAGGGCGTCGCCGTCGCAGTCCAGCGCGAGGGACTTCACCCACTGCACGTGGCCGGAGGTGTCGCCCTTGCGCCAGTATTCCTGCCGCGAGCGGGAGTAGAAGGTGACCCGTCCGCTGGTCATGGTGCGGTGCAGAGCCTCGTCATCCATCCAGCCGAGCATCAGCACCTCGTTGGTGTCGAACTGCTGGACGATCGCGGCCACCAGGCCGGCGCTGTCCCGTTTCAGGGACTCGGCCAGGCCGGCAGGGAGGGGTGTTTCGCTGACGGGGGCGGGGGCGGGCTGCTCAGACATCAGCTCAAGTCTAGTGCCTCGGGGCCTGCCGCCGCCCTGCGCCGGCGGACCCGCGCTTAACATGCGCACCAAAAGCCCGTTGCGGCCAAAACCGCGGCGCTTCCTGTGCACACCGGAGGGCGTCTCGTGCTAGTTTCACAAGTGATGCATTTCGTCGAACCGTCCCGAGAAGTCCTGGCCGAAACCCTGCTGGCGGCCGGCCCTGACTCCCCCACGCTCTGCAAGGGCTGGCAGACCCGGGACCTTGCCGCCCACCTGTACCTGCGGGAGCGCAAAGCCCGCGTCGGGCTCGGGCTCCTGATCAAGCGGTTGTCCAAGGCTTCGGACCAGGCAACGGCCGAACTCGCCGCCACCATCAAGACCCCGGAAGCCTACGCCAAGCTGGTCAACACCTTCCGGGCCGGACCGCCCGCGCTCTCGCCGATGCGGATCAAGGCCCTGGACGAGAGCTCCAACCTGATCGAATACTTCGTCCATACCGAGGATGTCCGCCGCGCGGTCGACCGCTGGGCGCCGCGCGCCCTGGACGAGGCCTACTCCGACGCGCTCTGGGACGAACTGGTCAAGCGCGCCGCCATTCTCTACCGGGGCGTGGACCTGGGCATCGTCCTGGTGAGCCCGTCCGGTCCCCGGCACGTAGCCAAGCGCGCCCCCGTCTCCGTGGCGATTGTGGGCGAGCCGGGCGAACTGCTGATGCACGCCCACGGCCGGACCCGGCACGCGCTGGTGACCTTCGAGGGCCAGCCGGACGCCGTCGCGCTGCTGCAGTCCGCCGAAGTCGGACTCTAGTCCCCGACAGAGCACCCCCACACACAGCAACGCGGGGTCACTTAACGCCCACAATCCCCTCCGGGATGGGCGCTAAGTGGCCCCGCGTTGGTTTAAGCCGGCGGCGCCGTAGCCCGTCTAGCGGACCTGGAAGCCTGCTTCGCGGATGGCGGCCTTGACCTGGGCGATCATGTCCAGCGGGCCGAAGTGGAAGACCGAGGCTGCCAGCACGGCGTCGGCGCCGGCGGCCACGGCCGGCGGGAAGTGCTCCGGCCGGCCGGCCCCGCCGGAGGCGATCAGCGGCACCTTGACCGCGGCGCGGGCCAGGCGGATGAGTTCGAGGTCGAAGCCGTCCTTGGTGCCGTCGGCATCGATCGAGTTGAGTAGGATTTCGCCGACGCCGCGGTCGGCGGCCTCACGGGCCCAGGCGAGGGCATCGATTCCTGTCCCCTGGCGTCCGCCGTGGGTGGTGACTTCGAAGCCGGAGGGCGTCGGCTCGGAGCCGGGCCGGGTGCGCCGCGCGTCGAGGGAGAGCACCAAGACCTGGGAGCCGAAGTGGCGGGTGATCTCATCGATCACCTCGGGCCGGGCCACGGCCGCGGTGTTGATGGCGGCCTTGTCCGCGCCATAGCGCAGCAGCTTGTCTACTTCCGCCACGCCGCGGACGCCGCCGCCGACGGTCAGCGGGATGAAGACTTCCTCCGCGGTGCGCCGGACGACGTCGAAGGTGGTTTCGCGGTTGCCCGAGGACGCCGTGACGTCGAGGAAGGTCAGTTCGTCGGCGCCGCCGTTGTCGTAGCGGTGTGCGAGCTCCACCGGGTCACCGGCGTCGCGCAGGCCTTCGAAGTTGATCCCCTTGACCACACGGCCGGCGTCGACGTCCAGGCACGGGATGACGCGGACGGCTACGGACATGGCTGCTCCTGGAGTTTGCTCACGGTTGATGGCTTCACGGACGGGCCGCTAGATCCGGCAGGCGTGGATGCTGCTGACCAGGATGGCCCGGGCGCCGAGGTCGTAGAGCTCGTCCATGATCCGGTTGGTTTCCTTCTTGGGCACCATGGACCGGACGGCCACCCAGTCCGAGTCGCGGAGCGGCGAGACGGTGGGCGACTCCAGGCCGGGCGTCAGGGCGGCGGCCTGCTCCACCAGCTCCTTGCGGATGTCGTAGTCCATCAGCACGTACTGGCGGGCCACCAGGACACCCTGGAGGCGTCGGATCAGTACCTCGGTGGCCGGGTTCTGCTCGCCCTTGCGGCCGATCAGGACCGACTCGGAGTTCAGGATCGGTTCGCCGAAGATTTCCATCCCGGCGGCCTTCAGCGTGGTCCCGGTCTCCACGACGTCGGCAATCGCGTCCGCGACGCCGAGCCGGACGGAGGATTCGACCGCGCCGTCGAGCCGGACGACCTTTGCGTTGATACCGCGCTGGGCGAGGTAGCCGCGGAGCAGACCGTCGTAGCTGGTGGCGAGGCGCTTGCCTTCAAGCTGGTCGATGGAGCTGAAGTCCCCGACGGGTCCGGCGAACCGGAACGTGGAGGCGGCGAAGCCCAGCGGCAGCAGTTCTTCGGCTTCCACCTCGGCGTCGAGCAGCAGGTCGCGGCCGGTGATGCCGACGTCCAGGGTGCCCTGGCCGACATAGACGGCGATGTCGCGCGGGCGGAGGAAGAAGAATTCAATGTCGTTGTCCGGGTCCACCATGACCAGTTCGCGGCTGTCGCGGCGCTGGCGGTAGCCCGCTTCGGCGAGCATGGCGGAAGCGGCTTCGGACAGAGATCCCTTGTTCGGGACGGCAACTCTCAGCATGGGAAGTTCTTTCTGGTTAGGAAGTCATCGGTGCAGGCACAGCGGGCCACGTGGTGCGCAGGGGTCGCGGGCGGACTCGGTCCGCCGCGGACGGCGCGACGTGGCTAGAGATGCTTGTAGACGTCCTCCAGGCTGAGTCCTTTGGCGAGCATCAGAACCTGCAGGTGATAGAGCAGCTGCGAAATTTCTTCCGCTGCGGCCTCGTCGGATTCGTACTCGGCGGCCATCCAGACCTCGGCGGCTTCCTCCACGACTTTCTTGCCGATGCCGTGGACTCCGGAATCCAGTTCGGCGACGGTGCGGGAGCCCTCCGGGCGGGCGGCTGCCTTCTCACTCAGTTCTGCGAACAGCGACTCGAAATTCTTCACGCCCTCCAGCCTACTTGCTCACGGCAAGACGCCGCCTGCCGGGCCGCTGGATGACGGCCCGGATGTGAGGGAATACACAAGCTAGGAGTACTGCTTGAGTGTGACGGCGGTGGCCAGGGCGGCGGTAACGGCCTCGTGCCCCTTGTCCTCGGTGGAGCCGGGAAGGCCGGCCCGGTCGATGCCCTGCTGTTCGGTGTCGCAGGTCAGCACGCCGAAGCCCACCGGCACGCCGGTACGGACGCTGACCTCGGTCAGGCCGAGCGTGGCCGCTTCGCAGACGTACTCGAAGTGCGGCGTTCCACCGCGGACGACGACGCCGAGCGCCACCACGGCGTCGAAGTGCGGCGCCAGCCGGGCCGCGGCGACGGGCAGCTCAAAGGTGCCGGGGACGCGCAGCACGGTCGGTTCGCCGATGCCGGCTTCCTTGGCGGCGCGCAGCGCGCCGTCGAGCAGTCCGTCCATGATCTGCGTGTGCCAGCTTGCGGCGACGATGGCAAGTTTCAGCCCGGAGGTGTCCTCGGGGCTGAAGGTGGTGAGGTCGATCTGTGGGGCGCCGTGGCCGCTCATGCGTTGTCCTTGCTGTGGAGGTGTATGGGAGGGGGTGGTGCTGGTCGGATTGACGGGCGGCTGCTTAGCCTTGTTCGTGCTCGAAACCGCCCTGTCCGGCGGCGGGTGCGGCCGGTTCCATGTCCAGGACCAGCCGGTGGTCCATCCGGTCCTTCTTGGTCTGCAGGTAGCGGAGGTTCTGTTCCCGGGACGGCACCTCGGTGGGGACCATCTCGACCACCCGGACGCCGGCCTGGGCCAGCCGGTCCTGCTTGTCAGGGTTGTTGCTCAGCAAGCGGATCTCATGCATTCCCATCTCGGCCAGGATCTGCGCGGCGGCCTTGTAGCAGCGTGCATCCACGGGCAGGCCCAGCTGCTCGTTGGCCTCGACCGTGTCGAACCCGGCCTCCTGCAGGGCGTAGGCCTTGATCTTGTTGGCCAGGCCGATGCCGCGCCCTTCCTGTCCGCGCAGGTAGAGCAGCGTGCCGCCGAATTCGTGGATCATTTCCAGGGCGTAGGCCAGCTGTTCGCCGCAGTCGCAGCGGTAGGAACCGAACACGTCTCCGGTGAGGCATTCGGAGTGCAGCCGGACCAGGGGCGCCTGGCCGTCCGTGGCCGGCAGCGGGGAGCTGACGGCGAGGTGCTCGGCACCCGTGGCCAGGTCGGTCCAGGCCTGTGCCACGAAGTCTCCGTAGGCGGTGGGCAGCTGGACGATCGGTCCGCCGCTGACCGGATGCGGTTGCTGTCCCGGGGTGGCCGGCTGCGCTTCAGAAGTCGTCATTGTCTCTCCTCAATCCAAAGATGTCAGGCGGATGCCGCTGCGTGGCTGCCGGGGTTCCCGGCTTCGAGGTACGCCACCAGGTCGGCAATCGAAATCAGCGGACAGCCATGTTCGAGGGCGAAGCCCCGGAGTCCGTCCAGCCGCATCATCTCTCCGTCGTCGTGCACCAGCTCTGCAATTACGCCTACGGGTTCGAGGCCGGCCAGCCGGCACAGCTCCACTGCTGCCTCGGTGTGGCCGGGACGTTCCCGCACACCCCCCTTAACGGCGCGAAGCGGGAAAACATGCCCGGGACGGGTCAGGGAATTCGGCTGGCTCGTCGGATCGGCCAGGATCCGGGCTGTCAGCGCCCGGTCCGTGGCCGAGATTCCGGTGCTCACGCCCACGGCGGCGTCGCATGACACGGTATACGCGGTGCCTTTGGCGTCCTGGTTGATGGCAACCATCGGCGGCAGCTCCAGCGCATCGGCCTGGTCGCTTGGCATCGGTACGCAGATCACGCCGGAGCTGTACCGGATGGTCCAGCCCATCAGTGCGGGGGTGGCGTGCTGCGCCGCGAAGATGATGTCGCCTTCGTTTTCACGGTCCTCGTTATCGACCACCAGCACCGGCCGGCCGGCCGCCATGGCGCGGATGGCGTCGTCGATCGGGTCCAGCGCCGGCGCGTCGACGGTGAGTCCCGGGGTGTCCTGCAGCCGGTTCATTTTGCGGCCGCCTGGGTCTGCGCGGCGGGGGCGAAGGCGAGCAGCCGCTCGGTGTACTTGGCCAGGACGTCCACCTCGAGGTTGACGCGGCTGCCCACCGATTTGCCGCCCAGACCGGTCTCGGCCAACGTCGTGGGGATCAGGCCGACCTCGAACCACGGGGCGGGCTCGGAGGCGGGGCTTACGGCGGTGACGGTCAGGGACACGCCGTCGACGGCGATCGAGCCCTTCTCCGCGATGTAGCGGGCCAGCGGGGCCGGCACGGCGAAGCGCAGCCGGTCCCAGTTGCCGAGCGCTTCGCGTTCCAGCAGTTCGCCGACGCCGTCGACGTGCCCCTGCACCACATGGCCGTCCAGTCGGCCGCCGGCCGGGACGCAGCGTTCCAGGTTGACCGGGTCTCCCGCGGCCAGCCCGCCAATGGTGCTCCGGATCAGGGTTTCGCCCATGACGTCGACGCTGAAGTCCGTGCCGTCGATGTCCGTGGCCGTCAGGCAGACCCCGTTGACGGCGATCGAGCCGCCGTGGGCCAGTCCAGCGGTGCTCTCAGGGGCGTGCAGGCGCAGCGTGGCGCTGGTGTCGCCGTCGCGCTCGACGGACAGCACCTTCCCCTGTTCGGCGATAATTCCGGTAAACATCAGTTGCCTCCTGCGGCGGTGTCCGCGTTACTGCGCGGTGTGGAATCGGATGAAGAGTTGGTGGCGGGACGCAGGTGCAGCCGCAGGTCGCGGCCCAGCATCCGGACGGCGCCGCCCGAGGCCCCGTCCCAGTCCCAATGCTGGGCATCGGCAAGGGTGCCGATACCGAGGTCGTCCAAGGCCAGGGTGCCGGAGCCCAGCAGCGTGGGGGCCAGGTAGACGATCAGCTCGTCGACGAGGCCTGCGGCCAGGAACGCGCTGAGGATCCGCGAGCCGCCCTCGACCATGAGGTGCCGGACGCCGGCGTCGAAAAGCCGGTCCAGGGCCTCGCGGGGCTCCCGGGTTGGCAAGTGCAGCACCTTGCCGTCGCCGCCGTTGACCGCGGCGTCCGCGGGAATCCCGCGGAGACCCATCACGGCGCGCAGCGGCTGCTTTTCGGCGAGTTCGCCGTCGGGGGTGCGAGCCGTAAGGCGCGGGTTGTCCACCAAGACGGTCTGCGTGCCCACCAGGATGGCGTCGATCCTGCCCCGCAGGGCATGGTTGTCCGCGAGTGACTCCGCACTGGAGATCCACTGGCTGGTGCCGTCGCTGGCCGCGATCCGGCCGTCAAGGGTCTGGGCGATGTGCAGGGTGACGAACGGCCTTTTCGCGGCGACGGCGTCGAACCAGCGCCGGTTGAGGTCCAGGGCGGCGACGGCACCCAGGCCGGAGCGGACCCGCACTCCGGCGGCGCGGAGCGTCGCCGCTCCCCCGGCGGCGGGATCGTGCGGGTCATCGATCGCGTAGACGACGTCGGCCACGCCGGCGTCGATGATGGCCTGGGCGCAAGGGCCGGTGCGGCCGCAATGGTTGCACGGCTCCAGCGTGACCACCATGGTGGTGCCCGTGAGGTCCAGTCCGGCGGCCGCGGCTTGGGCGATGGCGTCGCCCTCCGCGTGGGCGGTGCCGGCGCCGCGGTGGTAGCCGGTGACCAAGGGCGTGCCGTCTGTTCCGATGACGACGGCGCCCACCAGAGGGTTCGCCCCGCGCGGGCCCTGCGCAGCGGCCGCCAGGGCGCTGTCCATGGCGGCTGACTCGGCAGCGCTGAAGCTGGCGGCATTGAAGACTTGTGTGTCGGGCTGATCCCGGTTGAGTTTGAACTCCGGCCCGGCGGCCGAATGCTGAACGCTCATCTGCCGTCCGCCGCGTCCATCAGGACCGCAGAGTCGGCGAAGAGCCATCGCAAGGGGTTCATCTGTGTGTCGTTCCTTCCCTCAGAACCGCGATGGCTCCGGGGGTATACGACAGCGCAATTCCGCGGCACCGTCAGGGCGCCGCAGTAACAGCTGTACGTGCTTCTCTCATCCAGACTTTAACTGTCGGTACCGGAGTTCCACCGGTTCAACCGTCCGCCGGCTGCCTCCCGAGGGAAGTGCCGGCTCGCGGGTCGCGGACTATGACCGCCGGTTCGGACTTACACCGACCCCGGAGCACGTATGTGTGTAGCTATTCTGACACAACCCCGGGTGCCGTCCGGCTATTCCCGTGCAATGGAAGATGCAGTTTGCGTCATGTTTCGGCAGGCTAGCGGCTGCCCGCGGCCCGCAGGCGCTCGATCGCGTCGGCCGGGTCATCGGCGCCGTAGACGGCGGACCCGGCCACAAAAACGTCGGCGCCCGCCTCGGCGGCCCGCCAGATGGTCTCCTCGGTGATGCCGCCGTCGACCTGCAGCTTGATGTCCAGGCCCGAGGCGTCGATGGCCGCCCGGGCCCGGCGGATCTTTGGCAGCGTGAGGTCCAGGAATTCCTGGCCGCCGAAGCCGGGCTCCACCGTCATGATGAGGATCATGTCCAGCTCGCCGAGCATGTCGAGGAACGGCTCCACCCCGCTCCCGGGCCGCAGCGCAATCCCCGCCTTGGCGCCGCGGGCGCGCAGTTCACGGGCCAGCTTCACCGGCGCAATCGATGCCTCGGCGTGGAAGGTCACCGACGCGACGCCGGCGTCGGCGTAGGCCGGCGCCCAGCGGTCCGCGTGCTCGATCATGAGGTGGGCGTCCAACGGGATCGGACTGACTTCCTGGATGCGCTGGACCACCGGCAGGCCGAGCGAGAGGTTCGGCACAAAGTGGTTGTCCATCACGTCAACGTGCACCGCGTCCGCGGTCCTGATCTTGTGGAGCTCCGACTGGAGGTTCGCGAAATCCGCCGAAAGGATGCTGGGGTTGATGCAGCAGTGGGCCATGGATGTCCTTGTCGTTGCGCTGGTCGGAAGATCAGGGAGCTGGTGCCAGTATGGCCCGAAGCTCAGGCTTTCTTGTGGATCAGCGCCAGGAACATGGCGTCGGTCCTGTGCCGGTGCGGCCACAGCTGGGCCGTGAGCTCGTGGCCGGCCTCGAGGTGTCCGGTGAGGCTTACCGCATCCAGGGCCGCGCCGGCGTCGAGCAGTTCGAGGTCGTCGCGCTTGCGCAGCGCGTCGCTCACGACGGCGGTGGTCTCGGCCGGGTGCGGGGAGCAGGTCACGTAGGCGACGACGCCGCCGGGCTTGACGGCGTCGAGGGCAGATTTGAGCAGTTCGCGCTGCAGCGGCCCAAGGTCCACCAGGTCCTTGGGGGTGCGCCGCCAGCGGGATTCCGGACGGCGGCGCAATGCGCCCAGCCCGGTGCAGGGCACATCCACGAGCACCCGGTCGAAGCTCTCCGCCATCTCCGACCCGACCTCGCGGCCGTCGCCGGTACGGACATGCCAGACCTCGTGCGGCACCGCCGCCAGGGCCTGGCGGACCAGCTTCGCGCGGTGCGGGGCAGGTTCATTGGCCAGCAGGGTGGCACCATGCTGGCGTGCAAGCGCGCCCAGCAGGGCTGCCTTGCCGCCCGGGCCGGCGCACAGGTCGAGCCAGCGTTCGCCCTCGCCGCCGTCGGCGCCTGGCTCGGCGCCGGAGTCGTTGGACAGGTCCACCGATGCCAGGGCCCGGGCCACCAGCTGCGAGCCGACGTCCTGGACCCTGGTGCTACCGTCCCGCACCGAGGCGAGCCGGCCGAGGTCTCCGCCGCTGGAGAGGGCCGATCCTTCGACCAGTTCCCCCGGGGTGGCGCCGCTTTCCAGGGCCTCGTCGAGGCTGCCGAGGCCGGGCAGCGCCACCAGGTTCACCACGGGTGCGGCGTTGTCCGCTTCGAGGAGCTCGTTGATTTCCGTAACCGGGCGTCCGTGCGCCACGAGGGACTGCCGGAAGGCGCGGACGATCCACTCGGGGTGGGCGTAGCGGACCGAGGCCACCTTGGTCTGGTCCTGCTCGTCGCTGAGGAGCAGTTCGAGCCACTCCTCGAGGGTGTGGGCGGAGACCTTGCGGAGGACGGCGTTGATCAGGCCGGACGGGCCGGCGCCGATCACGGCGCGGGCCAGGCCCACGGTTTCGTCAAGGGCGGCGTGCGCCGGGACACGCATGGCGAGCAGCTGGTGGGCGCCGATCCGCAGTGCGTCCAGGATGGCCGGGTCCAGCTGGTCCAGCGGGCGGTCCACGCAGCGGGCGAGGATCGCGTCGTAGGTGCCCTGCCCCCGGAGGGCGCCGTAGCTGAGTTCGGTGGCGAATCCGGCGTCGCGCTTGTCCAGTCCGTGGTGGCGGATCCGGGCCGGCAGCACCAGGTTCGCGTAGGCGTCCTCGGCGGCCACGGCGCGCAGCACCTCGAAGGCCACGAGCCGGGCCGGGTCGGCGCGCCGGGTGCGCTGGGAGGGGGCGTTTTCGGAGAAGCCGCGCTGCGGGCCGCGGTTCCGTTCCCGTCCCTGCGCGTTCCTCCGCACGCCGCCCCGCGGGCCCCGGTGGCCCTGGCCGCCGCGGCCGCCGGGGGCCTGTCCGCTGCCGCCGTTGGATCCGGTGTCGCTCATTCGAAGACCACGCTTTCCAGTGTTGCCTGTCCGCGCGCCCAATCGGCGGCGGTCATCATTTTCTTGCCCGAGGGCTGGATCCGGGTGAGTTCGACCGGATGCGAGCCGGTCCCGACCAGGACCGCCTTCCCATCCAGGGCCAGCTGCCCCGGGCGCAGCGGTTGCGCGCCTGGCCGGAGCAGCACAGGTTCGAGCTTCATTCGCTGCCCGTCCAGTGTCGTCCAGGCGCCGGGTTCCGGTGTTACGCCGCGGGACCGGCGTCCAATCGCGAGGGCCGGCTGCTGCCAGTCGAGGCGGCCGTCCTCAAGGCTAAGTTTGGGGGCCAGGCTGACCTCGCCCTGCTGCGGGACGGCGCTGGCCTTGCCGGCCTCGACGGCGGAGAGCGTCTGGGTCAGCAGCACGGCGCCGCTGTGCGAGAGGCGTTCCAGCAGCTCCCCCGCGGTGTCCTCAGGTCCCACGGCCTCGGTCAGGGTGCCGAAGACCGGTCCGGTGTCCAGGCCCTCCTCGAGCCGGAAGGTCACGGCCCCGGTGATGTCGTCGCCGGCGATCAAGGCACGCTGCACCGGCGCCGCCCCGCGCCAGGCTGGCAGCAGCGAAAAGTGCAGGTTGATCCAGCCGTGCCGGGGAATGTCCAGTGCCGCGCGCGGAATGAGCCCGCCGTAGGCGACGATCGCGGCGACCTCGGGCTCGGCCGCTTCGATCCGGGCGGTCACGGCCGCGTCGACCTTCGCGGCATGGATGATGTCGATGCCGAGTTCGGCGGCGCGGGCGGCAACCGGCGAGGGTGTCAGCACGCGCTTGCGCCCCAGCGGCGCGTCCGGCCGGGTCAGCACGGCGACGACGTCGAACCCGGCCGCGACGAGGGCGTCCAGCGACGGAACGGCCACGGCCGGGGTACCCGCGAAGAGGACCCTCACTGGCCGGTTCCGAAGGAGGAACCCGTGCCGAAGCTGCCGCCGCCAAAGCTTGAACCAACCGTTTTGGCCCGCTTCGACGTCGTCTGCTCGGTGATGGAGTCGTAGTTGGCGTTCCGGATCGCACGCAGCGCAGCTTTGCGGTCCTCGCCTTCGAGCCGGTCGGTGAAGAGAATCCCGTCCAAGTGGTCCGTCTCGTGCTGGAAGACGCGGGCGAGCATGCCTTCGCCCTCCAGTTCCACCGGCTTGCCGTGCACGTCAACGCCGGTGACGCGGGTGGCGCGGTGCCGGCGGACCGGGAAACCCAGGCCCGGGATGGACAGGCACCCTTCGACCTCGTCCGGCTGGAAGTCTTCGCTGTTCTCCAGCACCGGATTGATGATGTGGCCCTCCACCCCGCGGATGCGGTAGGTGAAGACCCGCTGGCTGATGCCGACCTGCGGCGCGGCCAGGCCGGCGCCCTCCACGTCTTCCATGGTTTCGGTCATGTCGGCAACGAGCTTCTCCAGCTCAGGCCCGAATTCCGTCACGGGATCGGCAACTGTGCGCAGCACAGGGTCCCCGATGATGCGGATATTCAAAATGGCCATGGGCAATCGGTCCTCACGGTGGGCGGCTACAGGATTCCGTCCAGTTTAGTGGCAGCCTCCGGTTTCCGGCTCAGCGGGCCGCCGGCGGAGCGATCGGCAGCAGGGCAGGGCCGGCGGCCACGGTGTCGGCGGACATCTCCCAGACGCGGCGCAGGGCACAGAACTTCCACCAGTGGTGCTTAAGGACGTCCGGGTTGGCCCGCTGCGGCCGCACCTCTGTCTCGCCGATGGCCACGGCGAGGAGAAGCGGGGAGTCGCCGTGCTGCCAGGGCTCCCACTCCCCTGCCACCGGATCCACCAGGCTTTCCTCCGCTTTCATGCCGGCCACGAGTTGCATGACCACCTTGGCATCGAGCGGCTTGACCGTGCCGTCCCGGCTGGTTCCCTTGGTCTTGTAGTCGATGAGGCAGGTGCGGCCGTTGATTTTGGCGACGAGGTCAAGGGTTCCGGCGTAGCCCACGGTCTTGTTCCACACCGTAATCTCCGGGGCGATCGGCTCCACCTGGTACAGCTCCCACCACTCGTCGAAGCGGGCGGCGAACGCCTCCTCGCCGTTGGCTGCCAGGGCTTCCCGGGTTTCCTTCATCTGGTGCGGCCGGCCCAGGGCGCGAAGGGCCACCTGCTCGCAGTAGTTGTGCACCCGGTCGCCGCGCTTGGCTGCGTCGTCCCGGTGCGTCTCGGCGGCCTTGGCGGCGCGGCTGACCGCCTGGCGGATCTTGGCCGGGCTGCCCAGGATGGCGGGCAGGGTGGGATCCGCGGCCAGGCTGTTCGCGCCCATGTACCCGAACCAGCCGTCCAGGCCGTGGGGCTGCTGCCCGATCACGGTGGTGATGGACGGGACGGAGAACTGTTCCGTGGTGGAACGTGCGTACATCCGGCCGTATTCGGTGGCGTGGGCGAGAAGCGGGGCGGTCATAGAAAGACTCTTTCACAGGGGTCGGACGCTGAAGGGAAAACAAAATGGCCCGCCCCGCTCTGTGAGCGGAACGGACCATGTTCCAGGTGGGCGATACTGGGTTCGAACCAGTGACCTCTTCGGTGTGAACGAAGCGCGCTACCACTGCGCCAATCGCCCCGGTGCCATTGAATGCTAGCCCACCCCGGCGGAAATCCGAAATCGGCGCTTTCGACGTCGGCGCTACGCGTCCAGGGCTCCTCCCGCCGCGCCCAATAGCCAGAGATGGCCGCATACCGGGTTGACTTAGCGGCCGTCTATGGCAACTCGACGGAGCGGCTGGTCCGGGCAAGCCACGGGTAGGCCGGCGGTACGTGCCGTGCCAAACGGACAGAGATGGCCGCACACCGGATCGACTTAGCCGCCGTCTGTGGCAAATCGACGGAGCGGCTGGTCCGGGCAAGCCACGGGTAGGCCGGCGGCGGTACGTGCCGTGCCAAATGGCCAGAGATGGCCGCGTACCGGGTTGACTTAGCGGCCGTCTGTGGCAAATCGCCGGAACAGGCTCACCCCAACGATTCGCAACCCCGCCCGGGCGCCGCCCCTTCGCTGACCGCGCCTGCCGCCGTCGTCGTCGGACACCATGTCCGCCACCCCGCCCAGGCCACGTAAGGACGGCGTGAATTACACATCTGTAATTAGCAAAAACCGCTAGATTGCAGGGAAGCGCGGGGGTGCGTCGGCGCGGATTCAGCCCCGATTTGTAGATTGACTGAACCTCCTATAGAGTTCTTACTCGTTGGAACGCGAGGAAATGCCGATTACGGCAGGGAATCGCAGGCAACATTGCGGACGTAGCTCAGCTGGTAGAGCACCACCTTGCCAAGGTGGATGTCGCGAGTTCGAATCTCGTCGTCCGCTCGCAGGACACTGTCACGGCAGCGGTTTTCTTTTTGAGGAAGCCGAAGCTACACGGTGGGTTGGCCGAGAGGCGAGGCAGCGGCCTGCAAAGCCGTATACACGGGTTCGAATCCCGTACCCACCTCGGTGAAAACCCTGGTTTCCGGTTTCGGCCGGATTTAAAGGGGCGATTGGCGCAGCGGTAGCGCGCTTCCCTGACACGGAAGAGGTCACTGGTTCGATCCCAGTATCGCCCACCAAAGCAAGGAAACTTGCTTGATCCAGTACCACCGGCCCCGCCGGAACGGACTAAAAAATGCGGACGTAGCTCAGCTGGTAGAGCACCACCTTGCCAAGGTGGATGTCGCGAGTTCGAATCTCGTCGTCCGCTCTGTTGTTTCATCAGATTCACACAACTCCACTCCGGATCCTTCCGGTTGCGGGCGATTGGCGCAGCGGTAGCGCGCTTCCCTGACACGGAAGAGGTCACTGGTTCGATCCCAGTATCGCCCACCATAAGAGCAGCTCCTACGGGGCTGCTTTTTTCATGCCCGCGTTTGCGGTCCGGTGCGTTTGCCCTCCGGCACAGGGTCTTTCTCCTCTGGGCGTACACCCTTGGCACCTCCCGATCCGCCGGTTAGGATCGAAAACGCTAGGAGCGATCTGGCTCCGCGACCGAAGGGAGGTGCCCGTGGGTTTAATTGACGATCTAAAGGGCAAGGCTCAGCATCTGATTGGTGGCAACGAACAGGCCATCAAGGACGGAATCGAAAAGGCGGGTGATTTCGTCGACTCGAAGACCGGCGGAAAGTACGCCGACAAGGTCGATGCCGCTCAGCGAGGCGCCTCCGACTTCGTGGACAACGCGGACGGCCGGCCGGAAACGGCCCCGGCCGCAGAGCCACACGTCGCAGGAGAGCCGCCCGTCCCCGGGGTAACCCGGCAGCCGGGCCTCTGACCCAGGTACGTCAGCGAGGTGCCGGTCCCGCCGAGAGGCGGCGCCGGCACCTTTGTCGTTTAACGACCAACGCGGCGCCAGCCCAACCAGCTGGCAAGTAGCTGTCGTTTTGACCGCTCAACACGACAACTGCGCGAGTTAGTTGGTTCCTATTGCACTCAGCGCTAGGACGGCTCGTGGTTCTGGCCTTCCCGGGCCAGGGCGGTGAGCCGGGAGACGGCCCGGAAGTACTTCTTCATGTACCCGCCGGTCATCATTTCCTCGGTGAACAGCTGGTCGAACGGCACGCCGCTGGCCAGGATCGGGACGTCCTTGTCATAGAGCCGGTCCGCCAGAACAACGAAGCGCAGCGCCACGGCCTGCTCGGTGATGGTCTCCACGTTGCGCCACACCACGCCGTCGATCCCGTCGATCAACTGCCGGTAGCGGCTCGGGTGGACACCGGCCAGGTGGTTGATCAGGGTGCTGAATTCGTCCTTGGCCACGGTCTGGCCGTCGAACTCCGCCTGCATGTGGTGCGTGAGTTCGTCGTTGCGCAGCGGCGCGGGGGCCTTCGGCAGTCCGCGGTGGCGGAAGTCATCACCGTCGATCCGGACGACGTCGAACTGGTCGGCCAGGACCTGGATCTCGCGGGCGAAGTCGACGGCGGCGAAGCGGCCGTCGCCCAGAGACCCAGGCAGGGTGTTGGACGTCGCCGCCAGCTTGACGCCGGCGTCGGCGAGTTCGCGCATCAGCCGGGACATCAGGACGGTGTCCCCCGGATCGTCGAGTTCGAATTCATCGATGCACACCAGCTTGTAGTGGCTGAGTGCCTCCACGGTCTTGCGGAAGGACAGGGCCCCCACCAGGTTGGTGTATTCCACGAAGGTGCCGAAGGCCTTGGGGCCGGGCGCGGCATGCCACAGCGAGGCCAGCAGGTGGGTCTTGCCGACGCCGAAGCCGCCGTCGAGGTAAATGCCCGCCCGCGAGGTCTCTTTCTTGCCGAAGAGCCGCTTGAACAGGCCGTCACCGTCCCCGGCTCCGACGCCGGCCGCAAATTTCTGCAGGGCCTGGACCGCGTGGGCCTGGCTGGGCTGGGCCGGGTCCGGCCGGTAGCTGGCAAAGGACACCTCACCGAAGCGCGGCGACGGATAAAAGCCGTTCAGGAGTTCATCCACGGAAACCGCCGGTGTTCTGGCGGCGAGCTGTTCGATCTGTACCAAGGTGGTCCGTTCTGCTGGTCTCGTGTCCCCAGAAAGGATACCGGCAAAGGCCCTCTTCCCTTCCGGGCGCGGGATCGGACGTGACCAAGGCCATATTTCCGAGTATGTAGCCGGTGGAGCAAACCTGCCGGGCCGTGGCTAGTGTTGTAACAGGCCCGGCGCCGCGCACCACCATGGCCCGGCCTCCCGACCGCCCAGTGAAAGGCCATCTCCATGCCCTACCCCGTTGAGCAGAACGAGAAATTCGCCGCCTACGCCCACCCGGAGCGCCTCGTCTCCACCGAATGGCTCGCCGCGGCGATCGACGGCGGCGCGCTCGACGGCGGCAAACTCGTGGTCGTCGAATCGGATGAGGACGTGCTGCTCTACGAAACCGGCCACATTCCCGGCGCGGTCAAGATCGACTGGCACACGGACCTCAACGACGAAGTCACCCGCGACTACATCGACGGCGCAGCCTTTGCCGCCCTCGCCGCGGCAAAGGGAATCTCCCGCGACAGCACCGTGGTGATCTACGGTGACAAGTCCAACTGGTGGGCCGCCTACGCGCTGTGGGTCTTCACCCTCTTCGGCCACGAGGACGTCCGGCTGCTCGACGGCGGCCGCGACAAGTGGATCGCCGAGGGCCGTGCCCTGACCACGGACAAGTCCGTCGTCACGCCCGGCGAGTACCCCGTGGTGGAGCGCAACGACGCCCCGATCCGCGCCTTCAAGGACGATGTGCTGGCGCACTTCGGCAAGCCGCTGATCGACGTCCGCTCCGCCGAGGAATACACCGGCCAGCGCACGCACATGCCGGCCTACCCGGAGGAGGGCGCCCTGCGCGGCGGCCACATTCCCACCGCGGCGTCCATCCCCTGGGCCCGTGCCGCTGCGGAGGACGGCACCTACCGCAGCCGCCCCGAGCTGGAGGCCCTGTACCTGGACGAAGCCGGACTCAAGGAGGGCGACGACGTCGTGGCCTACTGCCGCATCGGCGAGCGGTCCAGCCACACCTGGTTCGCGCTCAAGTACCTGCTGGGCTTCGAGACTGTGCGCAACTACGACGGTTCCTGGACCGAGTGGGGCAACGCCGTCCGGGTCCCGATCGTCAAGGGCGCGGAGCGCGGCGCCGTTCCGGCAGGCAAGTAAACTGGGAGTGATGAATACTTCTGCCCTCCCCGCCGCGCTGGCGGACATCGTTGATGATTTCCAGGCCCTTGAGGAACCCGAGCGGCTGCAACTGCTGCTGGAGTTTTCGCGCGAGCTGCCGGATCCGCCGGCACGGCTCCAGGACCACCCGGAGCTGATGGAGCAGGTGGTGGAATGCCAGTCGCCGCTGTTCCTCACGATCGAGACGGAACCGTCCGGCGACGGGCAGCCCGGCGTGCCCGAACGCGTGCGACTGTTCTTCAAGGCCCCGCCCGAGGCGCCGACCACCCGGGGATTTGCCGGGGTGCTGCACGAGGGCCTCGACGGGCTGAGCCCCGCCGAGATCCTGGCCGTCCCGGACGACATGCCCGAACTCCTCGGCCTCACCCGGGCGATCACCCCCTTGCGGATGCGCGGCATGACGGCAATGCTCGGCCGGATCAAGCGCAAAGTCGCTGCCCTGCCGCAGCACGGCTAAGCAGCCCGGTGGCCCGCAAACAGGCGTCCCAGGGAACCCCGGCGACCGCGGCACTCGCGGCGGCCGGGGTTTCCTTCGTCGCGCACCCTTACAGCCATGACCCCGCGGCCGCCAGCTACGGGCTGGAGGCCGCCGAGGTGCTAGGGATTGACCCGGCCCGGGTGTTCAAGACGCTGATGGTCGACGTCGACGGGCGCCTTGCCGTCGGCGTCGTGCCGGTGAGCGGAAACCTGGACCTGAAGGCAATGGCTGCTGCCCTGGGCGGCAAGAAGGCCGCCATGGCGGACCCGGCGACGGCTGAGCGGCGCACGGGTTACGTGCTCGGCGGCATCTCCCCGCTGGGACAGCGTCAGCCCTCCCCCACCGTGCTGGACGAGAGCGCACTGGAACTCGAAACCATTTTGGTCTCGGGCGGCCGCCGCGGCCTGGACCTGGAGCTCAGCCCGGCGGACCTGGTCCGGTTGACCGGTGCCCGTACCGCCCGGATCGGCACATCCCGCAGCTAAGACGCGCGAACGTACACTTGGGGCCCGCTTTTTCGTCCGGAACGGGGCCTCAAGTGTCCGTTCGCGCGAGGGGTTAGCCAGCCGGGGTGGGCCGCGGCGCCAGCTGCTGCCGGAGCCAGGCGGTGACCAGGGCCTCCCAGCGCTCCGGGTCGACGTTCCATTCCTTGGTGTGCCGGGCCGTGTTGAACGTTTCGAAAGTCACCATCTCCGGGTTCCGCTCGGCGAGGTCCGCGGACGGGCCGTAGGGCACGTATTCGTCGTCGACCGAGTGCAGGATCAGCGTCGGCGTCCGGAGCTCCACGGCACGGGACACCCAGTCCATGGCCTTCAGGTCCACCGGAGCGGCCAGCCCGGTGAGCCGGCGGCCCAGCCGGTGGCTCATCATCAGCTGCCCGTACCGTCCGACGGCGGACGGGATCCGGTTCAGCTCGGCGTGGTGTGCCAGCACGTTGACCCAGTTGATCACCGGAGCGTCCAGCACCATCGCCCGGATCAGGTGGTGGTAGCGGGACAAATCCGCGGTCTGCAGGCAGATCGCACCGCCCATGGACCAGCCAAAAAGCACCACTTCGCGGGCGCCATGGTCCAGCGCGTAACTGATCGCCGCCTCCACGTCGTGCCACTCGGTGGACCCCAGACCGTACCGGCCATCCTCGGCCGAGGGCGCCAGGCCGTCATTGCGATACGAAATCAGCAGGCTGGTCAGGCCCAGGTCCCGGGCCACCCGGACTGCCCGCAGGCCCTCCTGCCGCGTCGCGCCGCGCCCATGCACCATGATCGCCCAGACGTCCGACGACGGCGTCCCGGCCGGCACGTCGGCCGCCGGGGCGGCGCGGACCAGCCAGGCTGGCGCCGTTCCGCCGTCGACCTCGATCTGCACCTCTTCGGCCGGCAGCCCGATGGCCGCGGGATCTGGATGCACGGCCCCGCTCCAGTAGCCGCGCCGCGCCGTGGTCAGGTCCCCGCTGTAGACGGCTTCCACTTCCCGCAGCACCGTCTGCTCCGCGGGCGAATAGGACAGGATCCGGCCGAGCCTGGCGTGCCCGCGTCCGCCGTCAAAAAAGAAGCCGTAGACCCCCTCGACGGTGGAATCCGGGGTCGCCTTGAGGATCACCTGCAAATCCCGGCCGTCGCGGATGACTGCCAGCACCTCCTGGTCCTCCTCGCGGACCCGGACCGGGGTAATGACGCGCCGCGCGAAGTACAGGGCCAGCGCCGACGACCCTGCGGCGAGGAGGCCGGCCGCCGCGCTACCGCCGATGATGCCGCCCACCGCCCACTTGGCGCTTCCGGGCACGAGCGTGTCCGGCGCAGCGCTGTCCCGCCTGGCCGGCAGACCCCGGGGGGACCTCCGGGCAGCGGGGAACTGTTGCGTGGGAGGGCGGAAGCGCAGGGTCGAGGCCATGGCACCATTCTTACCGAACTCGCGGCCAACCCCGGCATCCGGCGCACCCGCGGCACCGTCGTGCGGGGTGGCGGCCCGGGGGCTAGGCTGGGGGCATGAGCGACCCTATCGTCATCCTGACAGAAGAGCCCCTGGGCGCGGACGACCGCGTCAACATCGAAACCCTCGTGGCCGACGGCGATTCGCCGCTCGTTGTCCTGGTCCCGGCGAACACCGAGCGCCACCTGCTGGTGGACTTCCTGGAGAACCTCTCCATGCTGGAGATCGCCAAAGCCTTCCGGGAGCTGACCGCCAAGCACCCCGACCCGGCTGTGGAACGGACGGCGGCCGCCGAAACGCTGGCCACCTCGCTCGCCGCGCTGGGCGGACTCGGCGGCGGCGTGACCGGCGAAATCGTGGAGGGCAAGGCCGTGGACGCCCTCGTCGCGAAGGTCAGGGAACTGAACGCCGGACAGGCTGTCGTGATCACCCGCCCGCATGCCGTGGCGGACACCTTCCACACCGACTGGGCCAACGAGGCCCAGGACAAGCTGGGCCTGCCGGTGCTGCATTTGTACGCCGGATCGGGATTTATCGGCGACTCCTGAGCGTTATTGAGGTCATGAGCATCTTCAGCAACAGGCCCAAGGTCCAGCCCGTCTCCTCCCCCGCCGCCGGTGACACCGCAGGGTCCTCGTCCGAACAAACGGCCGGAAGCGCCACCGGCGCGGTTGAAAAGACGGACCAGCAATGGCGCGAGGAACTGAGCCCGGAGGAGTACCGGGTGTTGCGCCAGGCCGGAACCGAACGGCCGTACACCGGTGAGTACTGGGACACCCACACCGAGGGCGTGTACCAGTGCCGGGCCTGCGGGACCGAGCTGTTCACCAGCCGGGAGAAATTCGATTCGCACTGCGGCTGGCCGTCCTTCTGGGCCCCTCTGGCCGACGGCACGGTGCGCTACATCCACGATCGCACCCTCGGGATGGAACGCATCGAGGTGCGCTGCGCTGCCTGCGATTCGCACCTGGGCCACGTGTTCGAGGGCGAGGGCTACGGCACTCCCACGGACCAGCGCTACTGCATCAACTCCGTCTCCCTGAAGCTCGTCCCCGCAGCCGACGCCGCGTCCACCGGCGCGGAGGGCTAGCGCGGACGGCTAGCACGGCCGGCCAGGCCGCGAAGCCCCTGTCCGGCTGGAGCTGGACGCCTTGCGCCAGCCTAGTTGCCTCAGACTTTCTTATGCTCGACCCGTTTTTGAGTTAGCGATTCTGTTTGCTTGCTACGCTCGCCGTAGACGTTCCCAGCAACCAGAAAGGCGCGCAACGATGACCGTAACCGCCCTCACCGCCCCTGTCCGGATTACCGCCGATTCCCCGGAATGGCAGCAGCTCAAGGCAGCCGCGACAGCCCTGCAGGCCCTCCAGGTCAAGGACGGTTCCGTACCCGACGCCGGCGACCACCCGGCCGCCGCGGCCCTCGTCGCCACCATCACTGCCGCGGTGACTGCCCTTGCCCCGGCCTTCCCGCACGACGCCGAGTACCTGGACCTGCTGGTCACGGACTTCCAGCGCTGGGCCGACGGCGGCTTCGGCGTTCCCGACTTCCTGGACTCCCTGCAGGCCTTCCAGCCGCAGCAACACCGGGTCAACGGCCTCCAGCACCTGGTGGTCTTCCCGATGTACACCCAGAACGGCAGCACCAGCCGGCTGGTCGAGGCCATCCTGATCGAGGTCATCTGGCCCGAATTCATCGACGGCCTGGAGGCGGGCGAGTACTCCAACAAACTCTTCGTGCCGATCCGCTTCCTGGACTTCACCCCCGGGTACGACACCAACTCCGCGGTGCTCTTCCCGGAGACCGTCGCCGTCCGGGAGACCCCCACCTTCACCTGGGGCGCCATCTTCGCCGACCGTGAGGCCGCCCGCTTCCGCCGGGTGCTGCGCGCCGCCGCGGACATCACCTCCCTGGAACTGCCGGCCGACGCCGCGGCCCTGCTGGAGGACCAGGAGCTGACCCAGGAAACGTTCGTCATGTGGGACCTGATCCACGACCGCACCCACATGCGCGGCGACCTCCCCTTCGACCCGTTCATGATCAAGCAGCGCATGCCCTTCTTCCTGTACTCCCTGGAGGAACTCCGCTGCGACCTGACCGCCTTCCGCGAGTCCGTGAAGATCGAAAAGGACGAGGACGCCGATCCGGAGGCGCGCCGGCACGCCAAACTCGTCCAGTACGCCGTCATCTTCGACCGCATCTTCCGCTTTGCGATCACAGGGAGCCGCGTGCGCAACTACGACGGCCTCGGCGGCCAGCTCCTCTTCGCCTGGATGCACCAGCACCACGTCCTGCACTGGACCGACAGCAAGCTCAGCATCGACTGGGACGAGGTGGCCGACGTCGTGGTGGCACTCGGCGCGAAGATCGAGGACCTGTACTGGCGCTCGATCGACCGCCCCAAGACGGCGCACTGGCTGGCCGCCTACGAGCTGATCTCCGGCACCGTCACCCCCAACCCGGCCTCCGTCTGGGCCAAGGGTCCGGGCGCCCTGCCGCTGGACGGGCCGCCCCGCGGCCTGACTGACCAGGTGCTCGACGACGAGTTCCCGCTCTCCATGTTCTACGAGGCGCTGGAGAAGAAGATGCGGACCGTGATCGAATCGACGGCCGGCATCACGGGTTCCTCGGACACCGCCACGGACACCACCCCGGGCAACGCCGGATGAGCGGCGGACACACCCTCAACATCCTGGTAGCGGGCGGCAGCAGTCCGTCCGGGATCGCCGTGGCCCGCGCCCTCCGCGGCGCCGGCCACAGGGTCTTCACTGTCGGTTCCGACGCCGGCCGGATCGCGGCCGCGGCGGCCGACGCCGGGGACGGCGTGGTGCCGCTCGCCTGCGACCTCGCCGACCCCGACGCCGTCGCCGCCCTGCGCGCGGACCTCGCCGGGCGCGGCGTCCGGCTCGACGGCGTCATGCACCTGGTGGGCGGCTGGCGCGGCGCCAAGGGCATTGCGGACCAGTCCGACGAGGACTGGGACTTCCTGGAACGGAATGCCGTGACCACGCTCCGGAACGTCAGCCGCGCCTTCTACGACGACCTCGCCGCCTCGGCTACCGGCAGGCTGGCCATGGTCTCCTCCACCACGGCGGCCGCCCCGACCGCGGGCGCGGCCAGCTACGCCGCGGCCAAGGCCGCCGCCGAGGCCTGGACCCTGGCGGTAGCCGACGGCTTCCGCCGCGAGCAGTCGGGCCATAAGGAACATCCGGTGGAGCAGCACAGCGCCGCCGCAATCTTCGTGGTCAAGGCGCTCGTTGACGACGCCATGCGCGCCGCGGCCCCGGAGCGGAAATTCCCGGGCTACACCGACGTCGCCGACCTGGGCTCCGCCGTCGTCCGGCTCTTCGACACCCCAGCCGGGGAACTCAACGGCCAACGCCTGCCGCTTAGCCGCTGAACCGGCACCTGCCTACACTGAAAGCGTGAACGAAACGATGACCAGCGCGGTCCACACCCCCGAACAAGCACCCACCATCGCCCGGCTGCACAACCCCGCGGTCCGCGGCTTCGCCTCGGACAACTACTCCGGCGTGCACGCCGAAGTGCTCGCCGCCCTGGCCGCCGCCAACGAGGGCCACCAGGTCTCCTACGGCGAGGACGACTACACCGCCCGCCTGCAGCAGCTGATGGAGGAACACTTCGGGACCGGAATCGAATGCTTCCCGGTCTTCAACGGCACCGGTGCCAACGTGCTCTCGCTGCAGTCCCTGCTGCCGCGCTGGGGCGCCGTCATTTGCGCCTCCACCGCCCACATCAACATGGACGAAAACGGTGCCCCCGAGCGGATCGGCGGCATCAAGCTGCTCCAGGTGCCCACGGCGGACGGCAAGCTCACCCCCGCGCTGATCGACCAGGAAGCCTGGGGCTGGGGCGACGAGCACCGCGCCCAGCCGCTGGCCGTGTCCATCACCCAGACCACCGAGCTCGGCACCTGCTACACACCCGAGGAAGTGCGGGTCATCGCGGAGCACGTCCACTCCAAGGGCATGAAGCTGCACATGGACGGCGCCCGGCTGGCCAACGCCGCCGCCCACCTGGGCGTGCCGCTGCGGGCCTTCACCCGCGACGCCGGCGTGGACATCCTGTCCTTCGGCGGCACCAAGAACGGGCTGCTCTTCGGCGAGGTGGTGGTGGCACTGAACCCCGACGCCGCGCACGGCCTGGTCTACCTCCGGAAAATGAACATGCAGCTCGCCTCCAAGATGCGTTTCATGTCGGCCCAGTTCATCGCACTGCTCGAGGGCGATCTGTGGCTGCGTTCGGCGTCGCACGCCAATGCGATGGCGGCCCGGCTGCGCGCCGGCGTCGAGTCGATTCCCGGCGTCGAGCTGAGCCAGAAGACCGAGTCCAACGGCGTCTTCGCCGTCCTGCCCGCCGGCGTGGCGGACCGGCTGCGGAACTCCTTCCGCTTCTACGACTGGAACGAGGCGGCCCGCGAGGTCCGCTGGATGTGCTCCTTCGACACGACCGAGGAAGACGTTGATTCCTTTATCGCCGCAATCAAGCGCGAGCTCGCGGACGCCTAGCCGCACCGCCGCGCATCCTCCCGGCCCGGCAGGGCGGCGAGCCTGCCGGGCCGGGAGGGTGCCCGTGCATACCCTTTCACTGTGAACGCACTCGACCAGGTTCCGGCGGATTTCCTCTTCGCCCTGGGGACCCTTCGAAAAGCACGGTGCCGCAGTGAGTTGCGCCTCGATGAGATCCCGGCCCCCGGCCGGCTCGCACCGTTCGCCGTGGCACTCGGCGCGGAAGTGGTGGTCCCCGGCGACGGCGCGTCCGGGGCAGTCCACGGCCCGGCGGCCGCCGCGCTGGCCCCCGCGGCCGGCAGCGACGACGTCGAACTGGCCACCGGCCGTTTCATCCTCCTTCACGACCCGGACGGATCCGCGGTCTGGGACGGCGAATTCCGGATCGTCACCTATATCCGCGCCCAGCTGGAACCGGACATGGGCAACGACGAGATGCTCGGCTCCGTCGCCTGGACCTGGCTCGTGGAGGCGCTGGAAAACCACCAGGCCGACTACCGATCGGCCGGCGGCACGGCAACCCGGGTGCTCTCCGAGAGCTTCGGCACGCTCGCTGACCGACCCGGAACCATTGACATCGAACTCCGCGCCTCCTGGACCCCGGCCGGCCGCGACATCACCGCGCACCTGGAAGCCTGGTCGGACATGGTCTGCACTTTCGCCGGCCTCCCGCCACTGCCCGACGGCGTCTCCGCGCTGCCGCGCCGGCGTCCACGGCAGGCATGAACGAGCATCGCGACGCACCGCCTCGGCCTGCAACGATGGCGTTGTCGGTAAACTGGAATCATCATGACCCCTCATAATCCGGAAATCACCACCGCGGGCACCGCTTCAAGCACCGTACCCAACACCGCTTCAAGCACCGTCACCAACACTGTCGCGAGCACCGCCGCCAACGCAGCCGCCGGCGCGGCGCAGGCCCCTGACACGGCAGCGCATATCACGGTGGAAGGCTTCGACAGCCTGGTCCCCGAGGTCATCGACCTCGACGCCCCGCGTGACGGCGTACCGCTGGTCATCGAGACCAAGGCAGGACTGGAGCGCTGCGCGGCAGCCCTGGCCGCCGGGCACGGCCCCGCGGGAGTCGACGCCGAACGGGCCTCCGGATTCCGCTACGGCCAGCGTGCCTTCCTCGTCCAGATCCGCCGCGAAGGCGCCGGCACCTGGTTGATCGACCCGGAGCCGTTCGGGGACCTCAGCATCATCAACGACGCGCTGCGCGGCGTCGAATGGATCCTGCACGCCGCCAGCCAGGACCTCCCTTGCCTCTCCGAACTGGGCATGTGGCCGGACAAGCTCTTCGACACCGAGCTCGCCGCCCGCCTCGCCGGGCTGCCCCGGGTGGGCCTTGCCGCCGTGATCGAACAGCTTTTGGGCTTCGGCCTGGCCAAGGAACACTCGGCCGCGGACTGGTCCACCCGGCCGCTGCCCGAACCCTGGCTGCGCTACGCCGCGCTCGACGTCGAGGTCCTCACCGAGCTGCGCGAGGAGCTGATCGAGCTGCTCACCGCCGACGGCAAGCTGGACTACGCGGAGCAGGAATTCGCCGCGATCCTCGAAGCCGGCCAGGCCCCGCCGCGTATCGACCCGTGGCGCAAGACGTCCGGGCTGCACCAGATCCGCGACCGCCGCCAGCTCGCCGCCGTCCGCGAACTCTGGCTGGAGCGCGATTCTCTGGCCCAGAAGCGAGACGTGGCCCCTGGCCGGCTGATCCCCGACTCGTCCCTCGTGGCGGCTGCCAAGGCCATGCCCAGCACCGTCCCGCAGTTGCTCGGCACCAAGGGCTTCCACGGCCGGGCCGCGCAGCGCGAGGCCCCGCGCTGGCTGCGATGCATCAATACCGCCCGCAGCCTCGAGGAGCTGCCGCCGCTGCACCTGCCCACCAACGCTCCCCCGCCGCCGCGCGTCTGGGCCGACCGGGATCCGGAAGCGGCGGCACGCCTCGCCACCGCCCGGCCCATGCTGCAGGCCCGGGCCGAGGAACTCAACCTGCCGGTCGAGAATTTGCTCACCCCGGACTACCTCCGCCGCGTGGCATGGCGTCCCCCGGCGGAAATCAGTGAGGAAGGCATCGCAGAAGAGCTCCAAAACCTCGGGGCCCGCCAGTGGCAGATCCAGCTCACCGCCCCGTTGATCGCCGAAGCCTTCCTCAACCCGCAGCCGCTGCCGCCGAAGGAAGCCAAAGCAGCCAAGGAAGCATCGACGGGTCCGGCCGAAGCCTCCTCCGACGGCGTTTCCTGACGCGGCGGCTCCGCCTCCTTGCCAGCTATGTTACTCATGAGTAACATAGCTAGGGATGCCGCCAGGATCATTCCTGCCCGCCCGGGCTTCACGGGTGCGGGCAGCGATCCGGCACCCATGTCTCAATGAGGAGTAATACGTGAGCCAAGCCAGCAGCGCCAAGCCGACCACCGGAAGAAAGAACACCGTCCGCGACGTCGTCTTCGTCGACGGCGTCCGCACCCCCTTCGGCCGGGCCGGCGAGAAGGGCATTTACGCCGGAACCCGCGCCGATGACCTTGTGGTCAAGTGCATCCGCGAACTCATGCGCCGCAACCCGTCCCTGCCGGCCGAACGGATCGACGAGGTGGCCATCGCCGCCACCACCCAGACCGGCGACCAGGGCCTCACCATCGGCCGCACCGCAGCCCTCCTGGCCGGCCTGCCGCGGACCGTTCCCGGCTTCGCGATTGACCGGATGTGCGCCGGCGCCATGACCGCGGTGACGACGACGGCGAGCGGGATCGGCTTCGGCGCGTACGACGTCGTGATCGCCGGCGGCGTCGAACACATGGGCAACCACCCGATGGGCGCCGGCGCGGACCCCAACCCGCGCTTTATGTCCGAACGGATCGTGGACCCGGCCGCCCTGAACATGGGCAACACCGCGGAAAACCTGCACGACCGCTTCCCCGCCATCACCAAGGACCGCACGGACGCCTACGCCGTCGCGTCCCAGGACAAGCTGGCCGCGGCCTACGCCAAGGAACAGATCCAGCCGGACCTGGTCCCCGTCGCCACCATGAAGCCCGGCCAGGGCTGGACCGTCAACACCGTGGATGAGCCGCCGCGTCCGGGCACCTCGGTCGAGGACCTCGCCGCGCTGCGCACCCCGTTCCGCGCGCACGGCCGCGTCACTGCCGGCAACGCCGCCGGCCTCAATGACGGTGCCACCGCCGCGCTTCTGGCCTCGGCCGATGCCGCCGAGGAACTTGGCCTGCCGGTAAAGATGCGGCTCGTCAGCTACGCCTTCGCCGGCGTCGAACCGGAGGTCATGGGCATCGGCCCGGTCCCGGCCACCGAGAAGGCCCTCAAGAATGCCGGACTCGGCATTGAGGACATCGGCCTGTTCGAAATCAACGAGGCCTTCGCCGTCCAGGTGCTTAGCTTCCTGGATCACTTCGGCATCGCCGACGACGACCCCCGCGTCAACCGCTACGGCGGGGCGATCGCGGTCGGTCACCCGCTCGCCTCCTCCGGCGTCCGGCTAATGAACCAACTGGCCCGCCAGTTCGAGGAAGACCCCAGCGTCCGCTTCGGCATGACCACCATGTGCATCGGCCTCGGCATGGGGGCCACCGTCATCTGGGAAAACCCGCACCACGCCGACTACGGCACCGATTACACCACCATCGAGACTGGAGCCGCAGCATGAGCGCCGCCGATTTCCACAAACTTGCCGAACTGTTTCCGGGCGAAACCGTGACCCACTCCTACGTCCAGGACATCAAGCTCCCGGCCGTCAACGGCACCAGCCCCGGGACCTTTGCGCTGGTCACCCTGGATAACGGCCTCGACCACTCGAAGCCGACCACCCTGGGCCCGAACACCCTGATCGAGCTGGGCACCGTACTGGAGGGTCTGCGGGACCGCGCCGCGCGGGGCGAGATCGTCGGCGTCGGCGTGACCGGCAAGCCGTACTTCCTGGTCGCGGGCGCGGACCTGTCCACGGTCAAATCCGTCAGCGGCCGCGAACAGGGCCTCTGGATGGCCCAGCTCGGCCACGACGTCTACGCCACCCTGGCCAATCTCGGCGTGCCCAGCTTCGCGTTCATCAACGGCCTGGCCCTGGGCGGCGGCCTGGAGATCGCCCTGCAGTCCACCTACCGCACCGTCTCCACCGGGGCCGGCGCGCTGGCGCTGCCCGAAGCGTTCATCGGGCTCATTCCGGGCTGGGGCGGCGTCTACATCCTGCCGCGGCTGATCGGCCCCGAGAACGCCGTCAAGGTCATGATCGAGAACCCGCTGAGCAACAACCGCACCCTGACCGGCCCGCAGGCCTACGAACTCGGCGTCGCGGACGCCCTCTTCGAGCCCGCGGACTTCGTCGAGCAGTCCGTCGCCTGGGCCGCCCAGGTGATCGCCGGCGCCGTCACCCCGGCCCGTGCCAACGCCGTCGACGCCTCCGCCCCGGACGTCGCCGAACGCTGGGCCGGCGCCGTCGCCGCCGGCCGCGCCTTCGTCGAGGCCAAGACCTCCAACGCCTCCCCCGCCCCGGCCAAGGTCCTGGACGTGCTGGAAGCCAACCGGACCCTGACCCAGGCGGAGTCGGCGGAGCTCGAGTGCGAGACGCTCGCGGACCTCATGCAGACCGACGAGTTCCGCTCCACGGTCTACGCCTTCCTGGACCTCGTGCAGCGCCGTTCCAAGCGCCCTGCCGGTGCCCCGGACCGCAAGCTCGCCCGCCCGGTCACGAAGATCGGCGTCGTGGGCGCCGGCCTGATGGCCAGCCAGCTCGCGCTGCTCTTCGCCCGCCAGCTCAAGGTGCCGGTGGTGCTGACGGACATCGACCAGGCCCGGGTGGACAAGGGCGTGGACTACGTGCACGCCGAGGTGGACAAGCTGCTCGCGAAGAAGCGGATCAGCCCGGACGCCGCCAACCGGACCAAGGCCCTGGTCAGCGGCTCGGTGTCCAAAGAGGCGTTCGCCGACGCGGACTTTGTGATCGAGGCCGTGTTCGAGGAACTCAACGTCAAGAAGCAGGTGTTCAAGGAGGTCGAGGCGATCGTTTCGCCCGAGTGCATCCTGGCGACCAACACTTCCTCGCTGTCCGTCACGGCCATGGCCGAGGACCTGCAGTACCCGGAGCGCCTGGTGGGTTTCCACTTCTTCAACCCGGTAGCCGTGATGCCGCTGCTGGAGATCGTCCGTGCGCCGAAGACCGACGATGCCGTGCTGGCCACCGCGTTCGAACTGGCCAAGGGCCTGAAGAAGTCCGCGGTGCTGGTCAAGGACGCCGCGGCCTTTGTGGTCAACCGGCTCCTGCTGCGGCTGATGGGCGAAGTGACCGCCGCGTTCGATGAGGGCACCCCGGCCGAGGTGGCGGACAATGCGCTGCGCCCGATGGGCCTGCCGATGACGCCGTTCACCCTTGGCGCCATGGTGGGGCTGCCGGTCGCGCAGCATGTCCAGGAATCCCTGCACGCCGCCTTCGGGGACCGCTTCACCGTGTCGAAGAACCTGCAGGTGCTGATCGACAACGGCATCAAGTCTCTTTGGGATCCGGCCTCGGTGAAGGCGGGCAAGCCTGTGATCCCGGCCGAGACCCTGGCCCTGCTGTCCTTCGGCGATTCGCCGTCCACCGCCGAGGAAGTACTGCGCCGCACGCAGGACGCCCTCGCTGAGGAAATCGGCCTGATGCTGGCCGAAGGCGTCGTGGCAGGACCGGAGGACATCGATCTGTGCATGATCCTCGGCGCCGGCTGGCCGATGTTCCTGGGCGGCATCACCCCCTACCTGGACCGGGTGGGCGCCTCCGAACGGGTCACCGGCAAGAAGTTCCTGGCACCGGGTGTGGCCTCCGAACCGGCCGCGTAAGGCAAGCAGCCTCAGCCGTTAAGCACCAAAGGCGCCGCCGTCCCCGCCAGCAGGCAGGGACGGCGGCGCCTTCGCTTGTTCATCCGGCGGCCGTCAGCCCCCAGCTGCGGCTAGCACTCGCAGATCATCAGCAGATTGCCGTCGGGGTCCCGAAAGTTGAACCACTGGCCGTCGCGGATTTCCGTGACCTCCGAGGCGGCCCGCTGCAGGTGGACGTGGGCCGCCTCGATGTCGGACGTATTGAGGTGGAACGCGGGGACGCGGAAAACCGCGTCCGGCGAGAAGATTTTGCTGTCCAGCACCAGGCCGGCGCCCTTCATCGGCAGCACGTACAGATGACCGAACAGAATCTCGCCGTCCGCCGGTACACCGAGCAGCGAGCAGTACCAGTCCCTGGCCTTGGCGATATCGCTGACGGGGACGAAGACCGTCCCGATCTCCGGGGCTACGGGGTTGACCAAGGCTTCTCCTCATCACGGCGGCAGGCGCAGGGCGCGCCAAACTTCAGAAAATATACCCCAACCGTCTGCCGCCCGAAGGGAACACGAGCAACGGGTTATCTGGAGCCGGGCTGCGCTGGAGCGGTACTCGGAGCCCCGGCCCCGCCGCCGGCAGTCCCGCTGCCGGCCGTCCCGCCGCCGGCAGTTCCGCCGCCGCGGCGGCCCTGTCCCGGCGTCGCATTCCCGGTGCCGTTTCCGGTCCCGGCACCCGGGTTCTGCACCGTGCCGAAGGTGCCGCGGGAAGCACGGGTTCCGGCGTCGATCTGTTTTTGCACGGCCGAGCCCGCGAACATACCGGCGGCAACCAGGGCAACACACACCAGGACCTTCGTGGACCGGCCCATCACATACCGGCTCTTGGGCACGAACGGCTCGTCGGCGGGGTCGTCGGCCTCGGGTGTCTCGGCGGCGTCATCGACCTCCGGTGCGAACGGCGGCCCGCCGTAGGGCAGCACCGGATCGGGCCTTGCTCCCGGAGCTGCGGGTTCCTGTGGTTCCCATGCTGCCGGCGCCGTCGGAGTCAGTGACGGCAGGACCTCAGTGCTGGCGGGTTCGGCGGACGCAGCGCGGCGGCGCCCCATGGGGTCCGCGCCGGGAAGAAGGTTTTTCATGGGGGTCCTATTCGTAGCGGAGGGCGTCGATGGGCCGCAGCTTTGCGGCCTTGTTGGCGGGGTAGACCCCGAAGACGAGGCCGATGACGGCGGAAACGGCCAGGGAGAGCCACACTGTCCAGCCCTGGACCTCGGGCTGGACGCCGAGGACCGGGAAGGCGCTGCCGGCGAAACCGATCACGATCCCGGCGATGCCACCGATCACCGAGATGATCAGGGATTCGATCAGGAACTGCGCGACGATACTGCCGCGGGAGGCGCCGATGGCCTTGCGGATGCCGATTTCCCGGGTGCGTTCGGTGACCGTGACCAGCATGATGTTCATGACGCCGATCCCGCCCACCAGGAGGCTGATGGCCGCCACGGCCCCGAGGAGGATGGTGAGGGTCTGCGTGGTGTTGGTGGCGGTGGTCAGGATCTGCGCCTGGTTCCGCACCTGGTAGTCCCGGTTGCTGGCGTCCACGCCGTGGCGGGCGTCGAGGATCATCTGCAGTTCGTTCTGCGCCTGGTTCATGACGTCAGCGGACGACGCCTGGACCGTGATGGATGCCAGCGTCGGCGCGTACCCGGTGAATTTGCTTTGCGCCGTCGAAAGCGGCACCACCACGATGTCATCCGGGTCGTTCAGCCCGGAGGAACCTTTCGCGCTGAGCACGCCGCTCACGGTGAAGTTCTGGCCGTTCAGCTGGATGGTCTGCCCGACGGCGGCGGCGGTGACGGGACCGACGAGGTCGGACGCGACCGTGTTGCCAATCACCGCGACCGGGTTGGCGGCCTGCTGGTCCGCGTCGGTGAAGAGGGCGCCCGCCGCCAGGGTGCTGTTGCTGATCTCAAAATAGGGCGCGGTGGTTCCGAGGAAGCTGGCGACGGAGTGCGTGGCGTTGTTGTATGTTCCGGTGACTCCCTGCGCCTGCACGATCGGCGCCGTCCGGGCGACGTCGGGGGCCAACACCGGGTCGGTGAGGGCTTTTTCGTCCTCCAGGGTGAGGTTGGTGCTGCGGGTCCGGCTGCCGCTGACCTGGGTTCCGGCTCCGGCCCTGCCGCCCACCGCGGTGGAGCGGCTGACCGTCAACACGTTCGTTCCCAGCTTGCCGATCTGGGCCTTGATGGCGTTGCTTGTGCCGGCGCCCACGGCGAGCAGGACGATCACGGCGGCGATGCCGATCAGGATCCCCAGCGTGGTCAGCACGGAACGCATTTTGTTGGCCGCGACGCCGGCGAGAGCGAAGCGCGCGGACTCCAGAAGGCTCACTGCACACCCGCCAGGGCCCGGCCGCGCAACGGACGCTGGCGGGTGTCGGACACGATCCGGCCGTCCTGCATGCGGATCACCCGGCCGGCACGTTCCGCCACGTCCGCCTCGTGGGTGATCATCACGATGGTCCGGCCCGCCTCGTGCAGCCGCTCGAACAGATCCAGGATTTCGTCGGAGGACCGCGAATCCAGGGCGCCGGTCGGTTCGTCGGCGAGCAGCAGGACCGGGTTGGTGACCAGTGCCCGCGCGATCGCAACGCGCTGCTGCTGGCCGCCGGAGAGCTGGGAGGGTTTGTGGTCAGCGCGGCTGGAGAGGCCGACGGCATCCAGCATCGCCAGCGCACGGGTCTGCCGCACCTGGCGGCCGATCCCGGCGTAGGCCAGCGGCATGGCGACGTTGTCCACTGCCTTGGTGCGGGAGATCAGGTTGAAGTTCTGGAACACGAAGCCGATCTTCCGGTTGCGGATCTGCGCCTGCTGGTATTCGTCCAGTTCGGCGGTGCGGATGCCGTCCAGGAAGTAGCTCCCCGACGTCGGAGCATCCAGGCAGCCGATGATGTTCATCATCGTGGATTTGCCGGAGCCGGAGGCTCCAATGATGGCTACGAAGTCGCCGCGTTCGATGGTGATGCCGACCCCGTCCAGGGCGCGCACCTCCGCTTCGCCCTTGCCGTAGACCTTGGTGACCCCGGTCAGTTCGATGACCGCCGCCACGGCCTACTGCCCCCCGCTGCGGGTGCCGCCGCCACGGTTGCCGCCGCCGAAGCCGGCGCCACCGAAGCCGTTGCCCTGCTGCGTTGTCCCGGTGCCGCTGTCCAGGGTGCTGGAGATCGCCGGAAGTTCAATCTGGTCCCCCTCGGAGAGCCCGGTCAGGATCTGGGTCCTGCCGTTGGCGGTAATTCCGGTCGTGACCCGGGTGGGGGTCGTGGTTCCGTTCCGGAGGACGTTGACGCTTTGGCGGTCCCCGCTCGTGGTCACGGCCAGGCTCGGAACCAGCAGCGCGTTATCCGCCACCGCGGTAGTGACGGTGATGTTCGCACTTTGGCCCAGGCGCAGGCTGGCCGGCGGGTTGGCGATTGATACGGTCACCGGATACGTCACGACGCCGTTGGTGGTGCTGGACGTCTGCGCAATCGACACGACCTTGCCCGTCACCGGAGCGGCGTTGGCTTGCTGGCCCAGGGCCGGGAAAACGAACTGCGCGGTCTGCTCGGGCTTCATGGTGGCGACATCGGCTTCGGAGAAGCCGGCCACCACCTGAAGGTGGGTGGTGTCACTGATGGTGACCAGGCCAGCGGCGGCCGTGGCGCCTCCGGAGGAACCCGAAGCCGCCGTGCCCGCGGAGGAACCCGAGGTAGCGGAGCCCGTTGCCGCTGAACCGCCTCCCGTTGCGCCCGAGGACCCCGCGGATCCGGCCAGCGCACCGACGGTCGCATTGACCGCCGTCACGGTGCCTGCCGCCGGCGCGTTGACGTTGCAGGAGGCAAGGTTGGCCTGGGCGGTCTCCACCGCCACCTGGGCGCTGGTGATGTTCGTGCCGCCGGCTGAGGCGGCCGAGTTCTGGGCGTTGCCGAGGGCCGTTGATGCGGTCGCGAGCTGTTGCTTGTCCTTGAGCTGCGTCGTGGACGCCTGGTTCTGCGCCTGGGTGAGGACCTGCTGGTCCTTGGCGAGCTGGTTCTGCGCCGCGGTGACCGGGTCCGTCCAGTTGGCCGGTTTGGGGTTGGGCACGGGCTGGGCCTGTGCGGCGGTGACCGCGGCGGTGTCCGTGTCCACCGCTTTCTGGGCTGCCGCCACCGCGGCAGCCTGCTGCGATGCGTCCAGGCTGGCGGACTGCTGGGCGTTGACCAGGTTCTGGTTGGCGGAAGTGACCTGGCCGGCGGCGCTCACCTCCTGCTGGTTCGCCTGGGCGCTGACCGAGGCCAGCTGCGCCTCGGCAGTCTTGAGCGCATTCTGGGCGTTGGTGGGATCGATGGTCAGCAGTTGCTGGCCGGCCGTCACTTGCTGGCCCAGCGCTGCGTTGACCGAAATGATGGCGCCGGTGCAGTTCTGCGCGTTGACCACAGTGGTGGTCGCGGAGGTGACGTTGCCGGACGCTGTGGCCACCGAGGAGATGCCGGCCTTGCTCACCGCTACCGTCCGCACCGAGGCTGCCTGGGACGTGGAACCGGCCGCCGTGACAGACAGGTAGGTACCCGCTCCGAGCGCGAGAATCACCGCGCCCAGGGCAGAGTTGATGACAAGGGTTTTTGAGGTCATGGCTGGACGGTATCCGCCGTGGCTGGGTGAAAGCCGGGAAAAGGGTTGGAGATCGCCCGGCCGGCCGAAATCGGCTCGGCAAGCACAGGCGCCGGAACGGGCGCCAGGAAGCGTGCCCGGCTCAGGCGCTGCCGCGCCGCCACGTCTCCCGCAGGGTGCCGCCGTCGAGCGCGAGGACGCGGTGGGCGCTGGCCCGGGCGTAGTCCAGGTCGTGGGTGACCATCACGACGCCGGCGCCCCGCGCCGCCGCCGCGGCCACGGCGTCGGCGAGGTGTTCGAGGCCGTGCCGGTCCAGTCCCACGGTGGGCTCATCCAGGGCCAGGACGGCCGGCCTGCGGGCCAGCACGGTGGCCAGGGCCAGCAGCCGCTGCCGGGAGGACGGGAGTTCGGCGGGGTGCTCCCCCGCGGCGTCGGAGAGTCCGACGGCGGCCAGCGCCTCGCGCGCCCGTCCGGCCGCGGCTCCGGCGCCGACCAGGCGGGGCAGGCCGAAGCCGACCTCCCGCAGCGCCGTCCGTTCAAAGAGCTGGTCGCGCGGCTGCTGGAACAGCAGGCCGACCGAGGCGGCGATGCGGCCGGTCGGGATCCCGTCGATGCTTTGTCCCTGGACGCGCACATCGCCGGCGTCGGGCCGGAGCAGCCCGTTGAAGTGGCGCAGCAGCGTGGATTTTCCGCTGCCGTTGGGGCCGGTGACGGCGACGATTTCCCCCGGGCGGACGGTGAGGTCCAGGTTCCGCAGCACGCCGGCGGGGCCGTAGCCGAAGCCGATCCCCCGCAGTTCAAGGACCGGCGCCGCAGCCGCTGCCGGGGCGGCGGGCAGCGCCTGCGGGGGTGCGGCGGCCATGGCCGCCACCACAACCCCGGCGTCGCGCAGGTGGGGGCCGCCCGCCAGCTCGGCCGGCGCGCCTTCCGCCGTCGCCGTGCCGCCGTCCAGCACGAGCCAGTTCCCGGCGCTGCGGGCCAGGGCGTCCACTGCCTGGCTCAACAGCACGACGGCGGTGCCGGCGGCAAGCAGCCCGTCCACCAGCGTCCGGAGCTGGCGGCCGCCGGCCGCATCGAGGGAGGCCAGCGGCTCGTCCAGGACCAACACCTCCGGCTCGGCAATGACAGCGCAGGCCACCGCCAGCCGGCGCAGCTCGCCGCCGGAAAGCTCCGCCGGGTTCCGCTCCATGAGACCGGACAGGCCGGTCAGTTCCGCGCTCCGCGCCACGCGCCGGAGCATCTCCAGGCGCGGGACGGCCCGGTTCTCGAGGCCGAAGGCCAGTTCCTCGGCGACCGTGGAGCGCACCGAGGAGAGCATGGCACCGGCGTCCTGCGGCACGTAGCCTACCCGGCCGGACCAGGCGGCCGGGTCGATCCGGGGGTCTCCGCTGGCGCCGTTGAACTCCAGGACATCCGCGCCGAGGGCCAGGCTCCCGCGCAGGATCCCGGAGTGGCCGGCCCGGAGCCAGCCGGCGAGTACCTTGCCGAGGGTGGTCTTGCCGCTGCCGGAACCTCCCAGCACGGCGGTCAGGGAACCCGGCTGCACGGACAGCCGTATGTCGCGCAGGGCCTCCCCCGCGTCGCCGTGGAAGCTGAAGCTGACGATCCGCGCGGCGGCTGCCGGCGGCGAGGAGGTGGCGCGTCCGGAGGCGCTCATGCGGGGATCGCCGCCGGCCAGGCGGTGACGAGCCGCAGCACCACGGCGGCAGCGGTCAGCAGGAGCGCCGCGGCACGGAACATTCGCTGCCCGGGCGGGTCCTGCAGCTGCCGGTAGCTGGTCCGCGGGCCCGGCGCGCCGAAACCGCGCGCGTCGAGCGCCTGCGCCCGGACCCCCGCGTCTTCCAGGAGGCCCAGGACCAGCGGCACCGCCTGGAGCCTGGCCGCGGCCAGCCGGGGCAGCAGCCCGCGCCGCACCACCAGCCCGCGCGCCTCCTGGGCCTGCCGGATCTTCTCCAGCCGGCCGGCCATGGCGGGGACCAGGGTGAGCGTGGAGGCGAGCACAAAGCTGAACTGCGGGGGGATCCGCCGAACGGCCAGGGCGGTCAGGAGATCCGGGACGCTGACGGTGAAGGAGAACAGCAGGAGCACCAGGACCGACGCGGCCGTCCGCGAGGCCAGCTCCAAGGCGAAGCCAAGCCCCTCGGTGGTCACCCGGGCCGGACCCCACTTTGCCAGCACCGTGTGGCCTTCCGGGAAGAAGAGTCCGTGCAGTACCAGCAGGGACAGGCACAGCGGCGCCAGGATGACCGCGGCGGACGCCAGCACCCGGGGCCCCACGCCCGCACGCACGGCGAGCAGCACGGCCGCCAACACCACCGTGAGGGACAGCGGCCAGCTGCCCGCCGCCGTCGTGGTGACCGCGGCGCAGCCGGCCGCGGTCAGGGCCGTCAGCGGGTGCAGGCGCATGGTTCTAGGCGACGGGTGCCGCCGGGGCCTTGCCTGCGAGCACCCGGAAGCGGCGGACGAAGGCGAACTGGAACGTGGTGCGTCGCGGCAGGGCGTACGCCAGCAGGGCGGCGATCGTGAAGACGATGGCCTTGTCCATCGGGTCCGAGATGAGGGCCTGCTTGGTGATGGCGGCCAGCAGGGTGTCGCCCATGGCGCGGAAGGCGCTGACGACGGCTCCGGTGCCCAGGCCCGCGGTTCCGCCATAGACGAACGCCGCAATCGGGGCGGAGACAACGCCGGCCAGGATCCCGGTGACGAAGCCGGCCACGGGCGCGAGGTAGAAGCGGCGGAACAGGCCGCCGCGGGCGGCGAGCCCGGCGAGGAAGCCGATCAGGGCCGCGCCGGCGGCGAAGGGAAGCACCGTGGGGTTGAAAAAGGACCATACGATGCTGCCGAGCACCCCGGTGGCGGCGCCGGCGGCCGGGCCGGCCAGGACGGCGATCAGGACCGTGCCGATCGCGTCAAGGTAGAACGGCAGTCCGGTGCTGCCCATCAGCTGGCCGAGAACCACGTTGAGCACGATCGCCACCGGCATCAGGACCAGGGTGGACGTGGGCAGCACGGGCAACACGGCGACCAGCAGCAGCGCCGCGCCGAGCAGGAAACCGCCAAGGGCGACGAGCGCGGAGAAGCTGGCCAGGCCGTCGGCGAGCTCCACCGGCTGGGTCAGGACGAGGAAGACATAGGTGGCGGCGATGGCCGCGGCGCCCGCGATTTCGAGCAGCCGACGGCGGCGCGGGGCCCGTGCGGCTCCGTTCCGGGAGCCTGCGTCGGGGAGGGTCAGGGGCTGCTGTGACATGGGAAAAGTCCTTCGGCGTGGGTCTGGAATATCCGCCTCATGTCACCTCGGCGCAGCTATCATCTTAGCGATCCCCCGCCCCGCCGGAAACACCGCCCGGAACACCGGGGGGTACACCGCCGGCGCGGGCTCCCGTTCCGGGCTGCGGCTACCGTGAGGCCAGCGACCGGGCCAGCGCGCCCACCGAGGAAATCAGCTCGTCGAAGCACTGGCCGGGATCGTTGTCCGCGACGATCCTGGCGTTCGGCGGGAGCCCCCAGAGTCCCCGGAAGTCGGCCACGGTGGTGCCGGCCAGCAGCGGAGAGTCGGTCTCGACGTCGACCGTCGCCGCCCGGGTGCTGAAGGGTGTGCGTCCGACGGCGGCGCAGGCGGCGAACGCATCGTGCATGTGGGCCACGTAGCCCTGGTCGTAGAGCCGGTGGAACTCCATGTAGAAGCGGATCGCGTCGGACAGGCAGGCGACCAGCGGGCTGCTGGAGGTGCTGCGCTGCCCCTCGGGTTGGTCCGGGAGCACCAGCTCGGGTTCGGCGGCGCCGGCGGCCTCGCCGAGCCGGCGCAGGTGTTCCGGCAGCATCTCGATCCGTTCGGTCGATTCGAGGGCGCAGACCAACGGCAGTTTGTCCTCCGGCAGCCCGCGGTAGGCGGCGAAGACTTCCTTGGCGGCGTGCGGATCCACCGAGGTGTTCCATTCCGCCGTCGGCGTGGTGTTGCCCTGGTAGTAGAAGCTGCCGCCCATGATGACGAGGCCTTTGAGCAGCCGCGGCAGCTCCGGTTCGCGGCGCAGGGCGAGGGCGAAGTTGGTCAGCGGTCCGGTGATCAGCCCGGTGATCTCCCCCGGGTGCGCCCGGGCCTCCTCCACCCAGACGTCGACGGCGTGGCGCTGCGAGATCGGCTGGGCGGGGGCGGGCAGTTCGGCGTAGCCGATCCCCTGCGGCCCGTGGGTCTCTTCGGTGGTGACGAGCGGGATTTCCAGCGGGACCTCGGCGCCGATAGCGACTTCGATCCCCTGCCGCCCGCACAGCTCCAGCAGTGACAGGCTGTTCAGGGCCACCTGGCGTGCGCCGACGTTGCCGGCGGTACAGGTGATCGCCTGCAGGTGGACCTCGGGCCTGGACAGCAGGTAGACGATGGCCAGGGCGTCGTCGATGCCGGTATCGACATCCATCAGGATCCGCCGGACGGCGGCGTCAGTCTCGGGCACGGTGCGGCTCAGAACAGTGCGGCTCAGAACAGTGCGACCTTTGGCGTGCGCGGGAAGATCGCATCGAGTTCGGCGAGCTCCTGGGCGTCCGGGACCCAGGCGACGGCGGCGGCGTTCTGCCGGACTTGTTCGGGCCGGGTCGCGCCCGCGATGACGCTGCTGACGGAGGGCTGGGCGGCGAGCCAGGAGAAGGCCACCTGGATCTCGGTCAGGTCCCGCTCGGCGGCGAAGGCGGAGAACGCGCCCAGCTGTTTCCAGTCGGCGTCGTGGACGAGGTTGGTGCGGGTGTGGCTCAGGCGCGAACCTTCCGGCGCCTGGCCCTCGGAGTACTTGCCGGTGAGCAGGCCGTTGGCGAGCGGGAAGTAGGGCAGCACGCCCAGGCCGTAGGCTTCGGCTGCAGGGGTGACTTCCAGTTCGGCGCGGCGGTCCAGCAGGTTGTAGTGGTTCTGGCTGGAGATGAACCGGGCTCCGCCGCGGGCGCGGGCAACAAATTCGGCCTCGGCGATCTGCCAGCCGGCCCGGTTGGAATGGCCGATGTAGCGGACCTTTCCGCTGGTCACGAGCTCATCGAGCGCCGCAAGGGTCTCGTCGATGGGGGTCAGCGGGTCCGGGGTGTGGAACTGGTACAGGTCGATCCAGTCGGTTCCGAGCCGCCGCAGGGACGCCTCGGCCGCCTCGATGATGTAGCGGCGGGATCCCCGGGCGCCGAAGTCGTTGCCGTTGGTCCCGCGCATGTCCATGCCGAACTTGGTGCCGATCACGGCGTCGCCGCGGCGGGACCCGAGTGCGTTGCCCAGCATGGTTTCGCTGAGCCCGGGCTCCCGGCCGTAGGCGTCGGCGACGTCGAAGAAGGTAATGCCGGCGTCCAGGGCCGCATGCACGACGGCGTCGGTCCCCTCCTGCGACTCGGTGGCGGTGTTGGCCCGGCCCAGGTTGTTGCAGCCCAAGCCCACGACGGAGACGGTCAGTCCGGAATTTCCTACGCGGCGGTATTCAGTCATGGGATTCAGCCTATAACGGCCGCGCGCGCCGCCGCGTCAGGGGCGGCACGCTCCCCTCCGCCACAGAGCCCCGTGCCCCTATCCCGCGGGCAGTTCCAGCCCGTGTTCGTCCATGGCGTCCTGGAGCTGGGCCAGGGTGCGCGGGCAGACGCCCGGCATCCCGGTCAGCCGGCGGCGGCCCAGTTCCATGACATGTTCGAGGGTTTCCACGCCCGCATGGGCCAGGGACTTGCGGGCGGGGGCCGCCAGCCCTGCGGGAAGTGGAGTGCTGCCGGGTCGAGGGGATTTTCGCGTCATTGCGTTGCCTTCCAGTCGCTTGCCCCCAAAACTGATGTAAGCCGTGCCCGGCTCCTGGCAGGTACTTTCCGGGCCAGTGTCCGGACGGATGGTGCCTAGAGCGTGAAGCTGTTGGCGGGTTTGGCCGAGTGCTTCAGTTTGAAGTCCGTTCCGCCGAACGGTGCGGCGCCGATGCTGAGCTTGGTGAAGTCCAGGTCCTCGCCACGGATGCAGACCTTGATCGCATTGACCGTTTTGTTGACCTCGGGCGTGAGGCAGAAGATGTTCAGCTTGGCGTCGGAGAATTCGGAGCGGTCCACCACTCCGAGGCCGCGCCAGGCGAGGTGGCTGATCAGGGCGTCCTTGGCCTTTTCCTCGAGGTAGCGGTCGCGGCTGGTGCCGTCCTTGGTCTTGAGCGCGTACTGCGCCACCACCCAGAACTGCTCGTCCTCCGGGATTTCGGCGTAGCCGTCCTCGGCGCACTGCACGGCGAAGGCGTCCATGAGCCGCTCCGCAGTCTCTGCGTCGGCCGCGTCGGTTTCCTCGGTGGTGCTCTGGTGCCCGACGACGCCGTGGTTCATCACGAACTCGTGGTATTGCTCGTCGATCCAGGCCTCCCTGAAGTGCAGGACTCCCTCTTCGTCGCGTTTGTAAACCCGGATGATGCCGCTCATGGCTGTCCCTTCGTAAACCGTCCGCGGCAGGTGCCGTCGAAGGGTGCTTGCTGTGCCGTGACGGCGTGGTACTGCTGGTCCAACGACGGGGTCCTCACAGGATCGGCAGGCTGCCGGTGCTGGGGTGCGCCTGGCCGGGCAGCGGCCGGGCGAACGGCACCTTGGTCCCGAGGACCTGGGCGACGACGTCGTGGGTGATCTGCTGGGCGGTGAGTCCCACGCGCTCGAGCACCTGGCTGCGGCTCCCGTGGTCCAGGAACTCCACTGGAAGGCCTACCTCGTTCAGCGCGGTGTCCACTCCGGCGGCACGCATTTCCTGGCGGATCCGGGAGCCCACGCCGCCGGCCCGGACGCCGTCCTCGATGCAGATCACGAGTCGGTGGTGCGAGGCGAGGGCGATGACGGACTTGGGGACCGGCAGGACCCAGCGCGGGTCCACCACCGTGGAGCTGATGCCTTGGGCGCCCAGGCGGTTGGAGACGTCAAGGGCGAGTTCGGACATGGCGCCGACGCTGACGATCAGGACGTCGTTTTCGCTCGACCCGGCAGGCCGGCGCGCCAGCACGTCGACACCGTCGCTGAGCCGTTCGAGTGCTTCCACTTCGGCGCCGACTGTGCCTTTGGAGTAGCGGATGACGGTGGGTGCGTCTTCGACGGCGACCGCCTCGCGCAGTTCCTCGCGCAGCCGGGACGCGTCGCGGGGCGCTGCCAGGTGCAGGCCGGGAACGATCTGCACCATTGCCATGTCCCACATGCCGTGGTGGCTGGCGCCGTCGGGCCCGGTGACGCCGGCCCGGTCCAGCACCACGGTGACGCCGGCCTTGTGCAGCGCCACGTCCATCAGCAACTGGTCGAAGGCGCGGTTCAGGAAGGTCGCATAGACGGCCACCACCGGGTGCAGTCCGCCGAAGGCCATGCCGGCCGCGGAGGTGAGGGCGTGCTGTTCGGCGATGCCGACGTCGAACACCCGGTCCGGGTGGCGCGCGGCGAACTTGTGCAGCCCCACCGGGATCAGCATGGCCCCGGTGATGCCGACGATGTCCTTGCGTTCATCGGCGATGGCGGCGATCTCATCGGCGAACACGGAAGTCCAGGACTTCGCGCCGCCGGCTTCGGTGGGCTCGCCGGTTTCCGGGTCGATGATCCCGACGGCGTGGAACTGGTCCGCCTCATGGGCTCGGGCCGGCGCGTAGCCGTGGCCCTTTTCGGTCATGGCGTGGACGATCACGGGCCCGGCGTAGTTCTTGGCCGTGGACAGCGCGTGCTCCATGGCCTGGAGGTTGTGGCCGTCCACCGGGCCGATGTACTTCATGCCGAGGTCCTCGAACATGCCTTGCGGCGCCCACCAGTCCTTGATGCCCTTCTTCATGGCATGCAGGCTCTTGTAGGTGAACTGGCCGACGGGGCCGCCGCTCTGCAGCCGCTTCTTCCACCAGTCGAGGGCGCCTTCGTAGGCGGGCGCGGCGCGGAGCGAGTCGATCGTGGGGCGCAGCGAGGCGAGGTAGTCGGCGACGCCGCCGACGGTCGGGGCGTAGGAGCGGCCGTTGTCGTTGACGACGATCACCACGCGGCGCTTCTTGTCCGCGGCGATGTTGTTGATGGCCTCCCAGGCCATGCCGCCGGTCAGGGCGCCGTCGCCGACGACGGCAATGACGTACCGGTCGCCGTCGCCGGTCAGCCGGCGGGCGCGGGAGATGCCGTCGGCCCAGGACAGCGAGGAGGAGGCATGGGAGCTTTCGACAATGTCGTGCTCGGATTCGCCGCGGTCCGGATAACCGGAGAGGCCGCCCTGCTGGCGGAGCGTGCTGAAGTCCTGGCGGCCGGTGAGGAGCTTATGCACATAGGACTGGTGGCCGGTGTCAAAGACGATGCTGTCGCGGGGGGAATCGAAGATCCGGTGCACCGCAATGGTGAGTTCAACGACGCCGAGGTTCGGCCCGAGGTGGCCTCCCGTCTGGGAAACGTTGCCGATCAGGAACTCCCTGACCTCGGCTGCCAGCTGTTCCAGCTGCGCCTCGGACAATTTGCTCAGGTCCTGCGGACTCCGGATGGTCTCCAAGATTCCCAACGGCCCCTCCTTGCGGGTAGTAGACATGCCTTTTAACTCTAACGCCTCGGAACCGGGCGGGATGCCGGAAACGGGAAAGCCCCGGTCCGTCGGGGACGGACCGGGGCTTTCGGTCGGTGCTGCCGGACGCCGCTAGCTAGCGGAGATCTGGCGCAGCACGTACTGCAGGATGCCGCCGTTGCGGTAGTAGTCGGCTTCACCCGGGGTATCGATGCGCAGGACCGCGTCGAAGCTCGTGGTGGTGCCGTCTTCGGCCGTGGCGGTGACCTTGAGGGTCTTCGGCGTGGTGCCTTCGTTGAGGGCGGTGACGCCCTCAACCGCGAAGGTTTCCGTGCCGGTCAGTCCCAGGCTGGCGGCGTTCTGGCCGGCCGGGTACTGCAGCGGCAGGACGCCCATGCCGATCAGGTTGGAGCGGTGGATGCGCTCGTAGCTCTCCGCGACGACAGCCTTGACACCCAGCAGTGCGGTGCCCTTGGCGGCCCAGTCACGGGACGAGCCGGAGCCGTACTCCTTGCCGGCCAGGACAACCAGCGGGGTGCCGGCGGCCTGGTAGTTCTGCGCGGCGTCGTAGACGTAGGCCTGCGGGCCGTCGGCCTGCGTGAAGTCGCGGGTGAAGCCGCCCTCGACGCCGTCGAGGAGCTGGTTCTTGATCCGGATGTTGGCGAAGGTGCCGCGGATCATGACTTCGTGGTTGCCACGGCGTGAGCCGTAGGAGTTGAAGTCCTTGCGCTCCACACCGTTGGCCAACAGGTACTGGCCGGCCGGGGTGTCGGACTTGAAGGAACCGGCCGGGGAGATGTGGTCCGTGGTGACGGAATCGCCGAGCTTGAGCAGCACGCGGGCTCCGGTGATGTCCTTCACGGGCTCCGGCTTGGCCTGCATGCCCTCGAAGTACGGGGGCTTCCGGACGTAGGTGGACTTCTCATCCCAGGCGAAGGTGTCGCCGGCCGGGGTGTCGAGCGCCTTCCAGCGGTCGTCGCCCTCGAAGACGCCCTCGTAGCCGCGGGCGAACATGCCCTTGTCGATCGAGGAGTCGATGACCTGCTGGACCTCGACCGGGTTCGGCCAGATGTCCTTCAGGAAGATGTCGTTGCCGGCTTCGTCCTGGCCCAGCGCGTCGTTCTCGAAGTCGAAGTCCATGGTTCCGGCCAGGGCGTACGCGATGACCAGCGGCGGGGAGGCCAGGTAGTTCATCTTGACGTCCGGGTTGATCCGGCCTTCGAAGTTGCGGTTACCAGAGAGGACTGCCGTGACGGAAAGGTCGTTGGCCTGGATGGCCTCGGAGATTTCGGCGTCGAGCGGGCCGGAGTTACCGATGCAGGTCGCGCAGCCGTAGCCGACGATGTAGAAGCCGAGCTTCTCCAGGTACGGGGTCAGGCCAGACTTGTTGTAGTAGTCGGTGACGACCTTGGAACCCGGGGCCACAGAGGTCTTGACCCACGGTTTGGAGGCGAGGCCCTTCTCCACGGCGTTGCGGGCCAGCAGCGCGGCGGCCAGCATCACGGACGGGTTGGACGTGTTGGTGCAGGAGGTGATCGAGGCGATCGACACCGCACC